>CAUDCB010000261.1 GCA_958447915.1 uncultured Collinsella sp. | reverse complement strand
GCCGGGTGCAGGCAGCAGGT
The DNA here is from genome assembly GCA_958447915.1 of uncultured Collinsella sp. GTDB lineage: Bacteria > Actinomycetota > Coriobacteriia > Coriobacteriales > Coriobacteriaceae > Collinsella. The sequence continues at coordinate 2,508 of CAUDCB010000261.1, read as the reverse complement.
GCGAGCATCGGCCACGTGCGTGGCAATCTGGGCGAGCTTAAGACTCTTCATAAAGGTCTCGGCCGCCGCACGACCACCGGTAAAGCCAAAGCTCACGACGCCGCAGGTACCGTTGGGCATGTACTTCTGAGCCATGTCGTAGTACTTGTCGCCCTCCAGGCCCGGATAGCTCACGAAGCGCACCTTGGGATGGCCCTGCAGGAACTTGGCGACCGCCAGACCGTTCTCGCAATGGCGCGGCATACGCACGTGCAGGCTCTCGAGCGAGCTGTTCAGGAAGAACGCCGCTTGCGGGTTCTGCATGGGGCCGAGGTCGCGCATGAGCTGAGCGGTTGCCTTGGTAATGAAGGCACCCTCGCGACCGAACTTCTCGGCATACGTCACGCCGTGGTAGCTCTCGTCGGGCGTGGTGAGACCCGGGAACTTATCCGCATGGGCCATCCAGTCAAACTGGCCGTGGTCGACGATCACGCCGCCCAGGTAGGCAGCATGTCCATCCATGTACTTGGTGGTGGAGTGCGTGACGATATCGGCGCCCCACTCAAAGGGACGGCACATCACGGGTGTCGGGAAGGTGTTGTCCACCATCAGCGGCACGCCGTGGTCATGTGCGGCCTTGGCAAAGCGCTCAATATCGAGCACGGCAAGGGCGGGGTTGGCGATCGTCTCGCCAAAGACGAGCTTTGTGTTGGGCTGAAAGGCAGCCTCCAGCTCCTCATCGGTGCAGTCGGGGGCGACGAACGTGCAGGTCACGCCCATGCGGCCCATGGTGTGGGCGAGCAGGTTATACGTACCGCCGTAGATGGCAGAGCTCGCGACCACATGATCGCCGGCACCGGCCACGTTAAAGATCGCGAGGAAGTTCGCAGCCATACCCGAGCTCGTGAGCATCGCAGCGGTGCCGCCCTCCATCTCGCAGATCTTGGCGGCAACCAGATCGCACGTGGGGTTCTGCAGACGGCTGTAGAAGTAGCCCGACTCCTCCAGGTCAAACAGCTTTCCCATGTGCTCGGACGTGTCGTATTTCCACGTGGTGGACTGGTAGATGGGCACCTGACGCGGCTCGGCATCTCCCGGGTGATAGCCGCCCTGAACACATGTGGTACCGATGGTCTGCTCGCTCATATCTAGCTCCCTTGCCTGGGTTTTAGTTTATTCGGTTCACGATACCGCTACCCTGCACCCCTCTCAACCCATCCCCAAGGTAGGTTATGAGACAAATTGATCCGGGGCATTTATCTCAAGCCTTGGACATTTGCTCGATAGATAAAAATGAGGCATCCATGAAGCTCTCGATGATTACACGCACCGTCACGGGTACCATAGGCGGGTACACCGTGACCAAGGAGACAACGATGAAGCAAATCGATACGGCCCAGCTCGACATCAACGCCTGTCAGGCTCAGGCTGCCGAATACCACGCCCGTGGCTTTAACTGCGCGCAGGCCGTCGCCTGCACGCTCGCACCTGCCGTCGGACTCGACCCCCAGGTCGCCTTTACCCTCACCGAGGGCTTTGGCGCCGGCATGGGCGGCATGACCGAAACCTGCGGCGCCATCTCGGGCGCCGTGGCCATCATGGGCTTCGTGATGAGCGACGGCATGGAAAACCCCAAGACCAAGGGCCAGACCTACAAGCTGTCGCGCGAAATCGCCAAGCGTTTTGGCGAGAAGAACACGACGACCGTCTGCGGCACGCTCAAGGGCATCGGATCGGATAAGGGTCCGCTCCGCAGCTGCCCCGGTTGCATCGACGATGCCATCGAGATCGCCTGCGATGTGCTAAAGCAGCTCGCCGAGTAGACGGCATCAACATAAAACGACGGCCGGCGCGCTTGGGATCCATCCAAAAGCACGCCGGCCGTCGCCGTCAGAACTCGGCAAATTCGGGAGCGCCGACCTCGATCTCCTCGCGTCCCGCCATAAGCTCGCGCATCTTGGCGCAAAATGGCTCCTGCTCCCCCGCCTTAAACACCAAGTGAAGTGTAACGGTATCCGCGTAATCGGTATCCGAAACCTTGGCACCCGAATCCTGCGCCAAGCGAAGCACCTGCTCATACTGTGGATAGGCCACATACACGTCAACCGGCACGACGCTTGTCATCTCGACGATCTGCCCGGCCTCCTGAGCCGCGGCCACCGCCGCCTGCGTCGCCGCGGTATAGGCGCGTACCAATCCACCAGGCCCCAACAGCGTGCCGCCAAAATAGCGCGTCACCACGCAGCAAACATTTTTGAGCCCCGCGCCGCGCAGCACCTCGAGCGTCGGCATGCCACTCGTGCGGCTCGGCTCACCGTCATCGCTTTGACGTTCGCGTCCATCGACCAAAATCCACGCGGGAACATTGTGTCGAGCGTCGTAATGACGCTTGCGAACCATCTCGATAAAGGCATTCGCCTCATTCTCGGACTCAATATGGACCAGCTGGGCAATAAACCGGCTCTTGCGGTCCACAAACTCACCCGAAGCCTCAATATTCGATTGCAGAGTAAAATAGCTGTCCAACAA
>CAUDCB010000260.1 GCA_958447915.1 uncultured Collinsella sp. | reverse complement strand
AAGTCGGTATTCAATGGGCCTGATGCCGGCAAAAACATCCCATATTACCCCGCAACTCAGGGGGATTGCATTACTGGTAGCGCAGGCACTCCACGGGGTCGAGTTTTGCGGCGCGGCGGGCGGGATAGAAGCCAAAGATCACGCCGATGCCGACCGATACCGCAAAGGCCAGCAGCACCGTGGCGATCGAAAAACTCGGCGTAATGGTACCGCTGGCACCGAGCTCGCCAAGCACGCCGGAACCTGCGGCGAACATCGCTAGACCCCAGGCCAGCAGGTAGCCAATCAGGACGCCCAGCAGACCACCGGTGATGCACAGAGCCGAAGACTCGGCCAAAAACTGTGCGGTGATATCGCGACGGCTGGCACCCAGGGCTCGACGAATACCGATCTCGCGGATACGCTCGGTCACATTGGTGAGCATCATATTCATGATGCCGATACCGCCCACGAGCAGTGAAATGCTGGCAACGGCGCCCATGATGAGCGAAAACGCGCCCATAATGGAATTGAGGGCGTCGATGGCGCTTTTCATTGAGGTCGCCGATACGCTGTCATATTCGTCGTCGTCCGCGATGCCCTTCATACCGCGCACCTTGGATTCAATCGTCTTGCACAACTCGTCCATGTCCGTGCCCTCGGCGGCGAGCGCCGTTACGCTGGGAAACGATGGGTTCTCGTCGCCAAAGAGGCCCGAGATGGTCTCGCGCGGCATGTATAGCGTGAGCGAGCCCATGGAGTCGCTGCCGCCGTCGATAACACCGACAATCTGCACTTCACCGTTGGAAACCTTAATGGTCTTGCCCACTGCGTCCTGTTCGCTGCCGTACAGCTGGTCGGCGCCGCCACGGCTGATGAGCGCCACGTGTGCACCAGATTGGGACTCGGCCTGGGTGTAGGTGCGCCCCGCGACGAGCTTGCTGGCGCCCACCGCGTCGAGCATGTCGCTATCGACGCCCTGCGCCATGACGGTATAGCTTTTGTCACCGGCCTTGTACTCGGTATAGGCGCTGTCCACGATGCCGATCTGCTCGATCTGCGGCACCATCTTGCGAAGCTTCTCGACGTCCGAATCGGTGAGCTCTTGGGACGAATAGATCTGCACCATGCGGGCGGCGTTAAGACCCAGGCTGTTGACTAGGCTGTTTTGGATGCCTCCGATAAGCGAGGTCATGGCTATGACCGACGCGATTCCAATGACGATGCCCAGGATGGTGAGCAGGCTGCGTCCCTTGTTGGCCTCGAGCGAGTGAAGGGCTTCTTGGACAAGATCGCGGGTGCTCATGCCTTCGCTCCTTTCGGCTGATTGGTGGTTGTAGAAATCACGCGCAGATTGTTGACGGCCCCGCGTAGCGTATTCGGTGTATGCGCGATATATGCGCCGTCGTGAATCCGTCCGTCGCGAATGGTTACGGCGCGGTCGGCCTCGGCGGCAATGCCGGGATCATGCGTGATGAGCACGATGGTCTTGCCGCGCTCCTGGAGCTTGTGGAAGGTCTCCATCACGAGCGCTCCGGTGGCGGAGTCCAGGTTTCCCGTCGGTTCATCGGCCAAGATGATGGGCGGGTCGTTGACGAGGGCGCGCGCGATGGCGACGCGCTGCATCTGTCCGCCCGAGAGCTCGGAGATGCGATGGTCCCAATGGTCGACCGGCAGCGTGACGGCTTGCAGCGCATGGACGGCGCGCATCTCACGCTGAGCCCGCGGCACGTTGGTGTACGACAGCGGCAGCATGACGTTTTCGATCACCGTCAGGCGCGGCAGCAGGTTAAAGCTCTGAAAGACAAAGCCGATGCTCAGGGCGCGGACTTCGGTGAGCTCGTCATCGTCGAGCTCCGCCACGTTGAGGCCCTGCAGGTAGTAATCGCCTGCCGTCGGCTTGTCCAGGCAGCCCAGGATGTTCATGAGCGTCGACTTGCCCGAGCCCGAGGGGCCGGTGATGGCGACGAACTCACCGGGATCTACTGCCAGGCTTACGTTATGCAGGATGTGGGCGCAACCGGCCTCGCTCTCAAAGATGCGGTGCACGTTGCGGATGTCGATGACGGGACGCATTACTTGCCCTCGTCGGCAGGCATGTTGTCGCCGCCGTCTGCCGTCATGCCTGTGCCGGTATCCGTCACGATGGTGTCGCCGTCGCGTAGCTTGGTAACCGGGACGTCTGGGTTGATCTCGTTGCCCTGGTCGTCGCGCTTGACCTGCGTTTTGCCGACCACGGCGTCGTTATCGTTTTGCGTCACGACGGTCACCTTCACGCGGCGCGTCTTTTTGCCTTCCGAATCGGTGGCCAGATTGACGTAATAGTGCTCGCCATCTTCGGTCATCAGCGCCATGGTCGGCACCATCACCACGTCGTCGAGCTTCTCGGTCACTACCGAGACCTCGGCAGTCATACCCGGCTTAAGGCGACTGTCGGGTGCTTCGATGAGGATGTCGACGTTAAAGGTCACGCTGCCGCCGCTCCCGGAGGAGGAGTCGGAGTTTGCCACCGAGGCGATAGCCGTGACGGTGCCTTGGCTCACGATATCGGG
>CAUDCB010000259.1 GCA_958447915.1 uncultured Collinsella sp. | reverse complement strand
AGGCGGCCGAAGCCGGTGCGGATTTGCGAAGCAAATACGCGGATTCTCCGCGCAATGCCCCAGCCAGATATCGATGCGATGTCGATTAGCTCCGGTGACCCATGCCCCGCCTCAACGCAAGCCCCATACCGCGAAGAATCGAACTCTGTGCAGGGCGCAGGCGTAAAGAAAACGCCGCAGCAACGCAGAGTGGGACGCGCTTTCCCAATGGCGGCCCAGGCGGAAAATCCATCCCGGAATTCGCGCCCAGAACGGGACATGCTTTCCGGATGCCTGCTCAGGCGGAAAGTTCATCCCGGAATCCCGCCTCAAACTGGGACGCGCTTTCCGCTCCATCTCCTCAACTCCAAAACCCATGCGCCCTCCATTCCAAAACTGGGTAGAAGAAAGCCAAAACGCAATCGCAGGAGGTCAACATGACTGCAGAAGATAAGGCAAAGAACGCCGGCAAGGTCGCGCTCGTTTTGGAGGGCGGCAGCTTCCGCGGGCAATTTACCGCAGGCGTACTCGACGTTCTCATGGAGGCCGGCGTCGAGATTCCGGCGGTATATGGCGTATCGGCCGGCGCCCTCAACGGCGTGAACTACAAGTCGCACCAGATCGGCCGTGCCAACCGCATCAACCTGGCTTTCTGCAACGACAACCGCTTCATGGGCGCCGCATCGTTTGCGTCCACGGGCTCCATCGTGGGTTACGACTTTATCTTCAACGATGTCCAGGACCGCCTGGACCCCTTTGACAACGAGACGTTCGACGCGAGCCCCATCGAGATGTACGCCGTCGCGACGGACATGCTCTTTGGAACCGCCGCGTACCTCCCGGTCAAAAGCGCCGTGCTCGATCTCGACGCCGTGCGCGCCTCGACCTCGTTGCCGCTGGTGACGCCGCCGGTCGAGATCGATGGGCACAAATACGTCGACGGCGGCGTAGCCGATTCGGTCCCCGTCGAGCACGTGCTGGAGGAGGCGGGCTTCGATCGCGCGGTTGTCATTGTCACGCAGGACCGCTCGTACGAGAAAAAGCCCTACGAGTTTATGCCCGCCGCACGCGCTCGCTATGCCGACTACCCCTACCTGCTCGAGGCTATCGAGACGCGCCACGACCGCTATAACATCCAGCGCATGCATCTATGGAAGTATGAGCGTGAGGGCCGCGCGCTGGTCGTTGCTCCGCAAAAGCCGGTCGAGGTCGGTCACGTTGAGCATGATCCGGCAAAGCTCCTCGACCTGTATATTCAGGGCCGCCAGGAGGCAAAGCGCCTACTGAGCGATATCGAGGCATTTGTCGAGCGCTAGTGTCGCGACGTCATGACCCATGGATGACATGTGCAGAAACTCTGGTCGGAGCCAAAATACCTGTTGACTCGAGCGGCAAGCGGGGTAATATGGACGGGTTACTTGCAGAGCCCCGTGAATCTCTGTAACAACACGTACTGTACATGGAGGAGTCTAAGTGATTTCGAAATCGACTCACTACGCCAAGCAGGGCGAGGTCCAGCGCAACTGGGTTCTCGTCGACGCCGATGGTGCTGTCCTGGGCCGTCTTGCCACCCAGATCGCAATGATCCTGCGCGGTAAGAACAAGCCCCAGTTCACGCCCAACAGCGATTGCGGCGACTTCGTTGTCGTCATCAACGCCGATAAGGTCCAGCTTACCGGTAACAAGGCCGACACGAAGACCTATTATCGCCACAGCGGCTACAACGGCGGCCTCAAGGCTGAGAGCTTCCGCCAGGCTATGGAGAAGCACCCGGAGAAGGTCATCGAGCGCGCCGTTCGCGGCATGCTGCCCAAGACCACCCTCGGCCGTGCCCAGATGACCAAGCTTAAGGTCTACGCTGGTGCCGAGCATCCGCACGCTGCCCAGAACCCCACGAAGATTGAGCTGGAGGCTTAAAGATGGCTGAGAACACCGTTGTCTACCAGGGTACCGGCCGTCGTAAGAACGCCGTCGCCCGCGTCCGTCTCGTCCCCGGCACCGGCAAGGTGACCATCAACAAGCGTGATGCCGAGCAGTATTTCGGCCGTCATCAGCTCGTTGAGAACGCCCTTGCTCCCTTCAAGGTGACCGACACCGCCGGTCAGTTCGACGTTATCGCTCTGTGCGATGGCGGCGGCATCTCCGGTCAGTCCGGCGCTCTGCGCCTGGGCATCGCTCGCGCTCTTCTGAACGCTGGCGATTACCGTGCTGACCTCAAGAAGGCCGGTTTCCTTACGCGCGATGCTCGCGTGGTCGAGCGCAAGAAGTACGGCCTCAAGAAGGCCCGCCGCGCTCCCCAGTTCTCCAAGCGCTAAGGTTTTATCTCCTTACGAGATACAATGTACAAGCGGGGCCTACCGACTGCTCGGTGGGTCCCGCTTTTCTTTTCGACTAGGGTGGGCGGCTTCGTTTTGCCCACTTGGGAAGGAGCGATCCTATGCCCCAGAACATCTTCGGTACCGATGGCGTCCGTGGCGTCGCCAACGCCGACCTCTCGTGCGATCTCGCGTTTCGCCTAGGTCGCGCGGCGACCAAGTTTCTTGGCCCGGACATCTGCATCGGTCGCGATACGCGTCTTTCGGGCAC
>CAUDCB010000258.1 GCA_958447915.1 uncultured Collinsella sp. | reverse complement strand
GATCCGTCGCTACTTTGCCGCCGCGACTAAGGACGACGACGCTGCCGCCGGTCGCGATATGCTGGCCAAGGATCTGCGTAAGCGTGGCTATGGCATTTCTACGCCGCGTTCGACGCGTGCGCTCAACGCCGTGGCGGAGCAGTTTAACTTCAAGCAACTCGAGGACCTGTTTGCTGCCGTCGGCGCCGGCAAGGTTGCCGCGCGCGCTGTGGGCAATAAGGTCGAGCAAATCTTGGACCCCAAGCCCGAGGAACAGCTCACCAAGGCCGAGGCTATCGCCGAGGTCGTGAAGCAGCCCGCTCGCGGCTCCAACCGCAAGCCGCAAAAGCGCGGCAAGAGCGCCAGTAACGGCATTATCGTCAAGGGCGAGAGCAACAGCGGCCTGCTGGTCCGTCTGGCTCATTGCTGCAACCCCGTGACGGGCGACGACATCGTCGGCTTCATCACGCGCGGTCGTGGCGTTTCGGTGCATCGTGCCAACTGCCCCAACGTCAAGGGTCTTATGGAACATCCCGAGCGCATGATCGATGTGGAGTGGGACGGCGCTGCCGACACCCTCTTCCAGGTCGAGATCGTGGTCGAGTGTCTGGACCGCATGGGCCTGCTCAAGGATGTCACTATTGCCATTGGCGATGCGGGCGGCAATATCCTTTCTGCCGCCACGTCGACCAACCGCGAGGGTATTGCAACCCTGCGCTTTATGGTCGAGATCTCGGACGCGAGTGGTCTGGATCCGCTGCTGGCCTCTATCAGCAGCGTCGACTCGGTCTATGACGCACGCCGTTTGATGCCTGGTGAGGGTGGGGCTCAGCTTAAGCGCCGCGTTTAGTTGCGACGAACGTGTCACATTATCGATATTCGCTACACTCGAGGCATCGTTTGATGCCTCGAGTTCTATAGAGAGGAGAGGGACATGAGCGCTGTGTCCTTGGATTTAACTCCCAAGGGATCGGTCGAGATCGAGACGCTCGTAAACGGTCCCATTCAGACCAATAGCTATGCTGTTATTTCGGACAATGAGTGCGTGATTATCGACCCCGCATGGGAAGGCGAGCGCCTGGTGGAGCATATTCGAGCCGAGCATCCCGGCGTACGCGTGCTTGGCGCCGTATGCACTCATGGCCATGCCGACCATGTTGGCGGTGTTGCCGGCGTGCGAACCGCCGTTGGCGAGTACTGCCAGTATGAGCTGTGTGCTAAGGATGTGGCGGTGCCGCATGCGAACATCGAGGAACAGCGAGCTATGTGGGGCATTGAAACGCCTGACCCTGGGGAGCCGACGCGCCTGCTCGCCGAGGGCGATGCTATCGAGGTGGGCGATATCTGCCTGCAGGTGATCGAGACGCCAGGGCATACGCCGGGCGGGATCGTCTTGTTTGCTGCCACCGAGCAGGGAAACATTGCCTTTGTGGGCGACACGCTATTCCCGGGCAGCCACGGCCGCACCGATCTTGCCGGTGGCGACGAGGCGGCGATTCTGCGCTCGCTCTCCAAGCTCGCCCGGCTTCTTCCGCCCGATACCGTTTGCCTAACCGGCCATGGCGATTCGACCACCATGGCACGCGAGCTCATGCAGAACCCTTTCATGCAGATGTAGCTTAATGGTCGGCTTTGAAGCACGAGAAGCGTCCAAACGTCAAGCTATTTTTCCCCAACGGGTCGATTCAGTAGGGCAAACGGTCAAAAAAAGTCTGTTTGGACGATATTCGTGAACAAACGAACGTTTATGCTCGGGTGCGCCGTGGTAAAATCTCAGGCGTTATCGGAGCAACCTTACAGGAGGTTTCTTTTATGCTCGTCAACGCAGCAGACATGCTCAAGAAGGCCGAGGCCGGCAAGTACGGTCTCGGTGCCTTCAACACCAACAACCTCGAGTGGACCCTGGCTATTCTCCAGGCCGCCGAGGAGGCCAAGTCTCCGCTGATCCTTCAGTGCACCGCTGGTGCCGCTAAGTGGATGGGCGGTTTCAAGGTCTGCGCCGACATGGTCAAGGCTGCCGTCGAGGCCACGGGCGTTACCGTTCCCGTCGCCCTTCACCTCGATCACGGTTCTTACGAGGACTGCTTCAAGTGCATCGAGGCCGGCTTCACGTCCATCATGTATGACGGCTCTCACGAGGAGACCTTCCAGCTTAACCTCGACCGCACCAAGGAGCTCGTTGAGCTTGCCCACTCCAAGGGCATGTCCATCGAGGCCGAGGTCGGCGGCATCGGCGGCACCGAGGACGGCGTGACCTCCAGCGGCGAGCTCGCTGATCCTGCTGAGTGCAAGCAGATCGCTGACCTGGGCGTCGACTTCCTCGCCTGCGGTATCGGCAACATCCACGGCGTGTACCCTGCCGACTGGGCTGGCCTTTCCTTCGAGCGTCTGGGCGAGATTAAGGCCCAGACCGGCGACCTGCCCCTCGTCCTGCACGGTGGCACCGGCATCCCCGAGGATCAGATCAAGAAGGCCATCTCCCTGGGTATCTCCAAGATCAACGTCAACACCGACCTGCAGCTCGTCTTCGCCAAGGGCGTTCGCGAGTACATCGAGGCTGGCAAGGATCAGCAGGGCAAGGGCTTTGACC
>CAUDCB010000257.1 GCA_958447915.1 uncultured Collinsella sp. | reverse complement strand
CCTCTCTTCTTCTGATTTTGCCTGCTCAAGTGACATGTCGACCGCGGGCGATGGTTCAAAAACTGAGAACCATCCGCAAAACTCGTACATAGCCAGAACTAGGTCGCATGAAGACATGCTTCGAGTCATGGTGAATAGCGTATTAAGAGGGTCTGTGACGCTAAAGCCCATACCCGTGTCGATGGAAACCTTCTCTGTATAGGCGCTGTTCCATCGGATGCTCCGTCTTGTCTCGGAATGTAGGTTGCTTCGTGTTGATGCTGCTGTGATGACTGGCGTCTTAAGAACTTCCGTTACGAAAGGGGCTTGGGATAGAGCTCGCCAGCCGTCTTCGGAGTTGGGCAGGCGCGGGTAGAGGTCGCGCACCTGCGGCGGGCAGCGCCAGTAGCGGAATGCGGTGTTTGCGCAGACGATTTCGTCCATTTGCGCCTCCCCTGGTTTCGGCCGCGGGCCGTGCGGATTGCGGACATCGCCGATTATCTACTGGCGCATCATGCGGGTAAGTACCGGAAGCTGACCAAACGCTGACCAATAGCTTGACGAGTTCTGTCGAAAATCCCTCGTGTGACAGAAATCCGCTGGAAGGAGCTCTGGGCGTGTGGTCCCCGTCTCCACATTTGTGCTCGGATCATATGAGTAATTCAATGAAATTACGCATGCGTTTAATACAAAACGTGCAATGGCGTCAGCAAAAAGGGTGCGATAAAAAATGACGCCTTAGACGACTACGATTTATTTTTTGGTGTCAGTTTTGGTGTCACCCTTGGTGTCAAAAAGAAAAAGGCCAGAGGCTTAACACCTCTGACCTGCGCTTTAGATGGTGGGCGATACAAGATTCGAACTTGTGACCCCTTCCGTGTGAAGGATATGCTCTACCCCTGAGCCAATCGCCCGTCGCCTTTCGGCAAAAGAGATACTATCATAGCCTCGCGTGGTTTACCAAGAACTTTTTGCCCTCGATTTTAAATTCGTGGGCGCAATCGCGGATGAAACCCGCCCCATCGCAAGCAGGACAACCAACAAACCCGCAGCTAAACCAACCTTTATCGCTTAATCCACGAGGTCTCGGGGCGGCAGATAAGTCGCGCGTTGTTGTAGGCCATGTCGAGCGTGAGACAGGTGCGCGCGGCATAGAAGCCGTCCTCGCGCTGGATGGTAAGCGCCAGCTCGGGCTTGTCGCCGGTTAGGCACAGCGGCAGCAGCAGCTGGATCCGGCCTCCGTAGAACTGCGGCACGGCGAGCGTGTAGTTGGCGGCGGCGCGGCGGGCGGACTCGACGACGGCGCCCTCAAAGGCGCGGCGCAACAGCAGCGAGTTGTCCTCCCCCATCAGACTGGCGGGGATGCGCGTAAGGTTCTCCTCGTCGCCCAGAATGTGGTCGATGTTGGAGCGGATGGGCAGGCGGTAGTCAAAGACCAGCTCGGAGGGGTCCTCGGCAAAGCGCACGCGGCACGGCAGGTACTCAAACGAGACCAGCATGGGGTCGCTTTCCTTAAAGAAGCCCTTCAAAAACCAGCGCTGGCGTGCGTCGGGCTTGGTGTTGGGCTAAACAGACCGTAGATGGTCTCGTAGCGGCGCGTGTACAGGCCGGTGTTAAACAGGCAGCGGTCGTCGTCGAACACCAGCGGCAGGTTGGACGGCGCGGTCTGGTCCACGTCGCGCTCGGTCAGGAACACCGCGCGACTAAACGAAAACGACAAGTAGTTTTTGAGGATGCGGTTGCTGGGGCCCCAGTCCTCGGGATCGGCGAGGTCGACCAGGCGGTCGTAACAGGGCTCGGGGCAAAACGCAAACTCGTACACATTGCTGCACAGGGTGCTGGGGATTTCCATGTGGCGTCCAATCCATTCAATAACCGGCGTGCGGATGCTTAGATTCTATACGTGTGATGGGTCGTCCGTGCGCGCAACGCAACCGCGGCGCAGCTCTTCGGCTAGCTCGCTGTTCGTGCGGCGACTGGAAACGAGATCCTGGATCCAGGCGTAGTACTGGTTGTCTTTGGGCTCGGGGCTGTCGGACAGCACAACCGGAGTGCCGGCGAATCTTAAGACGGATAACGCAAAGACAAGGCTGGTGCGTTTGTTGCCGTCCTCAAAGATGTGGTCCTTGACCATGTGATCGGCCACATAAGTGACCTGGTCAAAGATGCCTGCGAAGCGATCGGCCGGCGATTGACCGAATACTGTACAGAATGCACCCGCAAGTACGGACTCGACGCGTCCAAGCTCAAGCGCGGCCCGGTCGCCTGTGGCGTCGGTTGTATAGCAGCGCCCGACCGTCATCAGCGTGCTGTGTAGGCGCATCGCAGCCGCGGCCATAGCTTCGAGCGAACCGGTATCAACGAGCACGAGCGGCGCGAACGGATGAGCGCTCCGCTGCATAGCCGCCATCATGAGTTCTCCAAGAGCCTGAGCGCGTTGGGCATGCCCGCTATGGTCTGCCGAATAGCTTCGTCGATTGACGTGACGCCGTCGAGCAAATTCGGAGATGCTGAATTTACCTCGATCGCAGATGAATGATCTTCTTGAGCAACGCAATCAGCTCCGTCATCTTGTTGAACGTAGTTCCAAGGCATGTCTGCCTCCTCTATAGACTTTCGGACGGAATAGCCCGCGAGTCGTACTCCAGGGC
>CAUDCB010000256.1 GCA_958447915.1 uncultured Collinsella sp. | reverse complement strand
GTGTTGCAATGACGATGTAGTCCGCGCTTGCGTACGCCGCGGCGGAGTCCGTGGTCGCATGTAAGGTAGCGGGACGATCCGCCAGATATGCCTCGATGTAGGCATCTTTAATGGGGGAGACGCTGTTGTTAATGTCGGCAACTCTGCGCTCGTTGATGTCGATGGCGACCACGTCGTTATGCTTGGAAAGCAGGCAAGCAAGCGAAAGGCCTACATAGCCAAGGCCTGCGACGGTGATGTTCATAGATATCTCCCTGCAAAGTTAACGTTTTAGGAATCCGATGTTGGTAATTCGAAGATTAATCTTACCGCGTTATTTGTGATCGGCCGTATTGACTCCGCAGTTTGCACGAGGTTTTCGCGTTCGCTGGCGGTTGGGAAATGAAGCTGGACATCCTCGATGAACCATATGCGTTCCCCCAAAACTTTTAGACTGGTAGACGTTTGTTGCGCAACATTTATTGATATATGTCCTATTTAGAAAATGCGCCGGTCCGCTCGTTGTCGGATAACGGCCGCTCGCATTTGTTGCTCAACATTTGGTTCGCGCACGGGCGTATTATTGATTATGGATGATTGACACCCAGCGAGAAAAAGGACCTTTGCAATGAATGCCCTCCGCAAGTGCGCATGCGTAACTGTTCAGCTCGTTGTTACCGCTGCACTCCTATTCCAGCAGTGCCCTGTTCGGGCAATCGCTCTTGGCTTGGAGCAGGGGAGCGACTACGTCGAGATTCCCGCCAGCGAAGAGGATGCGGATGCTGCGGACGGCTCGGTTGATGCCCCCTCCTCTGGGGACAACTCGAATGAGGCTTCGCCTGCTTCTTCTGGGGAAAATGAGGTTAAGACGACTTCAAGTTCTTCGGTCGATGCCCGTGAGGGAGCTTGTGAACCGATGACGCAGCGTGCGGAAGATGACTGCCCCATTTTGGATTCTCAGATCGAACCGCTGGAAGCCAAGAATGAGATTGCCTCATGGGCCAAGTGTGGCCTTTGTGAATGGATGATTGATTCGAATGGTACTTTAATCATTCGCCCTCGAAATAATCATGCAAGTGCTGAGCTCGAAAATTATACAAAAGCTCCTTGGCGTGAATATAGCGACTCGATTACTTCAATCTCAGTTGAAAAGGGCGTCATCGCGACGGGGAGTACTACCAATCGGATGTTTTATGGCTTGAGCAATGTCACTAATGCTGATTTGTCGGGATTGGATACGTCTAAAGCGACAGATATGTCCTACATGTTTTACGGTTTCGGAAAAGGCCTTACGCTTGACCTGACTTCTTTTGAAACTGGCAATGTAACTATCATGCGCGGTATGTTTCAAAATTCTCGCATTGTCGGGATTGATTTCTCATCCTTCGACACATCGCATGTCACCGATATGGAGCGAATGTTTTACGAATCCCGTTCAATTCGGTCTCTCGATTTGACATCTTTTTATGTTCCAGAGTTATTGAGCATGAAGGAAATGTTCTATGGGTGTAGCCAACTTGAAAGTGTAAAGTTTGGAAACTTAAAGGCTCGTTCGCTTAAGAGCCTGGAGTCCACATTTGGGGATTGCAATAAGCTCGAATCCGTTTCTTTAGGTAGTTTGGGACAGACGAGGGTTTGGTGTCTCAAAGATACGTTTAAAGACTGTGGGGCTTTGAAGTGCGTCGATTTGCGCGGCTTCTCCTCTCCCGTTCTTGAGGCCATTGAATATGTTTGTTGTGGCGATAAAAAGCTGACAACTTTTTTGATGCCGGGTGCGTTTCCTTCTGAATTGAAGAGTTCTTATCATGCTTTTAGCGGCTGCAGCTCGTTAGAGACGCTGGATATTTCAGGGCTTACGTTTAGTTCTAAAAATTATACTGATAATGCTTATATGTTCCGAAGCGTAGATTTATTAAAGCGAATTAGCGTTGGAAATGGCTTCAGTGTTTATAGATCTCAGTCAGATGAGACGTTTTGCACGCCAGGGAATTCCGAACTATTTACTGGCAAGTGGGTCAATCTCGCTAATGGGCATTCATATCGTGCCCTTGATGAGATTAAGGGAGATGGCGGCACCTATATCTGGCAAAAGGATTTAACACCTGCAACAGTATCTGTGGATACATCTTCCGTTGTATACGATGGTTCGGAACACAAGAAAAAAATCGTTAGCGATCTCATTGAGGGCGAAGATTATCTCTGCGAATACGACTCTAATGTAAACGCCGGAGAGGCGCACCTGCAAGTTATCGGCCAAGGTTCCTGTATCGGCCAAAGCGTTTCTTTTACATTTGCAATCGAGAAAGCTGTTCCTAAGTACGAGGCCCCAGTCCCTATCGACTGTGCGTTCGGGGAGGCGCTCGAGGATATTGATCTGCCTAAGGGGTTTTCTTGGGAAGGAAATGTTAAGCGTAGGATTCTTGAGGTTGGTGAAATTGCCTCCTTCACAGTGAAATATACTCCTGCTGACTCTGCTAACTATAAAACTGTGCACGGTATTCCCGTCATATTGAAATCTGAAAAGAGGCTAAAACCCAGTTTATTCAGCATTGACCTTTCTGGGCCTTATATTTATACGGGCGGTGAAATACGCACATCGGTTACTAGTCCCGTTTTGACTGAGGGCACTGATTACCAGGTTGCTTTTGTAAACA
>CAUDCB010000255.1 GCA_958447915.1 uncultured Collinsella sp. | reverse complement strand
CAAGCAGCTGATGTATGAATTGCAGCGAAAAGACAAAGCCCTGGCTGAGACGGCTGCCCTCTTGGTGTTGTCAAAAAAAAAGCCGAGGCGATCTGGGGAAAAAAGGACAATTGATCAGCCCTCCGGATCGCCGTAAAGCTTGCGCGTTGATCACTGCCGCTCATAGAGCTGGTGCCCGATTGGAACAAGCCTGCGAATGTTTGGGTCTTGGCTTTAAAACCTATCAGCGCTGGCAACAGGATCCCGAACGGGAAGATCGGCGCACCAAGGCTGCTCGCGCGCAGGCAGCCCCGCGACCGCGCTCGAAACGAGCCTTGAGCGAAGCGGAGAGACAGAAAATTGCCTCGCGCTTTTGTAGTGCCGACGTAGTTGATTTGAGTCTGCCCCAGGCTTTCTATGTTCTTTTGGATCGAGGAGAGTACTACGGTTCTTTGCGTACGATCTATCGCGTCATGGAAGAACAAAAACTCAATGCTCCTCGCGGTCGAGCCCGGACACCTCATCGTGCGCACCGCCCCAGTTCCTTTGAGGCAACTGGACCCGGACAGGTTTGGACTTGGGATATCACGTACCTGAGAAACGCAAAAGCTACTGGTGAGTTCTTCTATGCCTATGTGATTGCGGATATTTTTACCCGCAAGATTGTGCACCAAGCGGTCTACGACGCCGACAACGAAACGTATGCGAAGGAATTTTTGGGAAAGGCCTTTCGTCAGCGAGGCATCAAGCCGCGCCAGTTGGTCCTGCATTCGGACAACGGTGCAGCAATGAAAGCCGCCGGGACGCTGGGAGTCTTGGCTGCCTATCGGGTACTGGCATCGCGCAGCAGACCGCGCGTAAGTAACGACAATCCCTATTCCGAGTCTTTTTTCCGCACTTTAAAGTACACGGGACGAGCCTCCTATCCCATTGGCGGTTTTCACTCCTTGCAGGAGGCTAGGGACTGGCTTGCCCACTACGTCGCAGACTACAACGGGAAACGGTATCACAGCGGGATTAACTACATCACGCCGAATGACAGAGATATCGGCAAAGAAGCAAACATCTTGGCCCGACGTCAGAAAGTGATTGCAGATGCACGCGTCCGACATCCTGAACGCTGGATCCAGAACCGCATCTTGAATTGCTCTCCGGCAGGCAGTGTGTGGCTTAATCCGGAAAAGGAAATCTCGCAGGAGAAATAGCAAGAACAAAGACCGTCATAACCTTGGGTTCGGACCCCTCTATATATGTCCTCAGCCGTAGTTACAGAAGTAAGCGTCCCATCGCTTCCGGCAGGCGGTAAAACAAGGGGCGGTTTTCATAAAACGAGGCTTCGTGCATACATGTGGGTAGGCATCGCCTCGATGCGGGGCTGAACCCCCTGATGCAGAAGGAATTTGCGCATCCTATGTCCTGCGGGCGAATCCTGCAACGTTGATTTCTCTGAGCTTATCCACTCCTCGAATTCGGATTACGTCGTTGCGCGGTAGTCCGAGGCTGTCTCGGGTCAAGGCCCGGAGCCATTTAATGGAGGGAACCCGACGCGCAGCGTCGGGGAGGAGGCCGTTCATTGGCGGAGAGGCCTTGACGCGCCCCCACAAGGAACAAGCCTTGGGCTTGGGAGGAGAAGTCATGGGCGCGTCAGCGCCCTTGGCTGATCCTCCCGAGCCTCACGGCGGCGAGTGCGGGAGGGTTTCAGGGAGGGCGGAGCCCTCCCTGAGGACGGCCTCACGAAATCTGGGCGCGCTCACAAGCAAAAGGACCATGGCATCTGTATGGTTAGCTTCCAAACTACAACCGAGATGCACATGGCCCGAGCGAGTACTTTATGGGGGATGCTCTTTAATGTCAAACAGGCGTCTTTCACCGAGCCCGATATCCTCGAAACGGAGGACGTCGAGCCGTTCCTCTGTCTGCACGCCACCGTTCACAAGCGCTACCGCTGCCTCTGCCCGCATTGCGGCCGGTCCTGCCTTGCTATGAGGAGAACCGGGACCTAAGGACTTGGCGCGCCTCGGACTTCAACGGCATGAAGATCTTCATCCGTGCTTCGACCCCCCGCGTCTCATGCCCGGAGCACGGCGTAGTCGTCGCCGCGGTTCCCTGGGCCTATCACGATTCCAGCTTCACTGCCGCCTTCGACCGCACCGCGACTTGGCTCGCCACGCATCTTCCGCGCTCCACCGTCTCCGATCTCCTCCTGATCGACTGGAAGACCGTCGGCCGCTGCATCTCCCGAACCCTTGGGGATCTGGAGCCGGATCCTTCTCGGCGCCTCGACGGGCTCGTCCGCATCGGCGTCGATGAGACCAGTTACCGCAAGGGCTACAAGTACATCACCGTCGTCGCCAACCATGACACCAACACCGTCGTCTGGGCACGAGGGGTACGGCATGAACATGTTCGAGAAGTTCCTGAAGATGCACACGCCCGAGCAGCGCAGCTCCATCAAGGCCGTTTCCGGCGACGGTGCCAAGTGGATCGATCAGTGCATGGCGGAGTACCTTCCCAACGCCGAGAGATGCGTGGACCCGTTCCACTTCATCCAGTGGGCGGGGGATGCCCTCAACGACATCCGCCGCAAGACCTGGCAGGAACTCCGGAGCATCGCCCGCGATCTGAAGAGGCGGCTCGATGACTTGACCCGTGGCGACGATGCGGCGCCGTCTGCCGGCGAGATTGAGAAGGTGCAGACGAGCATCAAG
>CAUDCB010000254.1 GCA_958447915.1 uncultured Collinsella sp. | reverse complement strand
GCCGTTTGGCCAGGGCAACAAGGTGCCGCTGCTGGCCGCCGAGGGCGTGACGATGTGCGATCGCGCCGTAGTGGGCAAAACCGGCGAGCACATGCGCTTTGTGGCGACCGATGGCGCCGCGAGCGTGCCGGCCATCATGTTCCGCGTGCCGCAGATCGATAGGCTCATCAATTGCGACAGCGCCGTCGACTTGGTGTTCGAGGCCGTGGCCGAGCATTGGCAGGGACGTGTGAAGCCCAAGCTCATGATCAAAGATGTCTTGGTGCGCGATACCACGGCGTCCAATATCGACGATCCGGCATGTGAACTTCGCCGCGGCGTGCAACCGGCGGATTCTGGTCTGCGTCTGGAGTCGCGTAAGCGCGAGACGCTCGCCCAGCTTTCCTATACCGAGATCACGCGCTCGCTTATCCATAGCTTTATCGGCTCGAACCAGCCGCACCGCGCGCAGGTCGAGGCGCTCGATGCCCTGGCCGATCACCAAAGTGTTCTGGCCGTTATGGGAACGGGGCGCGGCAAGTCGCTCATCTTCCATGTGCATGCCGCGCGTGAGGCGGTGCTTCGCGGACGTTCGAGCATCTTTGTCTATCCGCTGCGTGCGCTCGTTGCCGACCAGGCCTATCACCTCTCGTCGACGATGGCAGCGCTTGGCATTGGCGTTGGCGTGCTGACCGGCGAGACCGTGGAGGCCGCACGCGATGACGTGTTCGCCGGTCTAGCTTCGGGCCGCACCGGTATCGTGCTCACGACGCCCGAGTTCCTGTCTATCCACCGTGACCGTTTCGCGCGTTCGGGCCGCATCGGCTTTGTCGTTATCGATGAGGCGCACCACGCCGGCCTTGCCAAGGGCGGCGACCGTAGCGCCTATCTTGACATGCCCGATATCCTCAAAGCCCTGGGCGACCCGGTCGTTATGGCTGCGACGGCCACCGCGACGGCTCCGGTCGTGGCCGAGCTTGCCCGCATGTTGCCGATCACTCGCACGGTGGTCGACGAGACAGTGCGCGAGAACCTGCAGCTCGAGGACGACCGCGACCTTGCGAGCCGCGAGAACCGTTTGGTGTCGATCGTGGCGACGGGGGAGAAGACCGTCATTTACGTCAATTCGCGCGACCAGTCCGTGGCGCTCGCCAAGACGTTGCGCAAGCGTGTGCCCGATTGCGCAACCCATATCGCGTTCTATAACGCGGGGCTTGCGCGTTCCGATCGCCGTCGCGTGGAGGAAGCATTCCGAGACGGAAGCCTCAGTTGCATCGTTTCGACCTCCGCCTTTGGTGAGGGTGTCAACCTGCCCGATATCCGCCATGTCGTGCTCTACCACATGCCGTTTGGCGCCATCGAGTTCAACCAGATGAGCGGACGTGCCGGCCGCGATGGCCAGCCCGCCGTGATTCATCTGCTCTATTCGTCGCGCGACGCCCGCATTAACGAGCGCCTGCTCGACTGCTATGCGCCCGAGCGCGACGAGCTCGTCACGCTCTATCGCGCGCTGCAGACCATGTGGCGCTCCAACCGCGGCAAAACCGGGGACGATTCCTTTAGCGCGAGCGATATCGACATTGCGCAGATGTGCCTTGCCATCGATGCTCGCACGCCGGTCGACGAGCGTTCGGTGGAAAGCGGCCTGGGAATCTTCGAAGAGCTTGGTTTCTGTCGAGTTTCGGGGTTTGACGACACTCGTCGCATCGCGATGGCCGAAAACCCCGGCCGCGTGCAATTGAGCAGGTCAATTCGCTATTTGGAGGGCTTGCGCTCGCGCATGGAGTTTTCGGCTTTCCGGAGCTGGGCGCTCGATTCGTGCGCTTCTGATATGCTAGCCAAAGTTAACCGCCCGATCGTACCGCGGGCCTAGGGGAAGGGGACCTCGATGGATGCCGCAGCCCGTACCGCCCATGATTCCACCCTCCAGCCGTTTTCGGAGATGGAGCACTATAAGCATGCCGATGAGCTGCCGCCCGAGATTATGGCGGACAGCTACGACAAGCTGGAGCGTCTGTGCCTCAAATAAATGAATGAGGATGACTTCTCCAAGGTGGAGCAGGCCTACTGCTTTGCTGCCGAGAAGCATTGCAACCAAAAGCGGCGCTCGGGTGAGATGTACATCAACCATCCCGTCGAGGTGGCCATCATTTTGGCCGATCTCAAGATGGACTGCGATGTGGTGTGCGCCGCGCTGCTGCACGATACCGTCGAGGACACCGAGACCTCGCTCGCCGATGTTTCCGGCCTGTTTGGCGAAACCGTTGCCGAGCTCGTCGACGGCGTGACCAAGCTCACCAACATCGAAGTCGACAGCATGGACGAGAAGCAGGCGCTCACGCTGCGCAAGATGTTCCTTGCCATGTCCAAGGACATTCGCGTCATCATCGTCAAACTCGCCGACCGCCTGCATAATATGCGCACGCTCGCCGCCCTGCGCGAGGACCGTCGCCTGTTTAAGGCACGCGAGACTATGGACGTGTACGCGCCCCTGGCCGACCGCCTGGGCATGAGCTCTATTAAGTGGGAGCTCGAGGATCTGTCCTTCTTCTATTTGGAGCCCGACGCCTACCAGCGCATCGCGCGCATGGTGGCAGAGTCGCGTGAGGTTCGCGAGCGCTATCTGGCCGAGACTATCAAGACGCTCACCGACGAGCTCAACCGCATTGGCCTGGAGGGCTTCCTGATTTATGGCCGGTCCAAGCACTTTTGGTCCATCTACCAAAAG
>CAUDCB010000253.1 GCA_958447915.1 uncultured Collinsella sp. | reverse complement strand
GCTCGGAGGTGCTGGAGTTAACGGACAGCGCCGTCACCTGCAGGCGATCGGCATGCTGGCGGCACACGTCGAGCGCCTGAGCGCCGATAGAACCCGTACAGCCCAGAATGGCAACACGAAGACGCCCGTCGGGACCGTAGGTGGTCTGATACGCCATTACAGCACGCCTCCGATCATCAGTAGCAGCTGCGCGGTAATGCAGCCAAAAATGAGCGAATCGCTGCGGTCGAGCATGCCGCCGTGGCCCGGGATGAGATTGCCGGAATCTTTGACGCCCACACCGCGCTTGATGCGCGACTCGATGAGGTCGCCGATAACGCCCAGGATGGAGACGACCACGCCGCACAGCAGTGCATAGGGCAGGCTCAGCTTGTAGAAGTGCGTTGCCCACAGGATGAGCCAGATCAAGACAGCGCCCAAAATGCCGCCGACAAAGCCTTCCCAGCTCTTTTTGGGAGAGATCTTGGGAACCATCTTATGCTTACCGATGCGGCTGCCCACGATGTAGGCAAACGAGTCGGAGACCCAAAGGGACGCGCAAACGCCCACCGAAAGCAGGGCGCCGGCAAAACCGGGCACGGCATCGCGCAACAGCACGATGGCCGACAGCATAAAGCCAGTGTAGATAGGACCCATGAGCGTCACGGCAACATCAGAGATGCGAGTGCGCGGAGACCAGACATACCAGATACCAACCGCAAGCATCAAAGCGAACAGCAGGGCGTTCAACAGCAGCGAATCGCCCAGTGCCGAGAGCGGAAAGAGCACGGCAGCAGCGATACCAAGGCGCTCGTTGGCAACCTTGCCATCGAGCCTCGTCATACGGAAGAACTCATAGCAGCACAGACCGCTCATGACGGACACGAAGATGGCCGTGGGAACAATACCCAAAACCAGGCACAGGATAAAGACAACGGCATAGACGATACCGGCGGCGGCGCGGGTGATAAAGCCCGCCAGCCACGAACCGGAGCCGCCCTTCGCTGTAGGCACTCCTGCAGTGGCAGCCTTACGCGCTGGCCTCGCGGAAGTAGGCGCCTTGGGAGCGGATGCCTTTGGACGTTCGGACACGATTAAGCCTCCTCGGTCTTACTCAGTCCACCAAACCTACGGTCGCGACCCTGGTAGGCCAAAATGGCGTCGACAAGGCCCCAACGATCAAAGTCGGGCCAATAGGTATCGGTGACATAGAACTCGGAATAGGCAACCTGCCACAGCAGGTAGTTCGAAAGACGCAACTCGCCAGAAGTGCGAATCACGAGCTCCGGATCGGGAAGACCGGCGGTGTACAGGTGCGAAGCAACCATATCATCGTCGATAGCGGCGGGATCAATCTTGCCAGCAGCCGCATCAAGCGCGATCTGGCGGACAGCGCGGGTGATCTCGGCACGGGCACCGTAGTTAACGGCCAGCGCCAGCGTCATACCGGTATGGCCGGCGCACTCGGCAAGGCCGCGCTCAAAGACGTCGCGGGTCTTCTTGGGCAGCGCGGAAATATCGCCCAAAAAGACAACGCGAACATTCTCGCGCTTAAGCAGCGGTAGCTCATCGATAAACGTCTTGGCAAACAGGTGCATCAGAACGTTGACTTCGTGCTGCGGGCGATTCCAGTTTTCGGTCGAAAATGCATAGGCCGAAAGCACGTCGACGCCCAGGCGCACGCAGGCGGTAATGATCTCGCGGAGCGAGACGATGCCGGCCTTGTGGCCTTCGGTGCGGGCAAGACCGCGCGCCGTGGCCCAACGGCCATTGCCGTCCATGATGCACGAGATATGGTGCGGAATGTTATTGAGGTCAAGGTCGGAAAAACCGACGCCCGCAGGGGCGTCGGCAAAGTACTCGACCAGTTTATGCTCGTCGTATTGCACCTTAGATCTCCATGACCTCGGCTTCTTTTTCCTTCAGAAGCTCCTCAACCTTGGCAACATACTCGTCGGTATGCTTCTGGACCTTGGCCTGCTCGCGACGGACGTCGTCCTCGGTGAGCTCCTCGTCGCGCTCGAGCTTGTTGTTAAAGTCGCGGCGGATGTTGCGGATGGAGACCTTGGCCTGCTCGGCGTACTCGCGGCACTCCTTAACGAGCTCGCGACGACGCTCCTCGGTGGGAGCCGGGAACGGCAGACGTACGACGGTACCATCGGAGTTGGGGGTAATGCCCAGGTCGGAGGCACTGATGGCCTTGACGATGGCATTAATGAGCGCCTTATCCCACGGCTCGATAAGCAGCATGTGGGCCTCGGGGGTCTTAACGGCGGCAACCTGCGTGACGGGCGTGGGAACACCGTAGTAGTCGACGGTGATGTCAGACAGGATGTTGGCGTTGGCGCGGCCAGTGCGGACCTTGGAGAAGTTGTGCTTGAGGGACTCGAGTGACTTGTCCATGTGGGCGGTGATGTTCTCTGCCATGCTTAATCCTCCTGATAGACGAGCGTGCCGACGGGCTCACCCGCGAGCGCGCGCTTGACGGTGTCCTCGCCATCGATGTTGAGGACCAAAATGGGCATACGGTTGTCCTGGCAAAGAGCCGTAGCCGTGGAATCCATAACCTGCAGGCCGCGAACGAGCACCTCGTGATAGGTGATCTTGTCAAAGCGGACGGCGTCGGAGCACTTGACGGGATCCTTGTCGTAGATGCCATCAACCTTGGTGGCTTTAATCAGAATCTCGGCACCGATCTCGCAGGCACGAAGGGCCGCGGCGGTGTCAGTCGTAAAGTACGGATTACC
>CAUDCB010000252.1 GCA_958447915.1 uncultured Collinsella sp. | reverse complement strand
GCTTTTCCTCGTCGCCGCGGTTCTCGGCCTCGATAGCAATGCGGTACTGCGAGTTGGGGAACTTGAACGCCGCCGCCTCGACCTTGCCGGTAATCGAGAGCGTATCGCCCGTCTCGGCCGCCAGCTTGGGCGCCACGATGATATCGCCGGCATAGGCGTGACCGACCTCGGTCATGTCGCGGCCGCACATCACATACAGGTGAGCCAGACGCTCACCCTTGCGCGTACGTGCATTGATCAGCTCAAGGCCCGGCTCAAGCGTGCCCGTCAGCACCTTGATAAAGCTGATGCGACCCTGCTGCGGATCGGCCAGCGTCTTAAACACAAATGCCACCGGACGGTCATCGTCACTCGAGATCTTGAGCGAGTCGCCGTCGATGAGCGGCATCTCGCCGTAGTCCGTCGGCGCCGGGAAGTACGTGGCGATGTCGTCCATCAGCGAGTTGACGCCCTGCTCCTTAATGCAATCGCCCGCAAAGACCGGCACAAAGATGCGCTCGGCGATCGCCTTCGACAGCAGGCCTTCGAGCTCCTCCTGTGTCAGCGTCTCCTCGCCTTCCAGGTACTTCATCATCAGCTCATCGTCGGCCTCGGCCACCAGCTCGCACAGATGGTCGTGGGCTTCCTCGGCCTGGGCACGATACTCCTCGGGAATCTCCGACTCAACTGCCTCGGCGCCGTTGCAGTGGCGCGCCTTCATACGCACCAGGTCGATAATGCCGTCAAAGTCCTCGCCCTCGCCCCAGGGGAGGGTCACAGCACCCAAACGCGTACCAAAACGTTCCTGCAGCAGGCCCATCGTGGTCGTAAAGCTGGCCTCGGGACGCGACAGGCGGTTTACGAACACCGCGCGCGCCAGGCGCAGGTCCTCGGCGGCGTACCAAAGCTTAACCGTCGTCGGCTGCGGGCCGGCCTCGGCGTCGACCACGAACAGCGCCGTCTCGCAGACGCTCATCGCGGCAAAGGCGTCGCCGATAAAATCGGGGTAGCACGGGGCATCAAGCACGTTGATGCGGGCGCCCTTCCAATCGATCGGCGCGATGGTCGTCGAGATAGAAAATGAACGCTTGACCTCTTCGGGGTCATAGTCGAGCGTGGGCTTGGTGCCGTCGTGGCCGCCCAGGCGGGCGGTCTTACCGGAAAGGTGGAGCATGGCCTCGGCGAGCGAAGTCTTGCCCACCCCGCCTTGGCCTACGAGCACCACGTTCCTTACGTTGCCGGTCTTGGGAGCACCCATGATGACCTCCTTGCAGGGTCGCGCGCGATGCGCGACGCCAACGGGGAGAGTTCGCGGTCGATGCCGTCCCGGGAGCAGCACGGTCGGCAGCCGAGCCGACTCACCCTCCAAATGTCCTATGCCACCACCCTACCCTTGCAGTCGCCTGTCCATGCAGACCTTTCGGCACGCGTATGGATACGGGCGGCGAGAGGAGGGGGCGAGCTTGCAAGGCGATTATTGAACCCCGCCGATGCAAATAAAATGCCGCCGCAGGCCGTAAGACCTGCGGCAGCTTCACCTCAATTAATAGTTGAGTAAATAGCTGAGCCTACCCCTCGATACGGCTCAAGAACTCACGGGTACGCTGCTCGCGCGGATGATCGATAACCTGCTCGGCCGGACCCTCCTCGACAATGCGGCCGCCATCCATAAAGACCACGCGGTCGGCAACATCGCGCGCAAACTGCATTGCGTGGGTCACGATCACCATCGTCATATTCTGTGCGGCCAGATCCTTGATGACGCGCAGAACCTCGGCCGTCAGCTCTGGATCGAGCGCCGAGGTCGGCTCATCAAAGAACAAGATTTCCGGGTCGAGCGCCAGGGCGCGGGCAATACTCACGCGCTGCTGCTGACCGCCCGAAAGCTCACACGGCACCTTGTTCTCGTTGCCCGTCAGCCCCATCTGTGCAATGAGCTCGTGTGCGCGGGCCTCCGCCTGCTCGCGCGGGCGCTTAAGCACGCGGATCGGCGCATCGGTGATGTTTTTCATCACGGTATAGTGCGGGAACAGATTGTAGTTCTGAAACACCAGACCAAACCGCGAGCGTGCCCGCTTGGGCACATCGCCCTTCGCATAGACCGCGCCCGAACCCGCATCCGTCGCAACGGCAAGGTCACCAAACGAGAGCGAGCCTCCGTCGAGTGTCTCGAGCAGCGTGGCACACCGCAGCAGCGTGGACTTGCCGCCACCCGAAGGCCCGATAATCGCCACGACCTCGCCACGCTTGACCTCGAGCGAGATATCCTTGAGCACCTCATTGCCGCCAAACGCTTTGCGAGCGTTCGATATATTCATTACCGAATTAATCATGGTAGTAATCCAATTTTTTCTCGGCGGCGCCCAGCAGCATCTCGACGACGAAGTTAAAGACCCAGTAGATTAGCGCCGCGATCGCAAACGGCACCATGCTCACCTGCGAGGCGACCAGCGCCTTGGCCGTCGAGAACATCTCACCCACGCCAATGGCAAACGCCAGCGACGTGTCCTTGACCAGCGTGATGATCTCGTTGCCCATCGCAGGCAGAATACGCTTGGCGACCTGCGGCATCACGATATACAGAAACGTCTGCATGCGCGAGTAGCCCAGCACCTCGGCAGCCTCGTATTGACCGCGAGGAATGGACTGCAGGCCCGAGCGATAGATCTCGGCAAAGTAACCGGCGTAGTTGATGATGAACGCCACAACGCACGCCGTCCACTTGGAATCGGGTGTGAGCGAAATGCCGAACACGTAATACGGGGCAAAGTAAATGGCAAACATCTGCAG
>CAUDCB010000251.1 GCA_958447915.1 uncultured Collinsella sp. | reverse complement strand
AAGGCAAGGCATAGACCTTCTGGTCATGCCTTGCCTTTTGAATGACAAATTGTCGTCCTGGGCGGCGCGCAGCGTCGACCGGTTCCGCGGTTTGGTAAAACCGCGGAACAAAAAAGCGCCTCCCCCCGCGCACGGAACGGGAGGAGGCTAAAGGTAGGAGTCTACCGGTGGGGTTACCCCACCGGACAGACGATGACCAGGTGATCCTTTACAGGATCGTCATGGTTTCCGTGGGGTACCCAAGGGGTACTTAGAGCATCACGCAAGCGATGGTCAGGATGACGGCGCAGACGACGGAGAGAGCGACGATGAGCTTAAGCGCAAACTTGAGCCAGGTCGTCCACTCGATCTTGGCCAGGGCAAGACCGCCCATGATGGCGCCGGAGGTCGGGGTGAACAGGTTCACGACGCCGATGGCGGCGGAGAAGATCATGACCATGACCTCGGGCGAGAAGCCGAGCTTAACAGCCAGCGGTCCCATGATGGGCATGGAGACAGTAGCCATACCGGAGGTCGAGGGGATCAGGAAGGACAGGCCGAAGTAGACCAGGAAGCTCATGGGAGCGAAGATCACGCCGGACAGGCCAGCCAGAGCATTGGCGGCAGCGTCGAGGACGTAGACGTCGAGGCCGGTGCTAGCCATGAGGACGGAGATACCACGGGCAAGAGCGATGACGAGGACAACGGACATCATGTCGGCAGCGCCGGTGATGAAGGTGTTGACGATCTGCTTCTCGGACAGGCCACCGATGATACCGATCAGGATAGCCATGAGGAAGAACCAGGTGGAAGCCTCGTCGAAGTACCACTGGCCAATGGGCAGGCCGGTGATCAGGGCAGACCAGCCCTGAACGATGGCGTTACCGTCGGCGTCATAGACAGCGCCAGCATCGAAGAAGTTGGCGACGCCCTCGTTGAGGTCGGCCAGCGGGATGAAGCCGACGATCATGACGACGAAGGTGAAGGCAAAGGCGATCAGAACACCCTTCTGGCGACCGGTGAGCTTGACCTCCTTGTTAACCTCGGAAGCAGCCTTGCCGTGAGCCTCTTCGGCGTCCTTGAGCTCCTGCATCGAAAGGATGGTGGAACCCTTGTC
Organism: uncultured Collinsella sp.; assembly: GCA_958447915.1. Classification (GTDB taxonomy): domain Bacteria; phylum Actinomycetota; class Coriobacteriia; order Coriobacteriales; family Coriobacteriaceae; genus Collinsella. Next base: position 1,694 of record CAUDCB010000251.1, on the reverse strand, counting down.
AGCCTTGACCTTCTTGGCATAGCTCATGACGAAGAAGATGGACATGGCAGTGGTAACAATCCACAGGACGGCACCGAGGCCGATGATGATGGACTGGTTGACCTCAATGCCAACGCCGGTCAGAGCGTCAACGGCAGCGCCGACGGCGAACGGGTTAACCGTGGAGCCCAGGCAGCCGCAGCCAGCGCCGAGCAGGACGGTGGCAGCACCGACCATTGGGTCGAAGCCAGCGGCCATCATGGTAGCGGCAAGCAGGGCGTAGAAGGGAACGGTCTCCTCGCACATACCATAGGTAGTACCACCGAGGGAGAAGATGAGCATCAGCACGGGAATGAGCATAATCTCGTTGCCCTTAAGCTTCTGCACCAGAACGGCAATGCCGTTGTCCAGGGCGCCGGTCTCGGTCATCATGCCGAGGAAGCCGCCGAGGATCATAACGAAGAGGCAGACGGGCAGAGCGTCAGCGAAGCCCTTGACCGGGGCGGTGCAGAAATCGCTCAGGCGGGCAGCGGTAACCTCGCCACCGGACGTACCGGAGACGATAACGGTAACAACCGCGACGATTGCCAGCAGAGCAAGAAGAATGGTGAACGATGAAGGCATACCGCGCTTTTTCTTAGCGGTCTCAGTCATAGTTCTCATCCCCCCTTCATAAATCATTTACTGATCTCGCCCGAAGCGGCTCTTCCGTGCCGTGCATGTCGCTCAGTGCGAGATTTTTACCAGACAAAAGCGCTCGGGGTGCGCAGCAATGCACCCCGAGCGAGATGCTAGAAGCTCTTACTTGAGCGTAGCGTACATGACAGCCTTGATGGTGTGCATGCGGTTCTCGGCCTCGTCGAAGACCTTGGAAGCGGGGCTCTCGAAGACCTCGTCGGTGACCTCCTGCTCGGTGATGCCGAACTGCTCGCACTTCTCGGCGCCAATGGTAGTGTTGGTGTCGTGGAAGCTGGGCAGGCAGTGCAGGAAGATGGCACCCGGGTTGGCCATAGCCATGACCTCGGAGGTAACACGATACGGGGTGAGCTGAGCGATGCGCTCGGCCCAGACCTCGTCGGGCTCGCCCATGGAGACCCACACGTCGGTGTAGATGACGTCGGCACCGGTGACGCCGTCCTTGACGTCGGTGGTCAGCTTGATGGTGCAACCGTTGGCCTCGGCGATGGGCTTGCAAGCCTCTATGACGTCGTCAGCGGGCATGCACTCCTCGGGGCCGCAGGCCACGAAGTTCATGCCGAGCTTGGAGCAGACGACCATGAGGGAGCGAGCGACGTTGTTCTTGCAGTCGCCCATGAAGACGAGGGTCTTGCCCTTGATGTCGTAGTTGAAGTTCTCCTGGACGGTCAGGATGTCGGCGAGCATCTGAGTGGGGTGCCACTCGGTGGTCAGGCCGTTCCACACGGGCACGCCGGACTTAGCGGCGAGCTCCTCGACGTCGTCCTGGGCAAAGCCACGGAACTCGATGCCGTCATACATGCGGCCGAGAACGCGGGCGGTGTCCTCGATGGACTCCTTTTTGCCCATCTGGGACGAACCGGGATCGAGGTAGGTGACGCCCATGCCCAGATCCATGCCGCCGACCTCGAAGGCGCAGCGGGTACGAGTGGAGGTCTTTTGGAAGAGCAGAACGATGTTCTTGCCCTCGAGATAGCGGTGCGGAACGCCAGCGCGCTTCATATCCTTGAAGTTCTTGG
>CAUDCB010000250.1 GCA_958447915.1 uncultured Collinsella sp. | reverse complement strand
GGAACGTTTGTAAGGAGGGACGTGTAGACCATGGATCTTTCGACCTTGATGCCGCAACAGCTGCAGATCGTCAAGACGCTCGACCGTCCGCTGTTTGTCTCGGCGGGCGCCGGTTCGGGCAAGACCTTTACCCTCACGCGCCGTATCGTCTACGCGCTCTCGCCCGAATCCGGTCCGTTCGTTGAGCATTTGGACCAGGTGCTCGCCATTACCTTTACCAAAGATGCCGCGGCCGAGATTCGCGACCGCGTACGCCGTGCGCTTATCGATGAGGGGATGGACGAGGAGGCCCTGACGGTCGACGACGCTTGGATCTCGACCATCCACGGCATGTGCTCGCGTATCCTGCGCGCGCACGCGCTGGAGCTGGGCATCGACCCCGAGTTCACGGTGCTCACCGATACCGACGAGCTCATGGACCAGGCTGTTGAGCATGTGCTGGGTCGCGCGACGGCACCCGATGCCGCCCCCGAGCTCGCGGCATCGCTTAAGGCCCTCTACGCCTGGTATCCCATGGCGGGCGAGGGCGGTTCCTTTGGCGGCGGTACGACCATCAAGGGTCTGGTGCGCGAGCTGCTGGAACTGTCGAGCCAGTTGCCGGGCGGTATGGACGACGTGCGCGTGGCGCGCGGTCAGGCCGATACCTCGGCACTCGCCGATGCCTATCGTGCGGCGTTGGGCGCAAGCAAGGCCGCGACCGAGAAGGCGCAGACGGCGCTCGATGCCATCGACGCGTTCGAGGCGAGCGGCAAGACCATGGCCGATGCGGCGCGACTCATGATGTCGTGCGCCATGCCGCGGGCGAGCAAGGCGTTCCCCAAGGAGCAGGTCGAACTGCTCAAGGCCGAGGCCGCCGATGCATTTATCAATATCGTGCTGGCCTGCGGTGGCCCCGCGCTCGATGCGCTGGTGGGCTTGGCCCGTTCTGTGGAGGCGGAGTACCGTGCGCTCAAGGCCGACCAGTCCGCGCTCGACAACAACGACTTGCTCCGCATGGCGTATGAGGCGCTGCGCGACTACCCGGCTATTCGAGCGGCCTATGAAGGCCGCTTTAAGATGGTCATGATCGATGAGTTTCAGGATACCGACCAGATGCAGGTCGATTTGATTCGCTATCTGACGGGTGTGGGGGAGCGCGCGCTGTGCACCGTGGGCGATGCACAGCAGTCCATCTATCGCTTCCGTGGGGCAGAGGTCGAGGTGTTCCGTCGCCAGGAGCGCAAGGTGGGCTCCTCTGCTGCGCCCGAGACCTCCGTCGCATCCGACGCCCCTGCTGGCGAGCTCGTCAAACTCGTGCGCAATTTCCGCAGCCACGACGAGGTGCTGCGTTACGTGGCACGCGTCTTTGACGGCGATACCGGTGGTTTGATGCAGGGATTCTTGGATCTTGAGCCGAGTGACGATCGCGAGGACAAGCTCAAGGCAAAGGCTTCGCGCCGCCAGGCGCTGCTCGTTGCCGGCGGCAGCACCCAGGAACGAACGCAGGCGAAAGCTCGTGCGATTGCGGAGCGGTTCCAAGCGCTCGTTAAAGCGGGCCAGCCCCAGGGCGGCATGGTGCTGCTGCTGGGCCGCATGACCAACGCCGACGTCTACGCACAGGCCTTCCGTGACCAGGGGCTCGACTGCGTCATCGCGGGCGGCTCAGTCTTTGCCCAAGCTGCCGAGGTGCAGACGGTGCGCGCCCTGGTTTGTGCACTCGCCAATCCGGCCGATACGGCGCAGGGTCTTATGCCACTGCTGGCCTCGCCGATGTTTGCACTCGGAGCCCAGGAGTTCCTGGCGCTGGCGACCAAACTCGACGATCAGACGGGCGAGACGTCGCGCCGCAACATCGATGCGGGCATCATGAGCGATTCCGATGTGCCGGGTTTGCAGAACCTGCCGCTCGTGACGCGCGCCCGCGAGGTGCTGCGGTATGCGCTTCGTCGCGTGGGCCGCGATTCGTTCGCTGCCATCGCGCGCGACGTGGTCAACGCCTCCGGTTGGTTTGTGCGTCTGGCACAGCGTGGTCCCGAGGGCAAGGCCATCGCCGCCAACGTGCTCAAGGCGCTCGACGCCGTGGCTGAGGCTGAGGCCGAGTTCGGCAACTCGCCGCGTTCCATCGCGCTGGCCTTCGACCGCTTCTTGGCGGGCAAGGAAGCCCCGGGTGCCCTCAACGAGGAAGGCGACGGCGCGGTGCGCATCATGACGGTGCACGCCTCCAAGGGTCTGGAATATCCGGTCGTGGCGGTTGCGGAGTGCTTTGGCGTGCGTAAGTCCTCGGGTGCGGCACAGATGGGTCGCGTCGATGGCGGTGCGCAGGTTGTGGCGCTACCGGCACGCTTCGACGGCGTTAAACTCGCGGACGGCACGTTCGTAAAGGGCGACGACGTCAAAAAGCAGTTTGAGCATGCGTTTAAGGGCAAGGGCACGTCGCTGTGGCTGCCGCCGGAGCTCATGGAGGATGTCTGCGCGACAGGTTCTCCCGCCGAGGCATTTGCTCGCCTGCGCAACGATGACCTGCGGCTCTCGCTCGAGGAGCGGGCCCGCTTGCTCTACGTCGCCATGACGCGTGCGCGCGAGCTGGTGATCTTGGCGATGGATGCCGGCGTGAGCCGTGGCAAGGTGGCGGCGCCGACCTTCGACGTTGAGACCGATCTGACCTACGACGTGCTACGCCGTATTTTGCCGACCGACGCTCTGGACATGCCGCAGCTCGATGCCGACCGCCTGGTGTTCGACAACTCCCAGCCGGGCGACTCCGAGCTCATCTCGCTGGCGGACTTTACGTGTGGCGAGCCGGCTTTCGAGG
>CAUDCB010000249.1 GCA_958447915.1 uncultured Collinsella sp. | reverse complement strand
CTTGGGTATCTGTTTCGCCGAGCTGCTCGAGGAAGGCCGCGGTGCGTTTCTCGAATTCCCGACGTTTGATTTCGAGATCTTGTCGGCCTTTGTCGGTCACCGTGACGTGTACGCGACGACGGTCGGTCTTTGAGTGCTCGCGCTCGACCCAGCCCTTGGTTTCGAGGGCGCGCAGGATGTTGGCGATGCGGGCGCTCGAGACCCAGGCGCGATCAGCGAGTTCGCTCGGCGTGAGCGAACCGCCAGCGAGCATGAGAGCGCGCATGACAGCCATCTCGCCGCCGAGAGCTTTGTCCGCAAAGCGCGAAATGCGCTGATGCATGCTGCCAAACTCAGTTAAGAGCTGGCGCCCAAGCTCATGGAAATCGGTATCTTCCACCGAAAACCCCTAACACTAGAAACTATTTTCGGTGAAAGATGATACCCTTGCACGCGTACCCTATGCGGTAGATTTTGGGACATGTCCCAAAAAACTACTTGGCCGCTAGGCAATATAAAGAGCGCATAAAGACTTAAAATCATTCAATTGCTGAAGCGTTTCAAAGAACTATTATGCCCGCGGTTAGGCGAGGGGTTGTCACCACCATGACGACTGGGACTCATATAATCGCCACGTGCGATGCTCCAACTTCCCGCGAGGAGACACCTTATATAAAGGGGGATGGAGTCATGGCATTTGACTTCACGGGCAAGACCGCGATTGTCACGGGCGGCACTCAGGGCATTGGTCTCGAGATTGCCAAGGGCATCGTTGCGGGCGGCGGACACGTCGCGCTCATCGCAAGGAACGCTGCTAAGGGCGAGGCCGCGGTGGCCGAGCTTGGCGAGGGCAACAAGTTCTATCAGCTCGATGTCGCCGATGCACCCAAGGCGCGCGAGACCGTCGAGCAGATTTTTACGGACCTGCCGCAAACCAACATCCTGATCAACTGCGCTGGCGTCATCAGCACCAAGAAGTTCGACGAGATCGATGACACCGAGTGGCGTCGCACCATCGACATCAACCTCAACGGTACCTTCACTATGATGAACGCCGTGTACCCGCACTTTAAGGCGGCCCATGCCGGCACTATCGTCAACGTGAGTTCCGTTGCGGGCAAGATCGGTGGCGGCCTGCTCGGCACAGCCGCCTACGCCAGCTCCAAGGCCGGTGTTAACGGTCTAACCAAGGCAGTCGCCAAGGAGGGCGGCAAGTTCGGCGTCCGCTGCAACGCTGTATGCCCGTCGCTCACGTTGACCGATATGACCTCGATTCTCTCTGACGAGAACTCTCAGCGCATCATCAACGGTATCCCCCTGGGCCGCGCCGCCCAGGCCAGCGAGCCTGCGCAGATGGTGCTGTTCTTCGCTTCCGACCTCGCCAGCTTCGTGAACGGCGAGATCGGCGACTGCGACGGCGGCATCGTCCTGGACGGGTAATACCCCACGGTGGTCGTTCGGCGACGGCTCCTGCGACTCGGGACCGTCGCCTTCTTTCTGACATAGGCGCGTGCGGCTACGATTCGCATGCATCCAAAGGAGATATATATGAGTGAATCGACTGCGGTGGAGGCGCCGGCGGCAAAGGAGCCGTTCTTTAAGATGTCCTCCATCCCGGGTGCCAATATTTTGGTGCCGCTTTTGCTGGGCTGCCTGCTCAACACGCTATTCCCTGACCTGTTCAAAACGCTCGGCAGCTTTACGCTTGGCATGACCCAGCAGGGTGCAGGCCCGCTCGTGGGCGCTTTTTTGCTCATCGTCGGCACGACGATTTCGTTTAAGAGTGCTCCTGCCGCTGCTGCCCGCGGTGCCATCATCATCGCCGTCAAGCAAATCGTGGTCGTTGCCGTGTCGCTGCTCATCCTTTATGTGTTCAACGACAACCTGTTTGGCATCTCGGCCATGGTAATGCTGGCCGCTTGCACGGGTGCCAACAACGCTATGTACGCTGGACTGATGGGCACCATGGGCAACGAGGCCGAGCGTGGCGCCGTCGCAATCACCACGCTGGTTGTCGGCCCTCCGGTCACGATGATTGTCCTTGGCGCCGCCGGCCAGGCTCCGATTGGCTGGTCGCTCGTGGGTGCCATCCTGCCGATCGTCGTCGGCATTATTCTGGGCAATCTCTTCCCCAGCTTTAAAAAGATGATGGCTCCTGCACTTTCCGCCATCATCGTGCTCGTCTTCTTTGCCATGGGCTCGACCATGACCTTTGGCCAGCTCATTAATGGTGGTCTTCCCGGTATTCTGCTCGGCGTGATCTGCTCGGTGGTCTTTGCAATTCCCGTTATCGCGGTCGATAAGCTCACGGGCGGTACGGGTGTCGCAGGTGCGGCCATTTCAAGCTGCGCCGGAGCCAATGTGGCCACGCCCGCTGCCATGGCAAGCGTCAATGGGGCCATGTACGGTGGCGCCGTGCTCGCGACGGCTACGGCACAGGTTGCTGCCTGCGCAATCGTGACGGCTATTTTGACCCCGCTGGTCACCAGCTGGTGCTACAAGCATTTTGAGGGCCAGGGCAACGGCGATAGCAAGGCAACGACCGACAAGGCCGCCGCAGCCGCCTAATGCCAAGCGGCAATCAAAGCTAAAAACTAGTCACGCCACAGGGCGGCCCCGGGGGAAATCCCGTGGCCGCCCTGCAGTTTCTGTAGGGTCTCTGGAACACTTTACCCTGCTAAAGCTGACATAACAGCTAGAGTGAACGTCGTACAAAGGCAAGGAAAAATACCAAAGAAATCGGTGAACGGTAGTTGTTCGCGCTCGCATTTCCTGCGGATTTGTTAAAAACGCTCTAATGGTATAAAAAAAGAAA
>CAUDCB010000248.1 GCA_958447915.1 uncultured Collinsella sp. | reverse complement strand
CGACCTCGCTCACACACTCATTTTTGATGGTACCGACGAGCGCCTGCAGCGCATCGACCACATGCGGGCGAATGTCCCCGCCAATGAGCACGAGCATGATGTCGTCGCCCACGGCGAGCTCGCCACTCGCCAACCACACGCGCACGTAACCGATACCCGGCATCGCGTGCGTTGCCTCGATAGCGGCCTGCACCTTTTCGGCATCGAAGCCAAACGCCATGCCGCCCACCTTATGTCCAGGCGCCACACCATCGGTCTCGACCCCACGCACCTCGGCCTTGGGCGTCGCGCGCACCACGCCGTTGTGTGTCAGGTACATCCCACAATCAGCCGCCGAAACATCGGCCTTGGCTTCGCGCAGCCAAGCATCAACCGAAGGCATCGATTTGCCATTCTCAAACATCATTTCTCCTTTTGATTTCCAGGGCAGTCTTTTTGGGACGGGGCTGTCGGACACTTTATTCCTCGACCGGCGTGAGCACCATGACGGCGCGTGTGTTGCTCAGCGACAGCGAGCGACAGGTCACAAGCGTTACGACCTTGGTTGCCGAAGCGGCACGGTCGGTGGCATCGCTCGCCACGGCAGAGGCACCGTCGAGCATCTCGGACAGGTAATTCTTCAGTCCGTCATCGCCCTCAAAGTTGGGCGTGCGCGCCTTGGCATACGTGTCCTCGACCACCTTGGTCGCCAGCGGGCGCAACTTATACGTCGCATCGCACGTGATGTAGTACACGTATTCCATGCTGTCGAACGTCGCCTGATCGGTCGTACGCGAAATCACGTTGAACATCGAACCGTCGTTCATGTGATGGCCGTAAATCGTGGTCTGCTGATCCACCATGCCCGGCGCGGTGTCGTCGCTATCCAAGAAGATGGCTCCCGAGGCATTGGCCGTACCGTCGAACAGCGTGTTGAGGTACTTGGAGTTGTTGTTGGTCTGCACCACGGGGTAGTTGATGTTGGTGCCGGGCGCGTAAATCCAACCCACAACCTCGGGATTTGTCTGGGCGAGCGCGTTGAAGTCGATAATCGGCACGCCGCTGGCGTCCTTGTCGCTCACATATTGCTTTTCGATTTTTTGATACGACTCGCTCGCCTGCTTGTAGCCAATCTGGGCATTAATAAAGATGGCGGCCGCAGCAACGATCAGGCCAATGCCAATGATGATGAGCAGAATGGGAATGACGGAGCGGCGCTTTTTGCGCAGCGGCTCGGTATAGCTCGATGGCGCGGTATGCGCCGAAGAGCGAGGTGACTTCTTGGCCGTACTGTATGACGAAGGGCGATAAGCAGCAGGCGTATCCTGACGGCGATGGGACGTCGGCGTTACGGAACGCGGCGCGCGCGGCTGCTGAGGAGAGGATGTCCGACCCTGCTGTGCCGCATGGGCAGCACCCGGCTTCGACGGATCGGGAATCTGAGAAGCCTTGAATCGTTTTCCCTGATAATCGGACATGGCTCTCCTTATACTGCGGTGAAACGGCGGAACGCCTAGGCGTCGGCCATCTCCTGCTTCATTTTCTCGATAACCTTGCGGTACTCGGGGTCGCAAGCACCCAGAATCTGCGTGGCATAGATGGCGGCGTTCTTGGCACCGTTGATGGCAACGCAGGCCACGGGCACGCCCGAAGGCATCTGCACCATCGACAGCAGCGAATCCATACCGCCCAGGTCACTCGTCTTCATAGGCACGCCGATAACCGGCAGCGGCGTAAAGGCAGCCACGACACCACCCAGGTGAGCGGCCTTGCCGGCGGCGGCGATAATCACTTTGATACCGCGATCGGCGGCAGTCGAAGCCCACTCGTGGACCTTCGCCGGCGTGCGGTGCGCGCTCGCGATCACGAGCTCATAGGGCACACCCAGTGCCTCGAGCTCGGCGGTGCAGCCTTCCATAACGCCCAGATCGGACTTGGAACCCATGATGATCCCGACAACCGGCTTTTGATCTGCCATAAACAAAGACCTCCTGTTGAGAGCGGTGACGCGGCGAATCCGCGACCCTTAACTGCAAATAATTCAAGTATAGCCGCCGATGCTGATGTGTTCGGCGGGAGACGGAACGCTTTGCGAGATTAAGGCCGAAGGGTCGGAGCTTTCCGCCTACATTCAAAAAGCGTGCCCACCGTCCTTGGGTGGGACGGCGGGCACGCTTGCTTAGCTGTTGCTGGGGCTACTTAGCCTTGCTGCGACGATGGAAGAAAGCGCCGATCGCGGCGATGATGGCGCCAAGACCACCGACGGTCGCGACGGTCGCCGCCGTCTGGTCTCCGGTATTGGGAATCGCCGAACCGTTCTTCTTGCTGCCCTGGGCCTTGTCGCCTGCGGGCTTGCCCGCCTGGTTGCCGCCGTTCGAGCCATTGCCGGAACCCTGGTTGCCCGAGCCGCCCTGATTGCCGGAATCGGCATCCTTGAGGCTCTCAATAGCCAGCTTGAGCTGGTCATAGGCCGCCTGGAGCTGGGTGTCGGAAGCATTCTCAGCACCCAAGACGTCCTCGGCGTAGGTAATGGCATCCGTCAGGGCCTTGACAGACTCGGCCGTCTTGCCCCTAGTGTCAGTCTCCTTCGCCTGCTTGACCAGGGCCTTGAGCTGCTTCTTAGTCGGTTTCTCGACCGGGGCCACCGGGGTCTTCTCGAGCGCGCCGCGGGCGCTCTCGAGCGCCCTGAGCGCCTGGTCGACCTCGTCCTGCGTGGCTTTCTCGTCGCTCAAGATGGCGCGGGCGCTCGCCAGGGCGTTCTCGAGCGCCGTCCAGGAGGCCTCGGTGTAGTCACCGGCCTTGAGGTCGCCGGCAGCAACC
>CAUDCB010000247.1 GCA_958447915.1 uncultured Collinsella sp. | reverse complement strand
TAGGAGAGTTCCGCCTAAAGGGTGACTACACAGGACCCCGCCGGGGCTGTTTGGTTTACTTTCCAAAACATTCCGCAGGACACAAAGGGCTCCGCTGCGCGAAGCGCACAGCGGAGCCCTTTGCATGTCCGAGGACGTTTTGGAAAGTAACCCAAAGCGGCCCGGCGATCCTGCAGGAGTTAAACCCCTTTAGAACTTGTTGTGGAAGGTACGCGAAATGACCTCGTCCTGCTGCTCCTTGGTGAGCGTGTGGAAGTTCACGGCATAGCCGGAAACGCGGATGGTCAGCTGCGGGTACTTCTCGGGGTGAGCCTGAGCATCGAGCAGCGTCTCACGGTTGAAGACGTTGATGTTCAGGTGGTGGCCACCCTTCTCGGCGTAAGCGTCGAGCATGTGGACCAGGTTATCGGCCTGAGTCTCAGAAACTTCAGAAACCTTCATAATGTGTCTCCTTCGATTGATAGGCGCCGGCCGAAACCGGCGCGCTAATCAGTAATCGTTATTGTTAGTATAGCACTAACAATAGTTACTCGCCCAGCTGATCAAGGTCGATATCGCCAAAGAACACCTGGTCCTCCTTGCCGAGCGCACCCGGGATGATGGAGAACGTGTTGGAGATGCCGTCCTGAGCATCGCGGAACGGGAGCTTGGAAACCGAAGACAGCGAAGCGATGGCGCCGTGGCTATCGCGCTTGTGCATGGGGTTAGCACCCGGGGCGAACGGCTGGCCAGCCTTGCGGCCGTCAGGCGTGGAACCGGTCTTCTTACCGTACACGACGTTGGAGGTAATGGTCAGAACCGAGGTCGTGGGCACGGAGTTGCGGTAGGTGTCGTTCATGCGGATGTACTCCATGAACTGATGCACAACGTCGTGAGCGATCTGGTCGACGCGGTCGTCGTCGTTACCGTACTTGGGGAACTCGCCCTCGGTCTCGAAGTCGACGATAATGCCGTTCTCGTCACGGACGGGGTGGACCTTGGCGTACTTGATGGCGGACAGGGAGTCAGCCACGACGGAAAGGCCAGCGATGCCCGTAGCGAACCAGCGGTGCACGTGCTTGTCGTGCAGCGCCATCTGGATGCGCTCGTAGCAGTACTTGTCGTGCATGTAATGAATGATGTTCAGCGAGTTGACGTACACGCCAGCGAGCCACTTCATCATGTCGTTGTACTTGGCCACAACGTCGTCGTAATCGAGCGTATCGCCCTCGACGGCGCGGTACTTGGGGCCGACCTGCTTCTTGGAGACCTCATCAACACCGCCGTTGAGTGCATACAGCAGGCACTTGGCCAGGTTGGCGCGGGCGCCGAAGAACTGCATCTCCTTGCCAATGCGCATGGAGGACACGCAGCAGGCGATGCCGTAGTCGTCGCCGTGGTAAACGCGCATGAGGTCGTCGTTCTCGTACTGGATCGAGGAGCTGGCGACAGAAGTCTTGGCGCAGAACTTCTTGAAGTTCTCGGGCAGACGGGTCGACCACAGAACGGTCATGTTGGGCTCGGGGCTGGTGCCCATGTTCTCGAGCGTGTGCAGGTAGCGGTAGCTCATCTTGGTAACGAGCGTACGGCCGTCAACGCCCATGCCGCCGATGGACTCGGTGACCCACTGCGGATCGCCGGTAAACAGGGCCTGATACTCGGGGGTACGGGCAAACTTGACCATGCGGAGCTTCATGATGAAGTGATCCACGAACTCCTGGATCTGCTCCTCGGTGAAGGTACCGTTGGCAAGGTCGCGCTCAGCGTAGATGTCGATGAACGTAGAGGTACGGCCGATGGACATAGCGGCGCCGTTCTGCTCCTTGACGGAAGCCAAGTAGGCGAAGTACATCCACTGGATGGCCTCCTGCGTGTTGGTAGCAGGGTTGGAAATGTCGAAACCATAGGTCTCGGCCATCATCTTGAGCTCGCCGAGGGCGCGGATCTGCTCCTGCAGCTCCTCGCGATCGCGGATGTTGTCGGCGGTCATAACCGTCGGGGTGGAAGCCTTCTGGGCCTCCTTGTCCTTGATCAGGTAGTCGACGCCGTACAGGGCAACACGACGGTAGTCGCCGATGATGCGGCCGCGGCCATAGCCATCGGGCAGGCCGGTGATGATGTGGGCCGAGCGGCAGGCGCGCATCTCGGGGGTGTAGACATCGAAGACGCCGGCGTTGTGGGTCTTGCGCTCGAAGGTGTAGCGCTCGACAACGTTCTCGTCGACCTTGTAGCCGTGCTGGCTGGCAGCCTGGCAAGCGATGCGGATACCACCGTTGACGTGCAGCGCGCGCTTGAGCGGCTTGTCGGTCTGGAGGCCGACGATGGTCTCCTTCTCGCGGTGGGCGTTATCGATGTAGCCAGCGGGGTGGCTCACGATACCCGTGACGGTCTTGGTGTCCATATCGAGGACGCCGCCCTGCTCACGCTCCTTGAGCAGCAGGTCGAGAACCTCGCCCCACAGCTCCTTGGTACGCTCGGTCGGGCCGGCGAGGAACGACTCGTCGCCCTCGTAGGGGGTGTAGTTCTTCTGGATGAAGTCTCGGACGTCAACCTCTCCCGTCCAAATGCCTTCCTTGAAGCCTTCCCATGCCTCCTGCATTGTGTAACCACGCTCCTAGTTACGTGTAATGCGGCGCTCTCTCACACCGCTGCTTATTGAATTCTTGAATTATCGGCTTGCACTACCGGCTTCTTCCGTTCTTCACTACACGTTGGTGCAGGGAAAAACGTTTGTCCACCTTGGAACTACAACCCAAAACCCAAGATTTCACCCGTTTGAGAAGGATAACATAGCCACCCCCTTCATCAGGGCTGTTATATGTTTCTTT
>CAUDCB010000246.1 GCA_958447915.1 uncultured Collinsella sp. | reverse complement strand
GAGAGAACATGCTGTGGCTGAGACTGCCTGAGAAGGTCTACTTCAAGAAGGGCTCCACGCCCGTCGCCCTCGACGAGCTGGGCAACGTCATGGGCAAGAAGCGCGCCTTCATCGTCACCGACCAGTTCCTCTTCAAGAATGGCAACACCCGCGCCATCGAGGCCAAGCTCGACGAGATGGGCATCGCCCACGACTGCTTCTACGACGTCGAGCCCGATCCGTCGCTGCAGTGCGCACGTCGTGGTGCCAAGCAGATGGCTCTCTTTGAGCCGGACGTCATCATCGCCGTCGGCGGTGGCTCCGCTATGGACGCCGGCAAGATCATGTGGATGATGTACGAGCACCCTGAGTGCAAGTTTGAGGACATGGCCATGGACTTCATGGACATCCGCAAGCGTATCTTCACCTTCCCCGAGATGGGCAAGAAGGCCTACTTCGTCGCCGTCCCGACCTCCTCGGGTACCGGCTCCGAGTGCACGCCGTTCGCCATCATCACGGACAAGGAGACCGGCATCAAGTGGCCGCTCGCCGACTACGCGCTGCTCCCCAACATGGCTATCGTCGACGCCGACAACTGCATGACCGCTCCGCGCGGCCTGACCGCTGCCTCCGGCATCGACGTCATGACCCACGCCATCGAGTCCTACGTCTCCATCATGGCTTCCGACTACACCAAGGGCCTCTCCGAGCGCGCTGCTAAGCTCGTCTTTGAGAACCTGCCCTCCAGCTTCACGAACGGCGCCAAGGACCCGCACGCCCGCGAGGAGATGCACAACGCCTCCTGCATGGCCGGTATGGCCTTCGCCAACGCCTTCCTGGGCCTCAACCACTCCATGGCCCACAAGCTCGGCGCTTTCCATCACCTGCCCCACGGCATCGCCAACGCCGTCATCCTGACCCGCGTTATGCGCTACAACGCCGCCGAGGCTCCCGTCAAGATGGGTACCTTCTCTCAGTATCCTTACCCCAACGCGCTGCACAACTACGCCGAGATGGCCAAGTACTGCGGCATCGAGGGCAAGGACGACAAGGAGGTCTTCGAGAACTTCATCACGAAGCTCGAGGAGCTCAAGGACTTCATCGGCGTCAAGAAGACCATCGCCGACTACGGTGTCGACGAGCAGTACTTCCTCGACACCCTCGACGAGATGACCGAGCAGGCATTCAACGACCAGTGCACCGGCGCTAACCCGCGCTACCCGCTCATGAGCGAGATCAAGGAGCTCTATCTGGACGCCTACTACGGCCGCGAGCCTCAGGATTACGCCGTCTGCTAGTTCTAGCACGGTTTTTAACGGCGGGGGTGCACGGGTGTTTCACACACCCCCGCCGTCGCTTCTATCGCATCGTTGAAAGGATGCAACCATGCTGCTACCCGATTCCAAGACCGAGCTCGTCCGCCGTGGCAACAAGGTCGTTTACGACCTGGGCGACAAGATCGTCAAGGTCTTTAACGAGACCAAGCCCGTCTCCGACGTGTTCAACGAGGCTTTGAATCTTGCCCGCATCAATGAGTGCGGCATCCGCAGCCCCAAGGCTCTCGAGGTTTCCCAGCTCGAGAACGCCAACGGCTGGGCGCTCGTGACCGAGAAGGTTCCGGGCACCACCCTTGCCGAGAAGATGACTGCCGAGCCCCAGCGCTTCGGTGAGTACCTCGAGATGTTCGTCGACCTCCAGATCGAGATCCACGGCTACACCTCCCCGCTGCTCAACCGTCAGCGCGACAAGTTCGCCCGCATGATCGACAGCCTGGATCAGCTCAATGCCACCACGCGCTACAACCTTCAGGAGCGCTTGGACGGCATGACCAAGGAGTTCAAGGTCTGCCACGGCGACTTCAACCCCTCCAACGTCATCGTCGGCGACGACGGCCAGCTGTACGTCTGCGACTGGGCACACGCCACCCAGGGCTCCCCTGCTGCCGACGTTGCCACCACCTACCTGCTCTTTGCCCTCAATAGCAAGGATCAGGCCGAGGCCTACCTGGAGCTCTACTGCGACCGCGCCGACATGCCCATGCAGGTCGTGCGTCAGTGGACGAGCATCGTAGCCGCTTCCGAGCTCGCTCGTAAGCGCAACGTGAACGATGAGTTCCTTAAGAACTGGATCGACGTCGTCGATTATCAGTAATATCTGAGCGATTTATTTCGCATCGGAGGCACAAAGAAAACCCCGCAGCTCACATGGGCTGTGGGGTTTTCCTTTTAGCGATTGAGCACGCCGAGAAGAAAAAAGGACGGCCCCGCATCTCCCCTATCTGGAGAAATGCGGGGCCGTCCCGTATATCGAACTACAAGCGAAATCGCCAATTAACGGCGTGCCGCCTTCACAAGCTTGGAAACCTTGGCGACGACCTCATCGATCGCCACGTCCTCGCGCTCGCCCGTGGCACGGTCCTTGAGCTCGACGGTGCCGTTCTTAAGGCCACGCTTGCCGAGCACCACCTGATACGGGAAGCCCATAAGGTCGTTGTCGGCAAACTTAAAGCCGGGACGCTCATCGCGATCGTCGACGACAACCTCGATACCCTCGGCGCACAGGCCATCAACGATCTGCTCGCAGACAGAAGCGCACTCCTCCTTCTTGGGGTCGAGCGGAATCACCGCGACCTCGTACGGGGCAACAGAGACCGGCCAAACGATGCCGTGCTCGTCGTTGTGCTGCTCCACGACGGCAGCGAGCGAGCGAGACACGCCCACGCCGTAGCAACCCATAATCAGCGGCTTCTCCTTGCCGTCCTCGTCCATAAAGGTGGCACCCATGGCCTCGGAGTACTTGGTGCCCAGCTGGAAGACCTGGGAAACCTCGATGCCGCGG
>CAUDCB010000245.1 GCA_958447915.1 uncultured Collinsella sp. | reverse complement strand
GGAAGTCGGGCACGACGGCAAAATACTGCCAGATGGTCAGACCGGCCTTGTCGATCTCCTCGCGCACAATGGCGTCGGCCTCGCGCAGCGCCTCGAGGCGGTCGCGGGTGATGGCGCCAAGGCAACGGACGCCCAGGCCGGGGCCGGGGAACGGCTGGCGCTCGACCATGTTCTCGGGCAGGCCGAGCTCGCGACCCACGACGCGCACCTCGTCCTTGTACAGCAGCTTGACGGGCTCGCAGAGCTCAAACTGCAGGTCCTCGGGCAGGCCGCCAACGTTGTGGTGAGCCTTCACGCCGTCCTGCGACTCCAGAATGTCGGGATAGATGGTGCCCTGGGCGAGGAAACTGACCTCGTCGCCAACCTTGCGGGCCTCCTCCTCGAACACGCGAATGAACTCGGCGCCGATAATCTTGCGCTTGGCCTCGGGCTCCTCGACGTCCACGAGCTTTTCCAGGAAGCGATCAGTAGCGTCGACATAGACCAGGTTCGCATCCATCTGGTTCTTGAAGACGTCGACGACCTGTTCGCTCTCGCCCTTGCGCATCAGGCCGTGGTTCACATGCACGCAGATGAGCTGCTTGCCGATAGCTTTGATGAGCAGGGCCGCAACTACAGAACTGTCGACGCCGCCGGAAAGAGCCAGCAGGACCTTCTTGTCGCCAATCTGCTCGCGGATTGCAGCAACCTGCTCATCGATGAACACCTGGGCAAGTTCGGGAGTGGTGATACGCACCATGTCGTCGGGACGCTTGTTGGGATCCATGCAAAGCTCCTTTTCGGTTCGATGGGAATGCGCTACACGTATGCAAACGCACCGTCATATGACCTCATTATATGCAGAGCGAGGTTCGTTTCCCATCGCTGCGACGGAGCTTTTTGCAGGGGTGGCAATTTTTCCTAATGTCGAGGTCAGCTAGGCTTCGGTAGCCACCTTGGGAGCATCGCCAATAGACTCTTCCTTTATACGTTCGGCATAATCGTAGGCGATAACCACAAATTCCAGTCCCGATCAACAGGGGTAAAATGGCTGCTAATGTTGCCAGCTGTTGGGAGATGGAAGATGGACTGCGATGGCTACCCGCGCATTCCCATGCCGTTGATGTGCACCGCCTTTGTGCCGGGGCAGATTGACGCTGCGGTTGCAGGCATTTCCGACCCCGATTCACGCACCATCGCCACGGCGGAAGCGCTGTACTTTCGCGGACAGGCCACACTCGCCGCCGAGACAGCACGCCCCTATCTTGACGCCACCGACCCCGCGCTGCGCTATTCCGCATGCCTTATCTGCGGATATGCCAGTCTGTCGCTCAACCGTATCACCGATGCCCGTCGTTGCCTTGCGGGCATCCTCGATACGCCAACTGACGAGGAATCGTCTGCCGTCCACGCCACGCATATCCTGTTCGCCTCCGCCGCGAGCGTCCTGTTGCACTTGCCTTCCCCGTATTCTGCCGAAGAGTTTTATCCACTTGCGGCGCATCTGCCCGAAGGCCTGCGCCTGTTCGCCAGCTACGTGATGGCGCACGCGTTGTATCTGCGCGGCGAATACGGCCGCAGCCTGGGCATGGCGGAAAACGCCCTGATTATGAAACAGGGAAGCTACCCCATCTCGGAGCTATTCCTGCACTTGTCGGCTTCGATGGCCTGTATGAGTCTCAAAGACGTCGACGCCGCAAAAGCGCATTTTGGCGCCGCTTGGGACATTGCGCGCCCCGACGGCCTTATCGAACTCATCGGCGAACACCATGGCCTTTTGCAGGGACTCATCGAGGCATGCCTAAAATCGCAATACCCTGACGATTTCGCACGCATCATCGAGATCACGTATCGATTCAGCTACGGCTGGCGACGCATCCACAACCCCGATTCGGGCGAGGACGTGGCCGACGATCTAACGACCACGGAATTCACCATGGCCATGCTCGCCTGTCGTGGGTGGACCAACGCCGAAATCGCACGTCATATGGGAGTATCGCCGGGCACCGTTAAAAACCGCCTATCAGGAGTGTATGCCAAGCTTGGTATCGGAACTCGTGCCGAGCTGGTCGCGCATATGTTGCGTTAGCGACCGGGCTGCCAAGCGCATCGAACGCGTTCCGGAACCCGGCACTCCGCTCGATCAATTTGGACATTTTGACCCTTGAACGGCACTACCGCCACGAAGCGGCTTCTCGCAAAATTGGATTATTTCCATCGATACCTGCGGGATGGGAGCCAAAGATGCTTGATCGCCGTTCGTTACTTGTTGCCGGAGCGTCCTCGCTGGCGAGCATTATGTTGCCGCGCGTGCCGGGAAGCGCAAACGCCTTCATATTGCCGTTTGCGCCCACCGAAGCCTATGCCGACGAAAAAGACCCCTTCAGGGTGCTCGTTCTCTCGCGCACCATGTTTGGTGTGGTCGTGGTCGACGTCGCCAACAAGAATGCGCCCATCGCAGGTGCCCAGGTCACGCTCACATCACGCTATGCCGCAGGCAAGCAGCTCACCGCCACGACCGACGACGAAGGCACGGCCATCTTTGAGGTCGCGCCGCTTTCGGAAGGCTACGTGGACGAGGCAACGCTCCTTGACGCGTACGACTTTAACGGCGGCATCTCCATTAGTGTGGCGGGCTACCGTGATGTCGAGATTCCCCTTGCGCGCATCCAGGGCGGCACCGCCATAACCGCGCCCACGCGTCCGCTTTCCGACGGCGAGCCGTACTTCCGCCAGCTCACATTCGACGAATGGGACATCCAGTACGCTGAAGCCACGTTTATGGCATTGCCGAAAGACGACACGGCAAACGAGCAGCCCGACACGCACGCCTTCGCTGTACAGGCTCATCTGCCGCAGGGTGGGCAGGCAACGCTGCGCATCAACAAAGTGA
>CAUDCB010000244.1 GCA_958447915.1 uncultured Collinsella sp. | reverse complement strand
ACTTTATCTCGTGTATCCGCCTGCCCGATTTCGTCACCCGAGATGACTTTGACTGGGCAGTCGCGGAAGCCACGGCCAAAAAGAAACTGGACTTTTCCGCCGTCGAGCTGCTTAAAGTTGACGAGGGTCTCTGCGTTCAATGCATGCACACCGGGCCCTACGACAACGAACCGGCGACCGTAAACGCTATGCATGAATACACGACCGAGCAGGGCTATGTCCCCGACTTCTCAGACACCCGTTTCCATCACGAAATCTATCTCTCCGATCCACGCAAATGTGCACCGGAGAAACTTAAGACTGTGGTTCGTCATCCCATCAAGCGCGCTGAATAGCGTGGAGCGTCATTTCACGCGCTAGGTTTTAAGCCAGCCAACCAGCCGCCTCCTAGGCCGTCCGGTAATTATCTTGACGCGGCCCGTCTCATCTTATAAGTTTGTTTTGCTAAAGCTGGAAAGCCTCTCAACGATGCGCAACTCCAGCTCTTTTTCTATCAAGAGAGCAAGTGTCGGAAAACAAAATGTCGGAAAGCAACGTATCGAGCAGAATCAAACGCCTGGTCAACACCTATAGCGGCCTCGTGCTCATGGGTGCTGTCGGAATCCCTATTGGCATCATCGTCGGCGCCATTTGTGCCCTCTTTGGTCGCGTGCTCCTGGCGATCGGTGCCTTCCGCGACGAGCACATCACCCTGCTCCTTCCCTTCCTCGCCCTCATGGGCTTGGCCATCGTATTTGCCTACCGCACCTGGGGCAAAGGCACCGAACGCGGCATGAGCTTAGTATTCGACGTAGGCCACGGGCGCGAGAACGCCATCTCCCCGCGCTTGGTGCCGCTCATTATGCTGAGCACGTGGGGAACGCACCTCTTTGGCGGCAGCGCGGGACGCGAGGGCGTGGCCGTGCAGATCGGTGCAACCGTCTCACATTGGATCGGCCGACGCCTACCTTTCCGAGACCCCGGCAACACGTTTTTGCTTATCGGCATGGCTGCCGGCTTTGCCGGGCTCTTTCGAACGCCGCTCGCCGCCACGGTCTTTGCTATCGAAGTGCTTGTCGCCGGACGCATGGAATACCGCGCGTTGTTTCCCGCACTTACGGCCGCGCTCGCCGCAAGCATGACCTCCGGCGCCCTGGGGCTCGAGAAGTTCGAGGTCGCCGTTACCGCCTCGTATGCGCTCGACCTCCCCGGTCTTGGACGGCTTGCGGTGTTGGGCATCGCGTTTGGCATGGTAGGCGGCGCCTTTGCCTGGTGCCTTGCGCATGCCAAGACTCTTGCAGCGCGGCTGCTCCCCAACCCCTATGTACGAATCGCCGTTATGGGCATCGCGCTATCAGCGATTCTGCTCACACTGTGGCAGGGGCGATACTGCGGACTTGGTACCAATCTGATATCCGCGGCGCTCGACGGTGACGGCAAGGTCGCCATCATGCCTTGGGACTGGGCACTCAAATTCGCACTCACCATCGCCACGCTTGCCGCAGGATATCAGGGTGGCGAGGTGACGCCGTTGTTCTCCATCGGAGCCAGCCTGGGTGTCGTACTCGCCGGGATTCTCGGCATGCCCGTCGAGCTCTGCGCCGCACTGGGCTACGCAGCCGTCTTTGGCAGCGCCACCAACACGCTGCTCGCGCCGATCCTTATTGGCTGCGAAGTCTTCGGCTTTGGCAACTTGCCGATGTTCTTCATCGTCTGTGTTGTGGCTTACCTATTCAACATGGATAAGTCCATCTACGCCCTGCAAGAGCGAGCGTAGATAGATGTCCAAGCAGGTGGTCTCAACCGGAAACGGCGTCCCACTCTGAGGCTGTATTCCGGGACACGGTTTCCACTTGGAACGCCATTCGGAAAGCGCGTCCCGCTTTAAAACGGAATTCCGGGACGTGGTTTCCGTCTGAGCCTCCATTCGGAAAGCGTGTCCCGTTCTTTCACGGCATCTTGGCTATGCAAAGTGTTCGAGCGTTACTCCTCGTACGCGCCCTCAAGTCGAAGCAGCCACTCCTTGCGATCAAGCCCGCCAGCATATCCGTTGAGCGAACCATCGGCGGCAACCACGCGATGGCACGGCACAATAATCGAAATGGGATTACGCGCGACCGCGGCCCCCACGGCACGGGGAGACACAACGGGTGCCTCATTTCCCGGCACACGATGTCGAGCCGCAACACGCTGGGCGATCTCGCCATACGTAGCGACCTCGCCACGCGGAATAGAAAGCAGCTCGTACCAAACTTCACGCTGAAACGCCGTGCCAATCAAATGCAACGGCGGCGTAAACCGAGGTTCCTGCCCTGCAAAATAAGCATTCAGCCAAGCCCACGAACGCTCAAGCACCGAAAAAGCCGCACCATTTGCCGGACTCACCGACGACATGCCACCAATACCGGAAACCGCATCGGCGCCTTCAACATGTTCGGAGTCTTCCCGGAGAAGCGTGGAGCCAAAGTGCTCCTGTCCCTCAAACCAAAGCCCCGTCAGACCGCGGCCATCAGCGGCAAGCAAGATTTCGCCCAAAGGCGAGGCAAACGTCGTCGTGACCACCAGCGGCTCCTTTCAAAACTCCGCAACATAATACCGCGAATTGTGCAGACAACCCCAATCGACCCCAAAGTCACCCAAGGCAGCAGGCGCGCAGCGCCGCAGCTGCCGCACGGCCCCAAAGTCCCCGCAGGCAGCAGGCGCAACGCGCCGCAGTTGCCGGCCGCGCTCCGCAGTCCCCCAAGGCGGCAGGCGCGAAGCGCCGAGGCCGCCGCCGGGACCAGGGCCCGCAACGGCCACGCGCCCCCACATCAGCCCAGCGGCCCCAACCAACAACGGCCCCATCGCAGACCGCTCGCAGCAGCGTCACCGCAGGCGGGGGCCGGGGGGTTCTTTAATAAACAAACCCCGACACAGGTT
>CAUDCB010000243.1 GCA_958447915.1 uncultured Collinsella sp. | reverse complement strand
GTAAATACCTTTGTCGTTAAACGTGACCGTTCCCGTTCCGGCTTCAATATTGTTGTCATATGCAACGGCGACGTTTTTGCCTGGTACGAGTTCGAATCCATTGGAAGAAATGCGGGGGAGCGGCCTCTTTTTATTTCCGTCGAACGTCTCAGCCGGGATATCGTCAATTTCGATATTTGACTTGGAGAGGTCGACGACAACACATACGGCCCCCAGCCATTCTCCTGTGTAAGAGCCGATTCCTTTGCAGGTTATACTTGCTTGACCGGGATATTTGTTTCCCGTGATTTTTATCGTGTAGTCTTTGTTTGCAACAAGCTTTTTATCTCCATCATATAGGTTAAGGCCAAAATCAATGTTCTTGCCCGTAAATAATGCGCTGTAGGTTTCGTAGCCCCATTCGTCCTTTTGAATCGATACGCTGCTATTAAATGACGGGGTGGCAAGCCTTATGTCGTTATGCTCCAAGTAGGAAACCATTCCAAAGCCTAACTTGCCCGTGTATTTTGAATTTGTTAGAGCTTTTGCTCGAACATAATAAGCTCCGCCTTTGGCGGGTAGCTTATTTGACCATAATGAATCGTTTGTTTCGAGCTCTTCTCCGGATGTGCCTTCATCGTAAGGGGCGTATTCTAATTTGAAATCGCTTCCTTCCTTTAAGGGAGCTCCATCAAAGTCTGCTAGCGTAATCTTTGGGGCTTCGCCAACCGGATGGATAAGCCCGCCCCTTCCTTGGTAAAGGCCAAAACCGTCAATTGATCCGTCGCACATCATCAGGTCGTTGCGGTTAAATATTGTTAGTTCGCGAACGAGAGTGCCGTGATATCGGCCCTGTCCCTCAAACGTGAATGTGTAGTTTCCTGGTTCGCTGGGCATTGCCGTTCCCAGTGATTTGCCATGCGTATCTTTGATGTCCGTTATGGTGAAGTCTGTTGAAGGATCCAGGCTATGGGTGATGCTCTCCCCATCGTTGTTAATACTATTCATGTTCAAGTTGAACGTAGACTGATCGCCTGTTGCGGCGTATCGCCAGTTGTAGTAATTCGAGATATCGTATGGATCTGCGACAGTCAGTTGAATCGATGCGGTCTGGCCCTTAAGCCCTGAGCCCTCTTTGGGTTTGACCGTGCACGTATATGTGCCAGGTTCTGTTGGGGAATTTACCTGTTTTCCATTGAGATAGTAGGTAAGCTCATAGTCGCTGCATGAATCAAGATATTCGCCAGCCACTGTGCTGAGTCTCAGTCCAAACTTTCCATCATTGCTTGCTTGATCGAACGTGTTTCCATAATACTGAGAGGTATTCTGGACGTCTTCGAGTGAAAGTCGGTCTCCATAGCGTACGCTTACTCGTGCTTCGCCATGCAGCCTGCTGTTCTTTGAAGGTTTTAATACCGCATAATAATTTCCAGATTCTTTAGGTGCTTCTTTACCCAAATCTACTGAAGCAAAGGACTCGTAATGGTCAATTACGAAGTCATCGTCTTGGTAATAATATTCGCTGGTTTTCGTGTAGGAGGCTAGTTTTATATGGGGGGTATAGCTTAGAGGAATTCCATCTATGCTGTTCGCTACGCTCAAGCAATTGAGGTCTAATGGGTCTTTTATTTCTAGGGATGTGATATAGACCTGGTTCTGTTGGAGCTTCTGTTAGGGATGTCCAATTAGAGTCAATATAGTTTAATCGGTAGCACGACGGATCTATTGTTTTGCCTTCGGCATCTATCAGAGCTATGGATGGCTTAATATGCTTTCCAGTATAAGCGTAGTTGGAGCAAAAGTTTTGCATGGTGGCAAGTGCTAAATCGTTCTTCGCTACAATACTGAAGCTCGTACCGTAAGTTTTGCCTGAGTATTTGCCGTCTTTTGCCGCAACCGCATAAATAATGTAGCTTCCCTTTTTGGTGGGAAAACTCTCGCCTGCTTCTTCCCAATATCCCTCTTCAGACAGTTTTTTGAAGGTGAATTTATATTGCGATTTATCGACTTCCCTGTTCGTGTTCCTGTCAACGACAACAAAGGTGTCTTCGTCGGGACCGTTACCTTCAATAAAGTTGCTTCTATAATTTCTTTGCCTTAAATCGCAATTGCTCAAATCGTACTGCGTCTCTTGCTTTTCGCTCGCCGCCCTTGCTGCTGGAGTTTTTGCTTTGGCAATGGCCGGAACGCCTGTAAAAGACGTCGCCATTAATGCGCTCATTACTAGCGGTATTGCTTTTTTCATTAGTCCCCTCTTTGTTTGAGTTGGCAGCCTGTCTACTAAATACCATTATTCTTGCAGCTTTAGTTAGCTAAACTGGCAGAAGATGCTTGTCTTTCGGTGAGCGGGGGCTTCTCTGCTTTTGGTTTGATAGATTTAGGAGCTAGTATATCCGGCGCTTCTTGGGTTGTAGACATGTTTTGTATCTTGCCTAGAGCGTTATTTCGAATTTGAATTTCAATCTGCCAAGTCGCCCCATAGATATGCCTTGACATGATTTCGATTCGTTGGGTCGGTGTGGGCTTAGGCCTCTCCTGTTTTTGCTCGTAATCTTTTATAACGTTCTGAACGGATGGGGGTGCCCCTTGTTCAAGAGGTACCCCCATCTATCTGCCTTGTCAAAGACGGCCTAGATATTCATCGCCTTTTTAAGTGTTTGGGCATCTGCAGGCGTAACGGCATTTTCTCCGCCTACGATCAGCGCGCCGCTAATGTCGTTCGCGTGTGCACTCAGCCATTGCGACGCTGAGGAGGCTCCGCTATCCACAAGGAGGAGTGGCGTTAGCTTTCGTCCTGCAACTGGGCCGGCAGCAAGCGCGTCAGGGAAGTTAAGTCCTGTTGCAAGCGCTATTCCGTCAGCACCGAAGCCTCGTTGTTGTGACAGCTCAAAGTCTGCAATCAGCTGGCTTGTCTCAAAGCGAGTTTCTCCTGCCAGGCGC
>CAUDCB010000242.1 GCA_958447915.1 uncultured Collinsella sp. | reverse complement strand
GCACGAGGGCATGAAGAAGTTTGAGGGCGAGGTCCAGGACGCCATCGATAAGATGATGGGCGGCCAGGGTGGCCCGCAGGGTGGGCCCCAGGGCACACCGATGCCGCACCCGCCGGTGGATCCGAGGCAGTTCCCGTTCTTTAGCCAGAACTAGGGCAGACGGAAACATTGTGCGAGGGATTCCCTCACACACATTGCTTCTGCCGAATCTATCTTGCTTTAAGCATCTTGGCCCCGTTGTGTTATTCTAGAACAGACGTTCGTGAATAGTGCGCGGGGCCTTGTCTCGCGCCGTGCTTGTGGCGAGGGGAGGCTGGCTTGGTCATTTTGGGTATCGACCCTGGTTTGGCCCATACGGGTTGGGGGATTATCGAGGAGCGGCGCGGCGAGGTTCGCTGTCGCGCCTACGGTTGTATCGAGACCAGCGCGGGCAGCCCGCTCGCGGTGCGCCTGTCGCATATCGCCCGCGACCTCAAGGGTGTCGTGGAGCGTTATCAACCCGATACCGCTGCTATCGAGAGTATCTACTTTGGCGCCAACGTTCGCTCGGCCATCCCTACGGCGCATGCCCGCGGTGCTGCGCTCGTGGCGCTTTCGGAGTGCGCGCTCGAGATTGGCGAATACACGCCTATGCAGATCAAGCAGGCTGTAGTAGGCACCGGTGCCGCAGATAAGCGGCAGGTCGCCTACATGGTGCGTACGCTCACACAGCTCGATCACGACCCGCATCCCGACCATGCCGCCGATGCCCTGGCCTGCGCCATCTGTCACGTTAACCTCAGCCGCACTCGCGCGCTTACCGGTGGCGAGTTCTATCAACAGAGAGGAACCGGATACTGATGATCTCCCAGCTCCATGGAACGCTTGTCGAGGCCACGATGAGCTCGGCCGTCGTCGATGTGTCAGGCATAGGCTTTGAGCTCGGTATTTCGGGCAGCACTGCCGCCACGCTGCCTACGCCTGGCGGCGAGGTCCGCCTCTATACCCGTATGCAGGTGCGCGAGGACGCCATGACGCTCTTCGGTTTTGCTTCCAAAGACGAGCGCACGATGTTCGATCGGCTCGTGTCCGTCTCGGGCGTCGGCCCGCGCCTGGCACTCGCCGTGCTTTCCACCTATACCGTGGGGCAACTGTATTCGCTGGTGATGGCCGAGGACGACAAGGGTATGGCCAAGGTGCCCGGTGTGGGCAAAAAGACCGCGCAGCGTCTGATCCTGGAGCTCAAGAGCACCTTTGCCAAGGACAAGGGCTTTGTGCCGGTCGACGTGATTCCCGGCCAGGTTGCGATGCCGGTTCCCGCCGCTGCTCCTTCGGCGATCGATGACGCCCGTGCGGCGCTCCTTTCCATGGGCTTTAGCCCGCAGGAGACCGATGTTGCCCTGAGCGGGTATGATGGGCAGGATATGCGTGTCGAGGATCTGCTCGGCGCGGCGCTTAAGCGACTCGGAATGGATGCGTGATGTGGGAAGCCGATGACTCTCAGGACCTGTGGGCGACGCCCGGCAACTCGCCGGCGGCATCCATGGCGCACGGCGAGCGCATGGTGGGCTCGGAGCTGACGCCCGAGGACCTTGATGTCGACCGTACCCTGCGTCCCCAACGCTTGGATGACTACTGCGGTCAGGAGCATATCAAGCAGAGCCTTCGCGTGCTCATCGAGGCGGCGCAAAGCCGCGGCGAGACGCTCGACCACGTGATCTTCTCGGGCCCTCCGGGTCTGGGCAAGACCACGCTGGCTACGGTTATCGCCAACGAGTTGGGCGCTCAGATTAAGACGACGAGCGGTCCGGCCATCGCGCGCACCGGTGACCTTGCGGCCATCCTGACTAACTTGCAGCCGGGTGACGTGCTGTTTATCGACGAGATCCACCGCCTCAACCGCTCGGTCGAGGAGGTCCTGTATCCTGCGATGGAGGACTTTGCCCTCGATATCGTGATCGGCAAGGGTCCGGCTGCGCGCTCGATTCGCCTGGATATCCCCAAGTTCACGTTGGTGGCAGCAACGACTCGCTCGGGCATGTTGACCGGCCCGCTACGCGACCGTTTTGGCATTTCGTATCGCCTGGATTACTACACCGTCGAGGAGCTCGCCCAGATCGTGACGCGCTCGGCGACCATCCTGGGTGTGACGATCGACCATCCCAGCGCACTCGAGATCGGCTCGCGTTCGCGCGGTACGCCGCGTCTTGCCAATCGTCTGCTCAAGCGCGTGCGCGACTATGCGCAGGTGCGCGGCAACGGCCCCATCGAGCTCGATATCTGCCGTCAGGCGCTCGAGTTCTTCGAGATTGACGAGCTCGGCCTGGACTGGATGGATATTCGCATCTTGGAGACGCTTGCCAAGACGTTCTCCGGCCGTGCCGTGGGCCTGACGACGCTTGCCAGC
Source organism: uncultured Collinsella sp. (assembly GCA_958447915.1). GTDB lineage: Bacteria > Actinomycetota > Coriobacteriia > Coriobacteriales > Coriobacteriaceae > Collinsella. The sequence continues at coordinate 536 of CAUDCB010000242.1, read as the reverse complement.
GCGGTGGGCGAAGACCCGGGAACGCTCGAGGATGTCTATGAGCCCTATCTGCTGCAGTGCGGATTGATGATTCGCACGCCCCAGGGCCGCCAGGCAACGCTTCGCACCTTTGAGCATTTGGGAATTGAGCCGACCGTTTAGGACGGGTTTGTAGGCTATCGCTGAGCATCGGGTAAACATATCGCCGTTTGTCGGTTGCGGGTGTTTTACAATTGCGCGCGCGTGCTATGCTGGATTGGTCTTTTTCTCATCCGGTAACGAAAGGACCGCCCATGCCTACTGACATCGAAATCGCACGTTCTGTTACGCCGCTGCCTATTACCGAGGTGGCCAAGAACGCCGGCGTCGACGTTAAGCATCTGATTCCGTACGGCTTTGACAAGGCAAAGGTCGACTATTCCCTGCTCAACGAGCCAACTGATCACCAGGCCAAGCTTGTCCTCGTGACCGCCATCAACCCCACGCCTGCGGGCGAGGGTAAGACCACCACGACCATCGGCCTGGCCGATGGCCTGCGCCGTCGCGGCGTCAAGAGC
>CAUDCB010000241.1 GCA_958447915.1 uncultured Collinsella sp. | reverse complement strand
AAAGCACTTAATGTGCTTTCCGTCTTGCGCAGGACTGTAGAGCAGCAAACTTAACCCCCGCCCCCAGCCCCGGAGACCCTCCCGGAGGGGCCCAAAAAATTTTTCGAAAAAGTTGTTGCGCACCGGACAGACTTCTGTGTATACTAATCCCCGCAGCGCACGCGAGCGGAAACAAACGCGAACGACTGCCTGGGGAGTTAGCTCAGTTTGGTTAGAGCGCCGGCCTGTCACGTCGGAGGTCGCGGGTTCGAGCCCCGTACTTCCCGCCAACGCAATTAAAGCCACGTCTTCGGACGTGGCTTTTTGCGTTTGATAGGACCTTGACCCCATCGGTACCTTTCGCCCAAAACCAAATCCTTCCAATTCCCGGGCAAGCTCCGTTTGAGACATGTGCTCAAACAAGACGTTTGTTGCGCAACACCTGTTCAACGAAGCAGGGGGTTAGGTTATACTGAATTGCACTGTGGGCCGTTTTTGATGCAAGAGGCTTCAAACGCGGCATTCAGTGGACACCCGTTTTGCTATTTGGGCGTCCATACGGTCATTGACGTCTCGACGTAAGCTCGGCCCCGGAGCTCGTTCGAGCTGTTCCTATTCCTTGAAAGGGGAAAAAATGGACATATCGAGGAAGACTGATTACGCCCTTCGCATGCTCGCGATGCTTGCCGAGGACCCGGAGCGTCTGCTTTCTGTTCGCACTGCCGCCGAAGAGGTCAATGTCCCGTATTCGTTTGCCCGTTCGATCCAGCATGGTTTGGTTCAGGCCGGTATTGTGGAGAGCCTGCGTGGCGTCCATGGCGGCATGCGTCTTAAGGTCAGCCCCGACGATGTCACCATCCGACAGGTCGTTGAGGCCGTTCAGGGCCCCATGGTCATGAACGATTGCACTGCGCCCGATGGCGACTGTGCGCGCATGGGTACGTGCTGCTATCATTCCCTGTGGGCCGGAGCTCAAGCGCTGATGCGCGACTACCTCGATTCCGTTTCGCTGGGCGATATCGTCGCTCGCCGCCAGTTCCCGGCCGTCGATTCCAAGTTCGCCGACCGCGATGCGTTTCCCGAGTACGCCACCTGTGCGTGCGCTTGCCGGGAAGAATAGCGCCGCACAAGGAGTGTAGCCATGATTCAGGACCCCTTTCGTTCGATGATTCGTTCGGAAGGGGTCCTGCGTTATCGCGACCTTCCGTGGCGCCGCACACGCGACCCGTACATTATTTGGCTTTCCGAGGTTATGCTGCAGCAAACGCAGGTGCCGCGTGTGGAGACGCGTATGCCCGCGTGGCTCGATCGCTTTCCGACCGTGCAGACGCTTGCCCAGGCCGCGCCTTCCGATGTTTTGGACGCTTGGCAGGGGATGGGCTACAACCGACGCGCCTTGGCGCTCCACAAGGCCGCTCAGTGTGTTGTAGAGGACTGGGACGGGAAGTTTCCACGTGAGACGCGCGACCTGGTCGCCCTGCCCGGTATTGGCCCGGCGACGGCGCAGGGCATCCGGTCGTTTGCGTTCGATCTACCGGGTGTGTATCTGGAGACCAACGTGCGCACGGTCTTTCTGCATCATTTCTTTCCCGATGTGCCGGCCGTTCCCGATCGCGAGCTGGTGCCGCTGATTCAGGCCGCCTGTCCGGCGGCTCCCGGCGCGACGGCGGATGAGATCGCTCCCTTTGCCGTGCCGCTCGATGATGCCGACACACCGCGCGCATGGTATTACGCGCTGCTGGATTATGGCGCGTATCTTAAGAAGACGCTGCCCAATCCGTCCAGGCGCTCGGCGAGCTATAGCCGCCAGTCCAAGTTTGAGGGCTCGCGCCGTCAAAAGCGCGCCCATATTGTGCGCATGCTGCTGGCTGCGCGCGATGGGCGGCCGGCGGGCATCACACTCGCCGAGGCCGTGGCGGGTGTCAACGAAATGGAGGCGGCGGCAGGCCGCGAGCCGGTCGATCACGATCTCATCGCAGGCATTTTGGCCGACTTGGAGCGTGAGGGCTTTTGCCGCGTGGAGGGCGACCGCTGGCTAAGCGTGTAGCCCACCCGAATCTGAAGAACAGGATTGTAAGGTTTAGATTTTCGAGATGAGGGCATCCTAAAGACAAGGCCGCTCGAAGCCTACGGGCGGCATGTGTTGAAGGGAAGTACACCTATGGATTTTGAAAACTCTCAGACCAAGAAGAACCTCGAGACCGCTTTTGCCGGTGAGTCCCAGGCGCATACCAAGTATCGCTACTACGCATCTAAGGCCAAGAAGGATGGTTACGTTCAGATCTCGAATATCTTTGCCGAGACCGCAGGCAACGAGTCCGAGCATGCCAAGCTGTGGTTTAAGTATCTGCACGACGGCGCCGTTCCCGACACCCTGGACAATTTGCGTGATGCCGCTGCGGGCGAGAACTACGAGTGGACCACGATGTACGACGAGTTTGCCAAGACCGCCGAGGAGGAGGGCTTTGCCGAGATTGCCGCAAAGTTCCGTGGCGTCGGTGCTGTCGAGAAGGCTCACGAGGTGCGCTACAACAAGCTTGTCGAGCGCATCGAGTCGGGCGAGGTGTTTGAGCGCGAGGGCGTGAAGGTGTGGAAGTGCCTGAACTGCGGGCACCTGCATGTGGGTGCCGAGGCGCCCGAGGTGTGCCCGGTTTGTAACCACCCGAAGGCGTACTTTGAGGAGCAGGTGGTGAACTACTAGCGCTTGGCGCTGGCTGCTGCGGAACGCAGGGCGGGGAAATACCTTTCCCTCTCGCTCACGGCTCCGCAGGGTCGCGCGAGGCAAAGGTATTTCCCCGCCCTGCGTTCCGGCTTCGGGTCGTTGCGTGCTCGCTACAGAAAAGCTGATAAAAAAGTTTGTGTGCCGCCCCTATTGGGGCGGCACGTTTTTGTATGGGGGGCTGGTTGGGACGGCACCGTTCATGGGTGGGGTACACTGGGTAGCGA
>CAUDCB010000240.1 GCA_958447915.1 uncultured Collinsella sp. | reverse complement strand
GCTGTAGTTGCCGGTGTAGGTGGTTACGCGGCGGTTTTCGAGCGCGGCGACGTGGTCGACGCAGGCGTCCATGAAGGCGCGGTCGTGGCTGACGATGAGGACGGCGCCGTCGTAGTTCGCGATAAAGCCGCGCAGCCACTGGACGCTTTCGAGGTCCAGGTGGTTGGTGGGCTCGTCCAGAAGGAGCAGGTCGGGATGGCGCAAGAAGAGCTTGGCCAGCGCGATGCGCATCTGCCAGCCGCCCGAGAACTCGGAGCACGGGCGCTCAAAGTCGGTGACCTTAAAGCCGAGGCCGGACAGGATCTTGCGCGCGTTGCTCTCGAGCTCGTAGCCGCCCAGGTGCTCAAAGCGGTCCTGGACCTGGCCGTATTCGTTAAGGAGCGCGTCGACGTCCTTGCCCTGCTCGGAGAGCTCGGTGATTTGGGCCTGCAGCTCGTTGGCACGCTCGCCCATGCGGCGGATTTCCTTGGCCGCGGCCATGACCTCGGCAAGGATGGTCGTGTCCTTGTGCTCCAGGTTGGTTTCCTGCTCTAGGTAGCCCACCTGGCAGTCCTTTGCGTACTGGACCTGGCCGGCGTCGGGGCTGTCGATGCCCATGATGATCTTGAGCATGGTGGTTTTGCCGGCGCCGTTGGGGCCCACGAGCGCGAAGCGCTCGCCGGGGTTGATCTGGAAGGACGCGCCACTAAAGAGGACGCGCGCGCCGAAGCTTTTTTCGATCTTGTCGACCAGGAGGATCATGGTGCCGCCTTTGACCTTGTGTGCTTATATGAAAAAAGGCCCCAACTTGCGTTGGAGCCTCATTCAATGCTCGGGTGGAGACGAGGGGGATCGAACCCCTGACCTCTTGACTGCCAGTCAAGCGCTCTCCCAGCTGAGCTACGCCCCCGTGCGAAAAAGTACTATACGGGAACTCCCCCGCCGATGCAAGGACAATTTTAGAAAAACTTTCGCCCGCGCCGGCGCGCACGGAACACGACTCGCCCCGCGCAACCGGGTTTCCTGTGCGCCGCCAGTCCCATTATCGGGTCCGATTGCGAACCATCCCTCCTCTGCGCCTCAGAACTATGCCGGTTTACTACGATGAATCAGGAATATTCGACCACGCACGCTTTTTCGCGCAACCGTCGCGCTCCCTACCTGCGGTTTTGCAAACGGAGAACACGCGGTGCTCGAAAGTCGCCGATCAGTCGTAGTAAAACGGCATGGTTTTGAAATGACATCGGCTTGATTTCACGGTTAAATGTGTTGGAGCCCTGAATTAATGGCTTTAACTTTTTCTTAAACACGTCTTTTCTGCGACGCGCCTAAATTAGCAGTTGTTTAGCATCGGACTTGATCTTGCGTTGTGCGACTTGCTTGTGCATGGTAGTATTTCACGACGTGAAGCGAAGAAATTAGGTCTGAGTCGCCTTTGTTAGAATTGCATTCACCTTTTATAAGGGCTCTTGGCGCAACGGTTAGCGCAGGGGACTCATAATCCCTGGGTTCTGGGTTCGAATCCCGGAGGGCCCACCAGAGTATTTCGAGGCCGGGCATTACGCCCGGCCTCTTTGTTATTGGGCTGCAGACTAGCTTTGTCATCCAGAGACGTAAAGTTATCAACATTCATATTTATAATTAACAATGGGTATGTCGCCAAGATCCTACCCAGCCAACACATGGCATAAATCAATAGATATGAAAAAAGGCCCCAACTTGCGTTGGAGCCTCATTCAATGCTCGGGTGGAGACGAGGGGGATCGAACCCCTGACCTCTTGACTGCCAGTCAAGCGCTCTCCCAGCTGAGCTACGCCCCCGTGCGAAAAAGTACTATACGGGAACTCCCCCGCCGATGCAAGGACAATTTTAGAAAATATTCTGCGGCGCGTGGAACGGGTGTGGGGCCGAGAGGGCCCATGATGCCCGATCCATCCTGTCGCTTCAAAAACAGACCGGTTTACTACGCTGATTCCTGGATTTCTGACCTCACGCTTACTTTCGCATAACGGGTAGGCGATCTACCTGCGGTTTTACAAGCGGCGAATTCGGTGTGCTCAGCCACCCTCAATCCAACGTAGTAAACCGGCATGGTTTTAAAATGGCACTTAATTACTGGCAGCATATTTAGTATTAGAAATGCTCACTTGGGCATTATTACTTACCAATACCAAGCCAATTTCACAGAACGTTGGCCCGCAATCTGGTCTCAGCGCATCTCATCGCTTCAGTTTTTGGTTTATAGCGCAACTCCAATCGCTCACACACGCTGTGAATGATGGCATCAAGCTGATCGTGATCATTGAGCATGTCATGAGTTACAAGAAATACGTCGTATCCCATGCTTTGCAATGCCGTCATTCGGGTGGCGTCGTGGTCAAGTACAGCGCCCGATCCATGGATAACCTCTCCTTGAAGTTCGATAATCACAGCCTTCGTTGTTATTGGATTTACGATGACGATATCGCCGTAACAGATTTTCTGGCCTGAGATTTTCCGAGCTGAATTCGACAGCGGTGTTAAGTCGTTGACGTATATGTTTTTAAACTCCGCTCCGCCGGCACGCCTCGGATGACTTAGCAACATGATTCCAGCAACTTCTAGCGGGGATGCCGCAATACCCATTACCTGCTGTGCGGCTTCGTAGAATTGCTTTCCCCACATCTCGCTTTTAACCTTCGCTGCAAATCTGTGCAGTTCTTCTATTTCAACAAGAGGCTTTCTCATCCAGAGCGATGTACCCTTTCCGTTAGCTTTATTTCCGGATCCGTCATCCTGCTGCCCACTTTGATTATTCTCGCTGTCCATCTGGTGCGCCCGAGCATAGACTCGCTTCCATGGGGCCTCGTCTTGGGTTTCGTCTAGTTCAAACAGACTTTCTGTGGTGCAACTAAATTAGTGGGAATTTTCCATGAAAAATTTACATTCGACCCCCGGCCCATGGTAAAAAACATATGAACCAACCCCAA
>CAUDCB010000239.1 GCA_958447915.1 uncultured Collinsella sp. | reverse complement strand
CCTGCACTACGAGGACTACAAGGCGGGGAGCGCCAAGCTCGACGCTTGTATGGAGCTCGTGCACGGTGCGCTCGACGGCGGGCACCACATTCTGCTGTTCAGCCAGTTCACGGGCATGCTCGATATTATCGGCAAGCGCTTGGCCAAGGAGGACGTCGGCTTTCTTAAGCTCACGGGCGCTTCGTCTAAGGAGAGCCGCGCCAAGATGGTCGCGCAGTTCCAAGCGGGCGAGGTGCCGGTGTTCTTGATTTCGCTCAAGGCGGGTGGCGTGGGCCTTAACCTGACGGCTGCCGACGTGGTCATCCATTACGACCCGTGGTGGAACGTGGCCGCGCAGGACCAGGCGACCGACCGTGCGCACCGTATTGGCCAGCAACATACCGTGACCGTGTACAAGCTCATCGCCAAGGACACGATCGAGGAGCGCATCATGCAGATCCAGGAGTCCAAACGCGACCTGGTCAATAGCGTGCTCGGCGGCGACGGCATCTCGTCGGCGCTGTTTACCCGCGAGGATGTTCTGGCGCTGCTCGGCGGCGACGGGCGCTAGTCTCGCTCGTTATGTGTTCATTTGCCATGCCGTGGATGGTTCGCCTGCCTTTGGGCATAAGAAGCATCGAGAACACCGGCACATCAGCAAAGGAGAACATCATGGCGAAATTCTTTAAGGACCCCGACGGCAAGCTCATTGCCGCCCTTGGCAACGACGTTGCAACCCCTGCCGGCTGCACGGAGCTGACCGCGAACACCGAGGACGCGGCGCACGAGAAGCACGTGCCCGTCGTTGAGAGCGAACGCGACGGTCACGTGATCCGCGCACGCGTGGGCTCGGTCGAGCATCCTATGGTGCCCGAGCACTACATCGAGTGGATCGCCCTTGAGGCCGAGGGCCGTCTGGAGGTCCACTACCTCCAGCCCGGCATGAAGCCCGCGACGTTTTTTGCCGGCGGTTCCAAGACCGGTACCGTCTATGCCTATTGCAACCTGCACGGGCTGTGGTCCGCGACGTTCTAGGAGCGCGCCCCCGCTCGGGGTATCATAGCTAGCATATGCACATGCGAGCGCCGACTGCATCATGCGGCCGGCGCTTTTACTGCGATAGCGACGGTTTACGACGGAAAGGGCTGAGCCATGAAGCTCGCACTTGCACAGATCGATATGCGCCTGGGTGATATTGAGGGTATCTGCGGTCGCATCGAGGACCAGGCGCGCCTGGCCCACGAGCGCGGTGCGCGCGTGCTGTGCGTGCCGGCTCCGCTCTTTATGGGGGCCCTGCCCGGCGGCCTGGTGGGCGCTGCCGACTTTGAGCACGACATGCTTGCCGGCTTGACCGGCGTCGCCGAGCGTATCCAAGAGCTCGATATGATCTGCATCGTGCCCGCGGCGGTTTCGTTTGAGGGCCAGCCCCTGCTCGACTACATGATGCTCAAGGACGGCCATGTGGTGCCGGCCCGTTCGAGCATTGCCCTGCAGCGTGGCGAGAACAACGACGCGCGTTGGGCGCCGCCGGTGTTCGACGTGGACGGCGTGCGCATCGCCGTGATCTTCGACTTGGACCGCGAGCTCGAGATGCTGCCGACCGGCGTCGACCTCATTGCGTATTTCCAGTTCAACGCATTCGATATGACCGACCGCGAGACCGCCGCGATCGCCGCCGTGCGCAGCGGAGCCTACCGCAAGATCGCCTCCAAGCGCAGCGTGTGGTTTGCCTGCATGGCGCCGGTTGGTGCGTACGACGAGTCGGTGTATACCGGTGGCTCGTTTGTGCTCGACGACTGCGGTCGCGTGGTGGCCCAAGCACCATGTTTTGAAGAGAGCCTACTGGTTCAGGAGATTCAGCGCGGTGTGATGCTCGATGCCTTGGAGGACCACGAGCTGCCCGAGTTTCGTTCCGAGGAGTGGTTGTGGCGGGCGCTGGTGCTCGCCGTTCGCGATAATGCCCGCGCCCGCGGTACGTCGCGCGCCGTGGTGGCGCTCGAGGGCGATCTGCCGTCGTCCCTGCTGGCGGCGCTTGCCGTTGACGCCCTGGGTCCGCGTAATGTGGTCGGCCTGGTGCTGGGACGCAACCGCATCTTTACGCCGGCGCAGGAGGAGGCCGAGGCTGCTCGCTGTGCCGCCGTCCGCGCGATTGCCGAGCGCCTACATATTCGCACGGTTGAGCGCGATGCGTCGGATGCCGCGCGTGTGCTCGACCGCGATGTGTCGGCGGGCGACGCCGAGCGCCTGCGCTCTCGCACGCTGGGTCTCATGCTGGAGGACACGGCGCTCGAGCTGGGTGCGATGGCTCTGAGCCCGCTTTCCAAGACCGAGTACGCGTTGGCGGCACCGGCACTTTGCGGTGGCTACCAGGGCGATTACGCGCCCTTTGGCGACGTATACCTGTCGACGCTCGAGTTTGTGGCGCGCGTACGCAACCGTACGTCTGCCGTGGTGCCGCAGGAACTCGTGACGCTCAACGCGGTGGAGGATTGCATGGAGCGCGTGCTGGCGCAAGCGCTCTCGACGCTTGACGGTCCGGTCGACATGCTCGACCGCGCGGCGCAGCTGCTCGGCGGGCTTGAGCCGGGCGAGGTCGATGGCACGCTCGAGGCGCACGTCGACCGCAATCGTCCCTTCGACGACATTCCGATGGCCGCCGGCAAGCCCGAGGCATGTTCGTTGCTGCTGATGCTCGTGCGCCGGGGAGAGACGGCTCGCCGCCAGCTGCCGACGGCGCCGATCGTCTCGGCCCGTTCATTTGCCGAGCGTGCCTGGCCGTATATGCTTGCGTGGTCCGATCTTGGCCTGAGCGGTAAAGAGCGCATGACGGTCGATTCGTTGGCGCGCGCCGAGGTGCGCCGCTTTGCCGACGAGGATACAAGCGATCGCATGCGTGGCGAGATGATGGGCATACTGGGTGACCTGTTGGGTATTTCACCCGAGCAGATGGAGGAGCTGCGCTCCGAGGACGGCCACCGCCGCCGGC
>CAUDCB010000238.1 GCA_958447915.1 uncultured Collinsella sp. | reverse complement strand
TTTTATTGGTGTCACACGATGCCATGGATCTCTTAACCGCAGTCTCAAAATTACGCCATTGGGTGTATCCGAGGGGCTCCATTAAATCGCGTGCGAGCCAATACTCAACGCCGTCTTCTACATGGGCGTAGCTGTCAAGTTTGACACGCCACTTCTCGATATCTCTACTGTCCATATCTCCCCCTCGCTGATCTATTGTCTATGCGGGCTTTGCCCGCTCTGTATTCGGAGTAAGGATACGCTGCCGTGCGGACACGTATGGGCCCCGTGCCACTTCGAGTTCACGGGGCCCATAGATATCGATTAGTTGTGTTCTGCTTTAGATAGGTGTCCAGTTTAGTCTGCTCGATAATGGGAACCGAGACTTTCGGTTCGGTTGCGCATGGCTTTGACCATTTCCTGTGCTAGCTGAATCTGCGATTCCAAGCGGGCAAGGGCTGCGACTTGGCTGTCATGAGCGTTTCGCATTCTCAGAGTCGTTGCTTCCGCCTTCAGGCTCTCAATCTCCTGCAGCGCTGTGTAGAGGCCCGTCTCGGTGCGGTTGATCATGCAATAGGTACTCATCGTATGCTTAAGGCTGCGTGTCAGGCGTTCGGCATCTGTTGTGGCAATGCCGTACTGGGGGAGGGCGATATCCGCCTTCAGGGCTGCCTCAGGTGCATTCTGTGCTGCCTGGGCTGCCGATGCGCCCGCGATGCGCCCAAATACGATGCCGTTGGCGCTCGACAGGCCTCCGATGCGATCGGCGCCGTGCATGCCGCCTGTCGCCTCGCCGCAGGCATACAGGCCTTCAACGCCCGTGTACGCAGTCTTGTCTATTTTGATGCCGCCATTGGCAGCGTGGGCATACATCGCCACACGCATCTCGTCGGTCGGTGCGATGCCGTGCTCGTCTTGCAGCCAGGTGGCAAAGGTCTGCACAAACTCGGGGACGTCCTCGCGGGGGAAGTCGTAGTGGAGCGCCAGGCCTTCGGCGCCTGCTTGATCGATGGCAAGATCGATGGCGCGGGAAGCTAGGCGCGAAGTGAAGGGACCATATCCGGAGCGTTGCTCAAGCAGATCGTCCAGCATGTCGTCGGCGATATCGACCGGCTGGTCTACATGTACGTAACGCCAGGTCTTTTCGTTAAAGACAAGGTTTCGCTTAGACTCGATGAAGCCGGGCATCATCTGCATGAACTCTATATTAGAAAGGGACGCACCGTGCGCCAGCGCGATTCCCTGTGATGAGCTGAGTACGTCGGCGGAAGTGAGGCTGCGCTCGAATAGGCCGCCGGTGCCGCCCGCAGCAATGATAGTGGCCTTAGCTGCCATGGGCACGAGATGCTCGCTTGCGCGGTCGTAGAGTACGGCGCCGGCAATCTTCCCGGTTGTATCCTCAACAAGGTCTATAAGCTCGTGGCGGGGGAGCAGGCGAATGCTGAGAGACTCGATCTGGGCCATACACGCGTCCTCAAGGGGCTTGCGGGTGAGGCCGCGCCACATGCGCGTCTTGTGGTCAAAGCAGGGGATAAACTGCTTTTGCTGAGCGCTCTCAGCACTTTGCGGACGCTGAAGCTCAACGCCCAGGTCTTGCTCGAGCCATTCAATTGCCTGGGGAATGCCGTGGACAAACGTCTGGACAAGTGTAGGGTCGGCGACGCCGCCGCCCACGGTCTGGATGGTGTTGATGAGGTCCTGTTCGTCGGCCGCGTCGGTGGGGCCGATAAGCCCCAGGCCCCAGGTTCCGGGGAAGAAGCTCGATCCACTCATAGTCTTGCCGGCGCTTGCCACAGTGACGGTTGCGCCCGCGCGTGCCGCTTCGATGGCGGCGCAAAGGCCCGCAATGCCAGATCCAATTACCAGTACGTCAGTTGATTCCATCGGATTCCTTTCTCGTCCGGCGCATTGTCGCACGGGTGATCGGTAATGGGGCCGCAAAGACTCGGCAAATCGGTAAAGGGCAATTATGGCAGGTGGGCGTCATGGACGCTCTGACAATCCATCTCGTTACATCTCGTATTTCGCCACAACTGATATATCGGCATTAGTTACCCTGCGACTGCGCAAACAAAAAGAGCCGCTACCCGGGTGGATAGCGGCTCCAAAGCTCAACTATATGAGCATCGCGCGGGCGCGATTAGGCCTTGAGGGCCTCCTCGACGGCGACAGCGCAGGCGACGGTGGCACCGACCATGGGGTTGTTGCCCATGCCGATGAGACCCATCATGTCAACGTGCGCAGGCACGGAGGAAGAACCGGCGAACTGGGCGTCGGAGTGCATACGGCCCATGGTGTCGGTCATGCCGTAAGAGGCAGGGCCGGCGCCCATGTTGTCCGGGTGCAGGGTACGGCCAGTGCCGCCACCAGAAGCGACGGAGAAGTACTTCTTGCCAGCCTCGATGCGCTCCTTCTTGTAGGTGCCAGCGACGGGGTGCTGGAAGCGCGTGGGGTTGGTGGAGTTACCGGTGATCGAGATGTCGACGTTCTCGTGCCACATGATGGCAACGCCCTCGCGGACGTCGTCGGAGCCGTAGCAGTTAACGGCAGCGCGGGGACCATCGGAGTAGGGGATGGTCTCGACGACCTTGAGCTCGCCCGTGTAGTAGTCGAACTGGGTCTTCACGTAGGTGAAGCCATTGATGCGGGCGATGATCTGAGCAGCGTCCTTGCCCAGACCGTTGAGGATAACGCGCAGCGGCTTCTTGCGAGCCTTGTTGGCGTTCAGAGCCAGGCCGATAGCGCCCTCGGCGGCAGCGAAGGACTCGTGGCCGGCCAGGAAGGCGAAGCACTCGGTGTCGTCGGAGAGCAGCATAGCGCCCAGGTTGCCGTGGCCCAGACCGACCTTGCGGTCCTCGGCGACGGAGCCGGGAACGGTGAAGGCCTGGATGCCCTCGCCGATGATGGCAGCAGCCTCAGAAGCGGACTTGGCGCCACGCTTGACAGCGAGAGCGCAGCCGAGGGTGTAGGCCCACTCAGCGTTCTGGAAGGCGATGGAC
>CAUDCB010000237.1 GCA_958447915.1 uncultured Collinsella sp. | reverse complement strand
GCCGATAGGGTGGCTGACGTGCGCCTTTGTGCTGCCGGGGCATCGCCTGCCCCGCCTTCTTCGCCACGGCTCTATTGCAAGTTCGCGAAAGAAGGAGAACGGGTGACGCGAAACAACATTATGCTCAAGCGCCTGGGGGCCGCTGCTTTCTCGGTGCTGCTCGTCTGGTCGATGCCGGGTACGTCGGCATTTGCCGAGGGCGTGGCAGAGATCGCTGTGCAGGCGCAGGCCCAGGCCCCGCAGCAGGCGGATGCTGCCGAGAATGCCGACGAGTCGAGTTTCACTTCGGACGAGCAGGCGGGTGCTGAAGGCGCCGAGGCGTCGGCGGACGAGGCAAGATCCGACGTTGCTCCGTCTGCCGATGAGGGGCTTGCCGCCATGCTGAGTGCGGACGAGCAGAACGCCGCCGCGGTGAACGTCGACGATGACGACGCCGATGTTCAGCAGGCACGTGACGTGCGTGTCGCCAAGGCCGGCAAGACTGTGATGGTCTCTTCTGCCGATGAGCTGCCCACCACCATCGAGGCCGGGGCTGTCGTGAAGCTCGCGGCGAATATCAGCCTTGAGGCTGACCAACAGATCGAGACCGTGGCCGGTACGCTCGATGGCCAGGGCCATAGCATCGTGCTCAACGGCAAGGCGTTGGCGAAGAGTGTGACCGGTACAGTGCAGAATCTGGGCGTGACGGGTTCGATGTCGATTTCTGGCACCGACGGTCCTATCGCCACCACATGCTCGGGTACCGTGCAAATGTGCTGGTCGACGGCAAGCCCCTCTGACGACAATTGGACTTTCGCTGACGCTGCCGGTCTCGTAGGCGCGCTCGATGGCGGTTCGGTGCTCAACTCGTATTACGCCGGCAGCCTCAGCGGCATGCCCCTTGGCGGCTACGGCCTCGTTGCCTGGTATAAGTCTGGCACCGTGGCCAACAATCTGTTCACTGCGGGCGATCAGGCGTGCGGCTACAAGGTTGATGCTTCCTTCGGCAGCAAAATCTCAACCGGCGAGCTCAAGACCCAGGCCTCGGTCGATAAGCTCAACACCGATGCTCCTGCCACCGGCTTTAGCTGGTCTGCACAGGGCGGTTTGCCCGTGCTGGTCTCGGGCAGCGCCGTGGTCGTCGTGAACAAGGGTGCCCTCAAGGCCGCCATCGACGATGCCAGCGCCAAGGTCGAGAGCGACTACACGGCTGAGAGCTGGTCGAAGCTCGCCGAGGCCCTCAAGGCGGCCCAGGACGTCTACGCCAACGACGACGCCGCACAGGCCGAGGTCAACGCTGCAACCAAGGCACTCACCGGTGCCACCGCCGCGCTCGAGAAACCCAAGCCCACTGAGCCCGTGGCTCAGCCGCAGAGCGTAGTGCACCTGAGCTCGCAGAGCGACCTCGACGCCTTCATGGGCAAGTTCAAGCCTGCCGACGTCGACGCCTACTACGTCCTCGACAACGACATCACCATCGACGACGAGTACTTCTTTGCCCCCACGGGCATGCTCGCGGGTACGCTTGATGGTCAGGGCCACGCCATCACCTTCACCAACGGCGGTGGCGTGAAGTCGCTCATGGACGGCGTTGCCTCCACGGGCGTGGTGCAGAACATCTCGTTCGCCGGTGAACTCAAGCAGGCGACGGACGGCAAGGCGTTCGGCCCCCTGGGCAACAAGGTTCAGGGCGCCGTGCTCAACTGCTCCACGAGCGTGACCGGCAAGGGCGTAGCGGGCTTTGCGCGCACGCTCGACGGCGGCATCGTGTCCAACTGCGTTTCGACCTCCAAGGGCACGGCGGGCGCGCTGTTCGCGACCTATAGCGCGGGCCAGCTCGTCAACACCTACTGGGGCGCATTCCTCACCAACAAGATGGGCGCTCCCGCCTCGGCGCTCGTCAACTCCTATGCTGTCGACCCCGCTGACATGGCCACCGATGCCTTCGCCGATCTTATCAACGCCAACTGCGGCGCCAACGGCAGCAGCTGGGGTATCGATAAAAATGGCACGCCGGTCTTTGGCTTGGGCAACAGCTACCAGGCGCCCGAGGACACCACGCCCGACGACGCCTACACCGTGAGCTTCACGGCCAACGACGGCACCAGCCAGACGGTTGCCGGCCATATGCTCGAGGTTTCGCCTGATGCTGTGGACGCCTACCGCAAACTTGGCGTCTTTGCACTTAAGGGCGTCCCGGCCACGAGCACCATCACCTGGGGCACCGATGACGCCAACCGCGGCAACATCGGCATCAACGAGTCCACGGGAGAGCTCTATGTCTACGACAACGCTACCGGCACGGTGACCGCCACCGAGCACAAGGCCGATGGCTCCGAGCAGACCGTGGCTACCATCAAGATCAAGGCCAAGGCCAAACAGTTCGACGACTTTGAGCTGTGGTATCGTGCCTCCGACGGCACCGTGAGCAACGTGACCGATGGTGCGGCTACCGTCCAGGGCTCCGAGGTGCGCAACCTCGAGATTCGCGTGCATTACGTCGACGCCGATAAGGGCGAGTACGTGCCCGTCTCGTTCAGCCGCTTCCACTTTGCCTCGAGCGATCCTACGACCATCTACAGCAACGACTACTCGGCCTGCTTTTACTTCAAGCATGCCGGCAGTGCCACGATTACCGTTACCCCGCGCGACGCCGCATCTGCGGGCGCCGGCTCCAAGAGCGTGACGCTGACGTCCGAAGCCGTGGCCGCCACGTCCATCTCGATGGGTTATAACGAGGACGGCGCTACGGTCTACCTGCAGGGCCGCAACCCGCTCTCCGAGCGCGGCGCGTTTTTGACCGACCACGCGCGCCCCGTGGTGACGCCCGACAACGCCACCAACCGCGACAACTTTACCGTGACGAGCAGCGATCCTGCCGTGGCGGCCTACACCACCGCGGGCGAGATCGGCTACACGGCGTACAAGGCTGGCACCACCACGTTTACCGCGACGCTGCCCGACACGGACGCCGATGGCAAGGTCATCAGTGCGTCGTGCGACGTGACTTATGC
>CAUDCB010000236.1 GCA_958447915.1 uncultured Collinsella sp. | reverse complement strand
GGACGTGTCTTCGGTCCCGGTTTTGGCATCGGCCTGCGGAGTGTCCTCTGCCTCGGGCTCCGGCACGGCTTCAGTCACGGCTTCGGGCTCGGGACGCTTAACGTGCTTAGGGCGCACGGCCTTGAGGTCCTTCTCGCCGCGCTTCTTCTTTTTGTACGACTGCTTGGCGCCCTTGGCGGTCTTGGGCTTGTCCTCGCCCTTGGCAAGTGCGGCATCCCATGCCTCGTTGGCGATGACCGTGGCATACAGGCGACCGCCCTTAAAGACAGTCAGCTTAATGCAGTCGTCGAGCTCTTCGAGCAACTCGCGCGTGGACTCGAAGCCCAGGTCATAAGCAGTCATGTCGCCAGCGGCGAGCGCCTCTTCGACCTGCGTCATAAACGTTTGCTTGCCGCATCCAATCGCATCGCGCAGCAGGCGATACAGATAGATGTGGTTGCCCAGTGAAAGCGTGGGCCTAGCTATTGTCTTGCTCATAGCAAATCTCCTCTTTACACATGTAAAGCATCTTACCATCGCATGGCGCTCGCCATGGCGGCGCCCAAGGCAAACGGGCGCGAACCGCTGTCGATTCGCGCCCGTTATACAGGTCGGTTATCTATGAGAGGCAAATGTGCTTAGTTGCCCGATGCCGTGCCTTGGCTCGAGTTGTCGGATGCCGTGCCGGACGCGGTTCCGCTCGAGCTGTTCGAGCTGTGGGTGTTGCTGCTGTCTGCTGTGCCCGTTCCCGAAGTGCTGTCGCTCGTCTGGCCGCCCGTGCTCGGCTGCGAACCGTCAGTCGTTTGGCTTGAGTCGGTCGTGCCGGACGGCGTGCTGCTGTTGGCCGTAGAGGAATCGGTGCCCTGCGATTGGTTTTGGGTGTTCGAGGATGAATTGGCAGAGGTAGAACTGTCTTGCGTATCGTCCGTCTGTGCCTGCTGATCCTGCGACTGGGTGTTGCCATTTGCATCGCTCTCGGTCGTGCGCGACGACAGGATTGGCTCGGGGCGCTCGCCCAGACCCTCACCGGCAGTGGTGATAAGGATGGCGCCGGCGCAGGCGATGACCGCGACGATGGCGATAGCGATCGAGAAGACGATGACCTTCTTTTGCGTCTGCCTGCGCTCAGCCGCCGCCGTGGCGCGCAAGCTGTTGGGAGCGACGCGCGCCGTGGTCGCGCGTCCCGCAACCTGGCGCATCTCCTGCGTGGTTGCGGCGCCACCTAGGTGCTCCTCGACATTGGGCTCAACGGGCTCGTAGGCGCCGGTAGGGTAGTCGACAGCGGCATGCGTGCCCTTGATTGCTTCGGCGCTGGCGGAGATAAAGTGGCGATAGACCTGCGAGGACACAACAGTGATGACTGAGCTCACAGCGGCACCAATCACCGAGCCGGCAATGCCGATCTTTGAAGCAAGCGCCACGCTCGTGGCGGCAGCTGCGGCGCCGGCGATGATCTGGGGAATGGAAATGTCATCGAACAGGCCCTTTTTGGGCGCGATGGCCATGGTCTGGCCGATGGAATGGTTTTCGTGAACGCCGTTGTTCAGTGCGGCGGGAGTCATGACGCGTGTACGCGGCGCGTCGGTGTACTTGGTTGTCATACGGGGTCCTCCCGGTGTAAATCTGCTTCGTTTCGTGTAGCCATCAGGGTACCCACCAGATGTGAATCGTACGTGACATTTAACAGATACCATCAACTCATCAAGGGGGCCTGCTGTCTTTGGTGCAATAGCTTGATGCTAAACTGGATTTATGTTTGCGAGGTGGTTTACGTGATGTACCCGTATATGACATTCGAAGATGGAACCGAGGTCATTCATTCTGACCTGATTACAGATGGCGATATCGAAAAGGTTATCGTGCATTTTGAGCGACCGACGGCAGAGGGCTTCGACTCCGCTCGTTGTGAGTTGCCTTCCTGTTCGTGGACTGACTGGGAAGGGCATTTTACTCAGAGTGAAAAACGAGCTTTCGAAGAGTGTCTGAGCAAATAATTTAGATTAGTTCGAGTTTAGTTCGAATAAAGAAGCTGAATGCGATGACCTAAAGCGTATGCATTTTTAGTATTAGATGCGTATGAAATGGAGGATGTGAATGGATGAGCTAATAGACTTTAAAAAACGATTTCTCAAGAATGGCGAGCTGGTTTCAATTCCAAAAAAGGAAAGCTATAAAAGAATCATGCTGCTATGGGCCGTCTCTTTCTTTGAATTAAATACAAGTTATACGGAGCTTCAGGTTAATCGTGTGCTGTCACAGCTCTATCCTGATTATGCCGTGTTGAGGCGGTACTTGGTTGATTATGGATTCCTATTAAGGGATGAACGAGGCCTGAAATACGAGGTTAATCGTGATGTTCACGGTATTGAGAGCTAGCCGTCCGGTTCGGGTCCTATATATTGCTAGAGGGATAAGCGAAATAGGCAATTGGTGTGCGAATATTGCTTTGCCAATGCTGATTTACGAGGTAACTCACGATGTTTCTGCAACTGCTTTGATGGTCTGCTGCAGATTTGCCCCCTCTCTGTTTTCAGTTGCGCTCGCGCAGCTGCCTCAGAAGATGGGTATCGGGACACTGCAGGCCATGAGATTGGCAGACTTAATTCGCGCGGGATTGTTCGTTTGCTATATTTTTGTTGATAGTAAATGGAGTATGTTTGCTATTACGTGCGCGGTATCGCTTTGCCGAACGGTAGAAATGCCCTGCTTTTACTCGTTGTTAAGAGCCAATACGAATAGTATCAATCGCGACGTAATTAATAATTCGTTTGGGTTCCTGCAGAATTTGATGATGGTTCTGGGGCCAGTTGCCGGCGGTTTTGTTGTCGCTCAATTTGGGGCGGAGGCTGTTCTTGCATTAGACGCGCTTTCTTTTGCCGCGTCGTTCTGGTTGCTGCGAGATGTTCCGTCGGTTATCGAGGTTAATGATAAAGAGGGAATAAGCAAAAATGAAAAAAACAGGACTGCATTTAGTGATCTTAGCGCGAAGCACTTGGCAATTGGTTTCCTATTAATCGATATTTCTAGTGGCGTGGCATTCGGCTCTCTGAATTCTCTTTTGCCAGCTATAGCGC
>CAUDCB010000235.1 GCA_958447915.1 uncultured Collinsella sp. | reverse complement strand
GTTTTGATCTAAACAGGGTGGTTTGAGATGGCTGGTCGGCCCGCGCGTTGCGGGCTAGTTAGATCGCGGACTCAAACTATGCTGCGCTTCGAAGTCCTTCATGTACGAGGCAAGTGCCTGCACGTCTTCCATGGTTACGGCGTTGTAGACGCTGGCGCGCATGCCGCCCACCAGGCGATGGCCCTTGACGTTTTGAATCTGGTGCTTGGCCGCGCCTGCGACAAAGGCCGCGTCGAGCTCGGCGTCGCCGGTGCGGAAGGTGACGTTGGCGATGGAGCGGCTGTCGGCCTGCGTGGCGCCATGGAACAGCTCGCTGTGCTCGAGCAGGTCATAGAGCAGGTTGGCCTTGGCCCAGTTGCGCTCGGCCATGGTTGCGAGCCCGCCGGTCTGCTCCACCCAATGGAACACCTTGCCGCATACGTAGATGCCAAAGGTGTTAGGCGTGTTGAGCATGGAGCCCTTGGCGGTCTGGGTCTTAAGGTCCATGTACTGCGGCGTCTGCGCAAAGGCGGGGCCATCTGCGATGAGATCGTCGCGCACGATGACCACGGTTACGCCCGCGGCGCCGGCGTTTTTCTGAGCGCCGGCGTAGATGAGTCCGTAGCGCTCGACGTCGAGCGGCTGCGACAAAAAGCAGCTCGAGACATCGGCGACCAGCGGCACGTCGCCGCAATCGGGCAGCTCGTGGAACATGGTGCCGAAGATGGTGTTGTTCTGGCAGATGTAGACGTAGTCGAGCCCGTCGCCCGCGGCCTCGGCGGCAATGCGCGCGTTGACGTCGGCCATGTAGGGAATGCGGTCGAAGTTGGTGTCCTCGGAGCTCGCGAGCAGCACAGCCTCGCCGTACTTGGCGGCCTCTTGGTGCGCCTTGTTGGCAAAGTTGCCGGTCACGACGTAGCCGGCGCGGCCGCGGCGCATGAGGTTCATGGGGATGCCCGCAAACTGCAGCGTGGCACCGCCCTGCAAAAACAGGACACGGTAGTTGCCGGGGATGCTCAGCAGGCGGCGCAGGGTTGCCTCGGCGTCGTCGATGATCTGCTGGTACATGCTAGATCGATGGCTCATCTCGAGCACGGACATGCCGCAACCGCGGTAGTCCATCATCTCGTCGGCGATCTCGGCAAGCACGCTTGTAGGCAGTGCGGCCGGGCCTGCTGAGAAGTTGTGCACACGTGCCATCTTCTAGTTCTCCCTCGTAGTCGTTTGAACGTTCGGGATACTTTAGCACAGTGGAGCGCCAGGCGCGACCGCATCACGGTAAAACTCGACTGCGCCGCTATGATTTACAGGATGGTTACATGGGGGAGGGAGGGGTGCTTTACTTCTCAGGCAAATCCAAATCTGCGAGCGAAGGCATGAGGTTCTCTAGGCGCTTGATCTCTTCGTCGCAAATTAGCTACCCCCGCCCGCTACGACGCCAGCGTGGCGATGACGGCTTCGTCGCCAGCGTATATAAGGGTGTTGCCGTCGGGGATGATCGTTTGGCCGTCGCGCTTGAGCATCACGACGATAAAGGGGTGCTTGCCTTGCGGCACGTCGCGCAGGCGCTGGCCGGCCAGGCGACCGTGGGGCGTTACGGTGACCTCGCGCAACGTAACCTCGGCACGCTCTTCAAACGTCGGTGCGGCCATAACCAGAAGGTCGCCTTCTTCGATCACGGTATCCCCGTTGGGCAGCACCGGGTGCGCGCCATCGCGCAGCACCAGGATGACGAGCATGTTCGTAGCGCTGCCAATATCGGCAAGCGAGCGCCCGGCAAACGGATGTCCAGCTCCCACCTTGAGCTTAACAAACGACATGCCGTCTTCGTCGCGGTAATCGTTAAAGGTGCGGCGCACGTCGCCTTCTGCGTCGATCATGTCGAGCTTTTTCGCCACCGCCGGCAGCAGCGAGCCCTGCACCACGATGCTCGATACGGCAATCACAAACACCAGGTCAAATAGGTCGTGACCGCCGGGAATACCGGTCACCACGGCAAAGAGGCTAAATACGACCGAAGCCGCGCCGCGCAGACCCGCCCAGCTTATGAGCGCAACCTGGCGAGGGTTCGTCTTAAAGGGCGCCAGCAGCACGCCAACGGCGATGGGGCGGCTCACGAAGAGCATAAACGCCATGAGCGCCAGGCCCGGTAGCAGCATTTGCGGCAGGCGGGCGGGCGTCACGAGCAGGCCGAGCAAAAAGAAGATGGTCATCTCGGCCATCTCGGTGAGGGTATCGAAGAAGTGCGCCATCTCGACCTTGCCGGTGATGTCGCTCGCACCCAGCACAATGCCTGCCAGGTATACGGCCAAAAAGCCGTTGCCACCCAGATAGCTCGGCAGTGCGTAGGCGACGATCGCCACGGCGAACAAAAAGATAGTCTGCGCCCCCTCGGCCGTTGCGTGTGCGCGCTCAATCAGACGGCTGGATGTCCAGCCGATGGCAAGGCCCAGCCCCACGCCCAGGATGATCTGCTTGGCCAGCAGCACGGGAATGTCGATATTGCCGCCCGCCGCAAGGGTCGCGAGCACCGCGGTGAGCATGTAGGCGACGGGGTCGTTAGAGCCCGATTCGACCTCGAGCAGCGAGTCGGTGCCGCCCTTTAGCGACAGGTTGTGCTCGCGCAGCACGCTAAAGACGCTCGCCGCGTCGGTCGACGCCACGACCGAGCCCAGTAGCAGGCCGCCGATCCAGTCGAAGCCCAGTACAAAGTGCGCAAACGCACCCGTAATGCCAGCAGTGATGACGACACCGAGCGTGCTCAGCAGCACCGCAGGCGCGGCGACAGGTTTGGCACGGTCGATGTTGGTGTTAAAGCCGCCGTAGAACATGATGAACAGCAGCGCCGTGCCGCAGACGGTTTCGGTGAGCGCATAGTCGCTAAAGTTGATGTGCGCCGGACCGTTGACACCCAGCAGCATGCCGAGTGCGATAAAGATGAGCAGGGTGGGGAAGGGGAGCTTTTTGCCTACGGGCTTGATGGTCAGGCACAAAATGATGACGAGGCCGATAAAGAGAAGTATCTGGTTCATGGATAGTGTCCGCTCGTGGGTGGTTGGCGTGGCCCGGTCAGGTGTCTGCGGTTAG
>CAUDCB010000234.1 GCA_958447915.1 uncultured Collinsella sp. | reverse complement strand
CTGACCTTTCGGTCGCGCCCTTGAAATTGAACGTCAGATTGTCCAAATGCGGCCCGCGCAGCGTCGACTGGTCCGCCGTTCGGTAGAACGGCGGAACCACCAATTGCCGCTCTGGCGGGTTTGCAGCGTCAACCGGTTACGCGGTTTGGTAAAACCGCGTAACTACAAAGCCTCCGCACAACGCTTGCAGATGTGAGCGTGGCCGTTGTACTCGCCGACGGTGGTGCGGTAGTTCCAGCAACGGTCGCAGCACTCGCCCTCGGCAGCCTCGATGGCAACGGAGAGCTCCTCACCCTGGGTCAGCTCAACATCGGAGACGATGTAGAACTCGGCCAGGTCGACCGCCTTGTCGCCGGTCAGCAGCGCGTACATCTCGGCGGGAACGACCGCCTTGACGCGGACCTGCTGGCTCTTAGTGAAGGTGCCGGCGGAGCGAGCATCCTCAAGTGCCTTGGTCACGGCGCTACGGAGCTCGAGTGAAGCCTCGAGCACGCCCTCGAACTCGTTGGCCTCGTCGACCGTGATGGGCGACTTATACCAATTGAGCAGCGCGGCGTACTTCTGGTGGTCGACGCAGCCGGCGGGCGCATAGGCCATGGCCTCGTCGACCGTGTAGGACAGAATCGGCTGAAGGTCGCGCATGAGCATCGAGAAGAGCTCGGCCAGCACGGTCTGGGCGCTGCGGCGCTCGAGCGAGCCGGGCTTCTCGCAGTACAGACGGTCCTTTAGGGCGTCGAGGTACACGTTGGAGAGCTCGGTAACCACGAAGTCGTAGAGCGCACGGTAGGCGCGCGGGAACTCGTAGCTGGCGTAGGCGTCGTCGACCTCGGCCTGGACCTGAGTCAGGCGGGCAACCATGAGCTTGTCGAGCGGCAGCAGGTCGGCAAAGGCGACGCCGTCGGTCTCGGGCTCAAACTGACCCTCGAGCTCGGAGAGCAGGAAGCGCAGCGTGTTGCGGAAACGACGGTAGGCATCGGACGTACGAGCAAGGATCTCGTGGTCGATGGACACGTCGGAGCTGGTATCGACGGATGCAACCCACAAGCGGATGATGTCGGCGCCCATCTCGTCGCAGACCTTGTTGGGGTCGATGACGTTGCCGAGCGACTTGGACATCTTACGACCCTGGCCGTCGAGGGTGAAGCCCTGCGAGACGACCGCCTTGTACGGAGCATGGCCGTTGGCGCCCACCGAAGTGAGCAGCGAGCTCTGGAACCAACCGCGGTGCTGGTCGGAGCCCTCGAGGTACACATCAGCCGGATACTCCAGCTCGGGACGATACTCGCAGACGGCCTTCCAGGAAACGCCGGAATCCCACCACACGTCGAGGATGTCCTTATCGGCCTTGAGGTGATGGCCGCCGCACTTGGGGCAGACGCAGGCCTCGCCCAGGTAGCTCTCGGGAGCATCGGTAAACCAGGCGTCGGAGCCCTTCTCGTGGAAGAGGTTGATGACGGCGTCGAGTGTGGCGTCGTTCATGACCTTCTCGCCGCAGTCGGCGCAGGTGTAGCTGGGGATGGGCACGCCCCAGTTGCGCTGACGGCTGATGCACCAGTCGGGGCGCTGCTCGACCATGGCGCCAATGCGGTTTGCCGCGTGGGCCGGATACCACTTGACGTTCTCGCGGACCTCTTTGCCAGCCTGCTCGCGCAAACCGGTCTTGTCCATCGAGACAAACCACTGGTCGGTAGCACGGAAGAGCACCGGGTGCTTGCAGCGCCAGCAGTGCGGATAGCTGTGCGTGATCTTCTTCTCGAGGACGAGGGTGCCGCGCTCGCGCAGGAACTCGATGATGTGCGGGTTGGCCTCGTCGGTGTCCATACCGCTGAAGGGGCCACCGGTGCCAAACTCCTCACCGGTGTAGAACTTGCCGTCGTCATCGACCGGCATGCAGATGTCGGTGATGCCCTCCTTGAGGCAGGCAAAGTAGTCGTCGACGCCGTGGCCGGGCGAGTTGTGGACGATACCGGTACCGTCGTCGACACCGACATAATCGGCCAGCAGCGCCACGCCCTCGACACCGTCAAAGATCGGCTGCTTGTAGTGGATGTGGTGGAAGGTCTCGGCGGGAACCACATAGGGCTTGCCGTCGACCATGACCGGGGTGTACTCCCAGCCAAACTCCTCGCAGCACTTGGGAGCCAGGTCCTCGAGCATGACCTCGGCGCGGCCGTCGTGCTCAACAGCGACGTAGGCGGCACCGGGCTTGAGGGAAACTGCCTGGTCGGAGGGGATGGTCCACGGCGTGGTCGTCCAGATGATAAAGTCGACCGGGCCGTCGAAGTTCTCGAGGCCGGCGGGCTTGGAGGTCATCTCAAAGCGCACGAAGATGGACGGGCTCGTCTCGTCGGAGTACTCGATCTCAGCCTCGGCGAGTGCGGTGTGGCAGTGCTTGCACCAGTGGACGGGCTTATGACCGCGATAGATCATGCCCTTATCGAACATGGCCTTGAAGACCTCAATGTCGGCGGCGTCATGCTGGTGATAGAGCGTCAGATACGGGTTGTCCCAGTCGCCAAGCACGCCAAGGCGACGGAAGCCAGCCTTCTGGAGCTCGATGTTCTCGACAGCGAACTTGTTGCAAAGCTCGCGGATCTTAGCCGTGGAGGTCTGGTTGAACTTCTCGGTGCCGAGCTTCTCCTCGACCTTGTGCTCGATCGGCTGACCGTGGCAGTCCCAACCGGGGACATAGGGAACCTCATAGCCCTGCATCATCCAGTAACGGTTGATCATGTCCTTGGAGATCTTGTTCATGGCGTGGCCGATGTGGATCGGGCCGTTGGCGTACGGAGGGCCGTCGTGCAGCACGAACTTCTTGTGACCCTCGTTCTTCTTTAGAACTTGCTCGTAGACCTTGTTGTCCTGCCAGTCCTTGAGTCGCTTGGGCTCGGACTTGGAAAGACCGGCACGCATGGGAAATCCGGTTTTGGGCAGATTCATCGTCTGCTTGTACTCGTTTGCCACGGTACCCCTTTCATGTCGTGGGCGCGCACGCCCTATGGGCACCAAAAAAGCGCCCGTCCCTACAAGCTGGGACGAAGCGCCACAAAACAGGCAGTCTGCCCGTAAAAGCTCTTCGCTTAACCA
>CAUDCB010000233.1 GCA_958447915.1 uncultured Collinsella sp. | reverse complement strand
GATCAGGTATGTTCCCTCGGCGCAAACGGCGTTGCAAAAATCGGCACGCGCCTCAAAGTAGCAGACATCCGCCACGGGAATGAACACCTTTTTGCCCCCGCGATCCACCGTCAGGCGCAAAGGCTGGCGCGGAGCATGGACGACACGGCGAGCGCCCAGGGCAGTCTCGATCTTGTCGAGTGCCTTTGACAAGCGGGCATCCTCGACCGGTTTGACGATGTAATCGACAGCATCGAGGTTATAGGCATCGGCCGCGTACTCGGCAAATGCCGTCACAAACACCACGACCGGCGGCGTCTTTAGGTTCTGCAGCGTCTCGGCAAGCTCAATTCCCGAGCGACCGGGCATGGTAATGTCTAAAAACAGCACGTCGGGCTTGTTCGACAGAATCGACTCCACGGCTTCGGTGACATTGCCCGCCTCGGCAATCTGACCCACACGCGTATCCTTTTCCAACAGATAGCGTAGCTCAGCCCTAATTGGAGGCTCATCATCAACCACCAGGATGTTCCAGCCTTCGGACATATGCGCTTCCCCTCTTTTTCTCTCAATCCAACCGCGTGCTACACCGTTAGCGGCGCCGGCTCATGCGACTCGCCGTTCAACTCAACGATGACCTGCGTTCCCACGCCCTCCTGGGACTTCACGCGCATGCCGGAATCTTCTCCGTAAAAGAAATGGATGCGCTGAAGCACGTTGAAGAGCGCCAGGCCGCAACCTCGCTTGACGGAGCCGTCGGCGGTAATGCTCTCGGGCTCCTCTCGGCGATGCTGCTCAAACAGATGCGCGCAGACTTCTTCGCTCATACCGATGCCGTCGTCTTCGACGATGATCTCCAAACCGTCATCGGTCTCGAAAGCCCTAACACGAATAGAAAGCGGCTCGGTCTCGCGCTGCGCGTGCTTGATACAGTTTTCGAGCAGCGGCTGCAAGATAAACGGCGGTACCAGGCTGTCGCGCACCTCAAAGTCGATGTCGACCGAGACGCGCAGACGGCCGTCGCCATACCGGGCCTGCATAAGATTGATATAACGAGTGCCCTGTTCCACCTCGTGCTCGAGCGTGGTGAGCGTATCGGAGTCAGAAAGCGTCTGACGATAGTAGTTGGAGAAGTCGATCAGCAGCGATCGTGCCTTGTCGGGCTCGGTTCGAACGAGCGACACGATGGTGCTGATGGTATTGAATAGAAAATGCGGGTCGACCTGCGACTGCAGGGCGCGAAGCTCCACGCGGGCCGTGAGCTCGTCCTGGCGCTCGAGCTCAAAGCTGGCGAGCTGCGTGGAAATGAGATCGGCAAAGCCCGAGGCCAACGCCGTCTGGCGCATATCGATGCTGCTCAGGCGGGGGTAATACAGCTCGAGCGTGCCCACGCAATGCCCGCGCACGGTCAGTGGCGCGACAATGCCGGCGCGCAGACGGGGAAAATAGCCGCCCGTCTCATTGGAGGCGTCACGCGAAAATACACTCTGTTCGCCGGACTCGATCACGTTGAGTGTGGTCTTGAGCACGACCGGGGTGCCGGCGGGACACTTTGTCGAATCCTCGCCCCAACTTGCCAACACCTGTTTGCCGTCGGTAAAGCAGATGGCCGACGCGATGGTCTCGGACAGGATGATTTTGGAAGCACCCAGTGCCGCTTCGGGCGTAAGGCCGCGCGACGTGTAGGCGAATAATTTAGATGCAATGGCGAGTGTACGGTCGGTTGCACTCGATGTGAGGTCGTCGGGGACCACAAAGACATACGAGAAAAAGAAGCACAGCATGACCAGGCCGGCAATAACGACAACGCCCGGAACGGGATTGGGATTATCGGTTAAATCCCAGATAAGCAGCAGGATAAGCGCCGGAACGACAATACCGAGCAGGATGGCCTGAACCACATGCTGGGCCGTACGAAAGACCTTGGTAGAGTTGTAGCTCTTGCCCAGAATCAGCCTGTTTAAATCCACCGTCATCCCCTCTTGTCCGTAGCACCCATAGCAATAAAGAGGGCCGCAAGCGACCCTCTCCATTGCATTATGCAATCAAAAACTGTGTTTTACATCAAGCCATCGACAAACGGTATCTTAGGCGCTGTATTTGTTAGCCTCACCAAAAGTGCCGGCCTCGACGATCCAGCCGTCCTTCATGATGACGTCCATGTTGTCGGTGTTGAGCACGTGGATGTCGGCGGCGACGTCACCGTTGACAACCAGCAGGTCGGCGCACTTGCCGGCCTCGATGGAACCGGTCTCGTCCTCGATGTGGCACATCTTGGCACCGTTGAGGGTGGCGCAGGTGATGGTCTCGACCGGAGTGAAGCCGATCTTGTCGACGAACTCGTACATCTCCTCGATGGAGCAGGTGCCGTACGGGGTGACGAAGGAGAAGGAGTCGGAGCCGATCGTCATGACGACGCCGCGCTTCTTGGCCTCGCGCAGGCAGTCGTAGTTGCGCTGCAGCTCCTTCTCGACCAGGGTGCCCTCGTACTTGTCGTGCAGCTCGGGGACGTAGACGGGCGGATAGGTGGCGTACCAGGTGGGCAGGAAGGCGATCGTCGGGGTGAAGAAGGTGCCCTGCTCGGCCATGAGGTCCATGGTGCGCTCATCGATATCGAAGCCGTGAATCAGCTGCTCGCAGCCAAAGCGAACGGAATCGTAGGCAGCGGCGTGGTTGTTGTAGCAGTGGCTCCACACGGGGATGCCGACCATCTTTGCCTCTTCGACCACGGCCTGGATCTCCTCGGAGCAATAGTGCTGGTCGCGACCGGAGTCCCAGCGCCAGATGCCGCCACCGGTAGCCCAGATCTTGATGGCATCGGGGTTCTCACGCAGGCGACGACGGACGGCCTTGCGCAGATCCCAAGGACCGTCGACCTGGTCGCCCCAGGGGTGGGATTCCTTGTTGAGCTCCTGGGTGCAGTGGTGGGAGTCACCGTGGCCGGCAACGCGGCAGAAGCCCAGACCGGTGGCCAGAACGCGCGGGCCCTTAAAGACGCCCTTGTCGATGCAGTCACGGATCTGGATACCAAAGCGGCCGATCTCGCAGACGGTGGTGAGGCCGTGTGTTTTGCGCCTTTCGTACCGTTTACCGAGCTTTTGACGCGCGGA
>CAUDCB010000232.1 GCA_958447915.1 uncultured Collinsella sp. | reverse complement strand
GGGTCTGACTACGAATCAGAACGTCATAGGTTCGAATCCTATACGCCGCACCAATTGAGTTTTAAGCCTCCGGAAACGGGGGCTTTTCTTATATCGCGGTGCGTCGAAGATCGCATCAAGTGGTCAAAATGAGTAAAAATCAAATTCAATAACTTTTTTTGAAAAACGCTTGACGATTATTCAGTCGATGTGCATAATAATCAACAAGTCGCGGCGTTACCTCAGCTGGATAGAGGGTCTGACTACGAATCAGAACGTCATAGGTTCGAATCCTATACGCCGCACCATTTGAGATTAAAGCTCCCGGCAACGGGGGCTTTTCTTTTACGTAAACACCGCATGGATTCGAACCTCGGTCGAGGCGCGGGCGTAAAGAAAACGCGGAGCGTTTTTAGCCCGCGGGCGAGCACGCCGGCAGGCGGGCGAAGCCGGTGCGGATCCGCGCAGCGGATGCGCGGAATCCTATACGCCGCACCAATTGAGATTAAAGCTCCCGGCAACGGGGGCTTTTCTTTTACGTAAACACCGCATGGATTCGAACCTCGGTCAAAGGGGACTATTTCTCATCGACTCGTGTAAGATTTCGAGTATGCGCCTCGGTGAGCCCGTGGCGCGCTCTTTCTTTAGACGACCGATCAGGGTGATATTTCGTGGCAGAGCGTCCGACATACAAGCTCAGGTTTCTCGATCCCAAAAAGCGCTTTCCGGCCATGCCCGAGCAGCCTGCGGGACGCTCGTATGGCGTGGTTTGGAAGCTCTTTGGCGAGGACCCGCATGAATCATGCTATGTCGTCGAATTCGTCGGCAAAAGCCATGTGTCGCTTTTGGGCTACGTGAGCGTTTCGGGTGAGGTCTATAAGGTGGACCGTCCCGTTAACGAGGTGTCGCTGCCCGACGATCCCGACATGCAACTGATTCTTGACGAGTCCGATTCCAACATCGGTGAGATTGCGGTCAGGGGTACCGATGGGACGATGCACTCCCGGGCGCGAGTCATCGGCTCTCCCGAAGGCGCCATGCGCGAACAATCCGATCGCGAGACGTGGAATTCGACGCGCGGCCTTCGCTATGGCGAGTTCATGGCCTCGATGTTCTTGCGTTACGTGATATTCGCCGATTCTGAAAACGCTGTCTCAGACACGGCGGACGGTGACGGCCTCGACGAGGGCATGAAAAATGCCGTCGACAAGATTAAACTTGTTAAACTCCCCGAGCCGGTTGAGGTGTTGCTGGGTTTTGATTCCACGCCGCTGCCCGATGCAATCGAAACGTTGCTCTACCGCATTGACCATACAGATAATCCAAGTGGCATCGAGCGCTATGCCGCCGCTTTGATGGGCGAAGTTAATCTGTCTCGCCTGCGCACCATCGCGGCCAAAACCGAAATGAGCCTGGCGCGCATCGATCGCTCGAGGCTCTTCTATCTCAATTTTGACCGTAGCCTGTTGGATCAGGACGAGATCGATACCCTGCTTGCCGTCGAGTGCCGCCTGAACCGCCTATCGGGCATCCTTGAGCGTATTGGGGCAGGGTTGGGCCCCGTTGCCTCGTCGCCAAGCTTTGAGGGCTGCTCGCTCTTTGACCTATGGCATATTAGCAAGACGACAAACGACGTTCCTCGCCTGCTCGAAACGCTGTCGAATGACAACCCGTGGACCGAGCCAGGGACGGTTGCGTGCCAGCCGGGTGGCGAGTGGGACGTTCGCACCCGCTTTGCACGAATCGTAGAAGCGCTCAACGTGGTCACGCGGCTTGACTACACCTATCGAGCGAACGTTGCCGAGGGCATCATGCTGGTGCGATTTGGTCGCACGGTCGTCGATGCTATGCCGCAGCGCGAATACGATGCTCAAGATGACGCCTGGCGCGAGGTGGATGAGCCTAAGCGCGCGGCATGGGCCACTGAGCACGATGCGCGTATCGCGCTTACACTCGCGGCGGCTTGCTTTGCTTCGGGCACTCGCATTACGCGCTGTTGCGTGCAGATTGCGGCTCCCGACGGCGAGCAGGGCGAGTGCGTTGTTAAAACGTATTCCTTTGGCCGTGCGGCCTATCTGGCCGATTGCGTTTCTGTCGCCAAGGATCTTGAGAGCATGGATATGGACGACATGCCCTGCAAGCATTTGCTCGAGGCATATGAGGCAGATGCGCCGGACATGATTGAGCCTGCAGAGGTTCACGCCCGGCCACGCGATGACCATCGTCCATTGCCGCCTGCGCTTCGCGATTTGCTGCTCGCTGATACGGCTGACGAGCTTGAGGTCATGGAGGAGGACAACGATCCGTATGTCGCCCGTGTCGTCGAGCTGCGCGAGCAATCCAAAGTTGACCGAGTCGGTGCTTTCGAGGGCTTTTCTCGCCTTGTCGAAGAGTTGGAAGCCAAGTGTACTGTTGCTGAGCTTTTGGCGACGGGCCCAGTGCAGACCCAGTTCTGCGACAACCAGCTGGTGCGCATGGTGTTGCCGGTGATGGAGGAGGACCGTTCCGTGCGTATCCTTCGCGCTCCCGATGCGCTGTATTTTGCCCAGCACGAGATCTGCAGCTTTTACGCCGAACAAGAGGACTTTGAGCGTGCGCTGCCCGAGGTGCGTCGTCTCTACGATTTGGCGCGCTCGTCCATGCAGTCTCACTTTGCCCTGATCAACGTGCTAGCACGCCTGGAGCGCTATGACGAGATTATCGAGGTGGCGCGCCACGGCCTGCGCATCGCCAGCGACCGGCCTTCGATCGGTTACCTGTTCTATCGCCTGGCGTTTGCCTATTGGAACTGCGACCAGCTCGAGCTGGCGCTGGCATGCTACCGCCTGGTGCCGCGCGGCGAGGAGTCAGGCGGCAGCGCGCAGGAGGAAATGCAGGGCCTTATGAACGAGATGGGCGTCATCAAACCGCCCACGTTTGAGGGGGCTGTCGAGACCATCCGCAAGGCGGGTCTTGAGCTGCCGCCGGTGCCCGCCGTGACCAATCAACTCGCGGATGCCGCCGTGCAACTCGTCGATAACGGCTTCTTTTTCTTGGCGCGCGGCTGCATCTATCAAATGTGGCGCACCATGGGCAACGATGAGCTTGGCTCCCTCAACCGCTCGCTGGGGT
>CAUDCB010000231.1 GCA_958447915.1 uncultured Collinsella sp. | reverse complement strand
GTACTCATATTTGGCCTTTTTTGACCACCGGGTTTCCGGCAGGCCCCAAAAGCGGGCC
This sequence comes from uncultured Collinsella sp., assembly GCA_958447915.1. GTDB lineage: Bacteria > Actinomycetota > Coriobacteriia > Coriobacteriales > Coriobacteriaceae > Collinsella. Next base: position 3,037 of record CAUDCB010000231.1, on the reverse strand, counting down.
CGAATCGCTCGATCCGGGCCCGCTGGGGGTAACGCGCACAGTCGTGGTGCAAGAAGCAAGGGAGGGCCAGCGCCTAGATATTCAACGAGAGGAAAGACAATGGTCCGCAGCGACATGCTACCCCAGCCGGACCGGGGGCTCGGCCTCGACCGGCCCCAGACCGAGGCATTTCACCGACGAGTTCAAGAGGAAGATAGTCGATCTCCACAACGCCGGAAAGCCCAGGCGCGAGGCCATGGACGAGTGCGGCCTCGGCAAGAGCACCGTGGAGAGGCGGGTCAAGCCGATAAACGCGACCGGCTCGCCGCGCGCCGCCGACAACCGCACGCCCGAGTAGAACCGGATCCTGGAGCCCAAGCGCGAGAACCGCAGGCTCCGGATGGAGGTCGACGTCTTAAGACGAGCGGCGCCGGTATACGCTCGGAAGTGAGGGCCATGGCGGCCAACGGAGGCCGCTGCCCCGTGTCGGCGCAGCGCGGGCATCGAGGTATTCCACACGGACCGCGGCAGCGAGTTCGACAACGCCGAGATCGACCTGATGCTCGAGGCCCTCGGCATAGAGAGGTCGCTGTCGGCCGAGGGCTGCCCCCACGACAACGCCGTCGACGAGTCGGCCGACGGGATACCGAGGGCCAGGCTCTCGGACTACGTGCACCGGTACGACAACTTCAGGATTCACTCGGCGAGCCCGGCGGTGGACAGACCCGCCAGCGCCTTGGTGACGCTCGCCTTGGAGTAGCCCAGCAGGCACGCTATGTCCACGTTGTGGCAGGAGCCGCGCTCGGAGCGGATGCGCAGGATGGCCTCCAGGTAGTCCTCCGAGGATTCCGTGGAACGCTGCTTGTTCATCGGTTTACGCCCCCAGCCTCCAGTCGGCCGCCTCTTCGCGCATGCGGATGAAGCGGCGGTAGATCCCGTCTTCACGCATGAGCTCGTCGTGCGTGCCGCGCTGCACGATGTGGCCGGCGTCCACGACGAGAATCTGGCCGGCGTTGCGCACCGTGTTCAGGCGGTGGGCAATGGTGACGAGCGTCTTGCCGCGCGTGAGCTCGCCGATCGCCTCCATGAGCAGATGCTCATTCTCGGGGTCGACGGAGCTGGTCGCCTCATCCAGGATGACGATGGGCGCGTCCTTCATGATGGCGCGCGCGATGGATATGCGCTGCCGCTCGCCGCCCGACAGGTCGGCTCCGCCCTCTTCCAGCACCGTGTCGTAACCTTGCGGAAGGCGCTCGATGAAGTCGTGGCATCGCGCGCGCTTCGCCGTGGCGACCACCTCATCGCGCGATGCATCCGGCCGCCCGAACCGTATGTTGTTCTCCACCGTGTCGTTGAACAGGTATACGTTCTGGAACACCAGGGATATATGCGAAAGTAGGCTCTCCGCCGTGCCGTCACGCACGTCCGCGCCGCCCACGCTCACGAATCCTTCATCGACGTCCCAGAACCGCGCGAGCAGGTTCACCAGCGTGGTCTTGCCCGACCCGCTTGGCCCCACGATGGCGCACGAGGTGCCCTCGGGGATGCGAAGCGTCACGTGGTCGATGACGCGCCGGTCGTCGTAGCCGAACGACACGTCGTCCATCGCCAGGTCGAAACCTCGCGGCGCAAGAGGCTCGTCGGTCGTGTCCTGACGCGGAACCGCGCACACCTCGTCCACGCGGTCGAGCTCGCCCTCTATCTTCTTAGTGAGAAAGGCGCTATTGTTCGCGCTGATCAGCTCGCCATAGATCATGAACGCGGCGACGAGCAGCGTGAGCGCCCACGAGAGTGGCAGCCCACCCGTGAGGTACAGGGCGCACGCCGCGAACAGCACCGCGCAGCTCGCCAGATTGAACACCAGCGCATAGAGCTTGAGAATTCCCTGGGCCGCCTGCTCCTGACGGTAGTCGGCCAGGCGCTTCTGCTCGAAAGACGCCTTCGCCTCGGCAAGCGCCTCGTCGGGCGTGGCGAACGTGCGCAGCACCGCCATCCCGCGGGCGTACTCGATCACCTTGTCGGTCATGGCCTCCTGGGCGGCGGTTACCTCGCGCGTCACCGCGGTGGAGCGGCGGCGCAGCCATTCGAGCACCACAAGCCCCATGGCGATGCCCGCGAACGTGATGAACGCCACCGGCGGCGCGAACAGCATGAAATACAAGCTCATGATGACCGCCATCGCCACGCCACCCGAAAGACCGGTGAGGCAGATGGTCATGAACTCCTCCAGCTGGTGCAGCGTCGTGGTGAGCGTGGTGGTGATGGCGGAAAGGCGCTGCTCGGAGAAATAGCCCATGGGAGCACCCTTCAGCCGATCGCCCACGCGCAGGCGCATGTCGCGGAAGATGTGGAACCCCTCGGCGTCCTCTTGATGTCCACGAGGTATTGGAAGATATACTGGCCCGCCACGCTCGCCAGCAGGATGCCCAGGCACTGCAGCGCCACATCCGCACCCATATGGTCACGATTCTCGAGCGCCCACCACACCGCGGCAAGCATCCCGGACATGAAGAACGCTTTTAGGACGTTGCACACCATGCCAACAATGAGACTGCGTCGCGACGCAGGCGAGAAGCTTCCCGCCACGTCGAGTATGCGTTTTACGATGGCGAACATCTACCTCGCCTCCTCGGGGCGGATGGCCGCCCAGTCTTCCACGTTTTTGTCCGTGAGCACCTCTGCCGCGCCCTGATGCTCACGCCACATGCGGGCGTACAGCGGGCAGCTTTGCAGCAGCTCATCGTGCCGCCCGCGCCCCACGATGCGCCCCGCGTCCATAACGAGAATCTGGTCGGCGCCCGTGATGGTCGAGAGCTGCTGCGCGCGAGGCGGGCGGGCGGACGCTCCGTCCGAGGTGCGCGGGAACGCAAATCCTTCCGGCGAGGATGCGCCCCCGGCGGGGGCTATCGCCTCGTCGACATGCACTGCCACCTGAGCCACATGGCGAACGGCCCAGAAGTCGCAGCCGCCGTACGGCAACGCGGTATCGCCCTGCTCGACGCCACGCTCGCACCGTCCGAGTACCCGGCAGCGTGCGAGCGCTTCGCCGCGGCACCTG
>CAUDCB010000230.1 GCA_958447915.1 uncultured Collinsella sp. | reverse complement strand
GCCCACATTATCGCCGGCATAGTTGATGGACACACCACGGGCGCGCCTATCGCCGCGATCATCGAGAACACCAACACGCGCTCCAAGGACTACTCCGAGCTGCGCCGCAAGCCCCGCCCGGGCCATGCGGATTTCCCGGCACGCGTGAAGTACCACAACATGCACGACGTCGCCGGCGGTGGGCATTTCTCCGGCCGCCTGACGGCCCCGTTGTGCATCGCGGGCGGCATCGCGCTGCAGGCACTCGAGGCCCGTGGCATCAAGGTCATGGCGCACGTCGCGCAGATCGGCGGCATCTCCGACCTGCCCATGGACGACATGGTCTATCGCGAGGCCGACCGCAAGGCGATCCTTTCGAACGACCTGCCGTGCATTGACGCCGCAGCCGGCACTCGCATGCGCGAGGAGATTCTGGCCGCGCGCGACGAGCTCGACAGTATCGGCGGCATCGTAGAGTGCGGTATCTACGGCCTGCCCGCGGGCATCGGCGACCCCATGTTCGACGGCATCGAGAACCGCATCGCGCAGATCGCGTTTGGGATTCCCGCCGTGAAGGGCGTGGAGTTTGGCATGGGCTTTGCCGTCGCCGCCATGCGCGGCAGCGAGAACAACGATCCGTATCGCATCGACGCCGAGACCGGCAAGATCGAGGTCGAGTCCAATAATGCCGGCGGCATCCTGGGCGGCATTTCGACCGGCGCACCCGTCATGTGGCGCATGGCCGTAAAGCCGACGCCCTCCATTGGCCGCGAGCAGCAGACGGTGGACATGGACGCTATGGAAAATGCCGAGCTCTCGGTCCACGGCCGCCACGATCCCTGCATCGTCCCGCGCGCCGTCCCCGTGGCCGAAGCAGCCGCAGCGCTGGCCACCTGGGACGCCCTCCTTGAAGACGCCGCCCAGCGCTAGCCCGTCCACCCCAAGGGTAGTTAATTTGGGACGGGGCTTTCTAGCTACCCCATGTGCCAGTTGATATTTGCCCTGGCACCCATCGATTCGTCGACAGTCAAAGGGTAGCTAAAAAAGCCCCGTCCCAAATTCACTACCCCAGGCAACGATTCACGAAAGGGGTCCCTATGGACCTTGCCGACATCCGCCAGGCCATCGATGGCATCGACACCACCCTGCTCAACAGCTTTGTCGAGCGCATGGACATTGCCACCGAGGTCGCCAAGTCAAAAATCGAGATGGGCAAGGCCGTCTTCGACCCCGCCCGCGAGCGCTCCAAACTCAACAACCTTGCCGGTCGCGCGCCCGAGCGCTACGAGGCGCAGACCATCGCGCTGTTCCGCCTCCTCATGAGCATGAGCAAGGCCGAGCAGCAGCGCTATATCAACGAGCTCAAGGGCATCACGGTCTCGCAAAAGGCCCACGCCACAGCCGAGGCCTTCGACACGCCCTTCCCCCAGACTGCCAGCGTCGCCTGTCAGGGCGTTGAGGGTGCCTACAGCCAGATCGCCGCGTGCAAGCTCTTCGACGTGCCCGATATTGCGTTCTTCGAGACCTTCGAGGGTGTCATGCGCGCTGTGCGCGACGGCTTTTGCGAGTTTGGCGTACTGCCCATCGAAAACTCCACCGCGGGCTCGGTCAACGCAGTCTACGACCTGCTTGCGCAGTTCGACTTCCACATTGTGCGCTCGCTGCGCCTCAAGATCGACCACAACCTGCTCGTCAAGCCCGGCACCAAGCTGCAGGATGTTCGTGAGGTCTATAGCCACGGTCAGGCCATCGCGCAATGCGCCGGCTTTATCGAGGCGCACGACCTGCACGCCACCAAGTATCTCAACACGGCCATGTCGGCCGAGATGGTCGCCAACTCCGAGCGCACCGACGTCGCCGCCATCGCCTCGCGCAGTTGCGCGGCGCTCTACGGCCTGGAGGTGCTGGAGCCCAACATTCAGGACTCGGACAATAACTACACGCGCTTTGTCGTCATCAGCCGCGAGCCGCGCGTCTACCCCGGCGCCAACCGCACCTCGCTCATGATCACCACGGCCAACGAGCCGGGCGCGCTCTATCGAGTGCTCGAGCGCTTCTATGCGCTCAACATCAACCTTATCAAGCTCGAGAGCCGCCCCATCCCCGGGCGCGACTTTGAGTTTATGTTCTACTTCGATCTGGACTGCCCCTTTGGCAGCAAGGCCCTCGACGACCTGCTCGACTCGATTGACGACGTGTGCGAGAGCTTCACCTACTTTGGCAGCTACACGGAGGTGCTCTAGATGACTGACGTCGCCACAACCCGCCCCTACGGCGTGCTGGGTCGCGTGCTGGGCCACAGCTACACCCCGACCATCTATAAGGAGCTCGCGGGGCTTGAGTACGTGCGTTTTGAGCGCGAGCCCGAGGACCTCGAGGCCTTTATGGCCGGTGATGATTGGGAGGGCACCAACGTAACCATTCCCTACAAGCGCGCCGTCATGGACTACCTGGACGAGCTGAGCCCGCTCGCCGAACGTATGGGAAACGTCAACACGATTACGCGTCTGCCCGATGGCCGTCTGCGAGGTGACAACACCGACTACTTCGGTTTCCAGTGCCTGGTCGAGGAGCTGGGTGTGGAGATTGCCGGCAAGAAGGTCCTCGTGCTCGGTGCCACCGGCGGCGCCGGCACCACGGCAAGTATGGTGCTGGGCGACCTGGGCGCGATCGTGGTGCCCGTGGGACGCACGAGCGAGGTCAACTACGACAACATCGCACAGCAGTCCGACGCCGCGTTGCTCGTCAACTGCACCCCTGCCGGCATGTTCCCCCACTGCCCCGACGCGCCCTGCACGCTCGAGGGCCTCGACGCGCTCGAGGGCGTCATCGATATCGTCTACAACCCCGCTCGCACGGGACTTATGCTCGAGGCCGAGCGTCGCGGCATCCCCTGCATCGGCGGTTTGCTCATGCTTGTGGCCCAGGCGGCGCAAGCCGTCGAGCGCTATATCGGCCAGGTCACCCCGCGCGAGCGCATCCTGGACGTGACGGAGCGCCTGTCTCACCGCGAGCAGAACATCGCGCTGATCGGCATGCCGGGCTCGGGCAAGACCCGTGTAGGCGAGCAGATCGCCCAGCTCACGGGCCGCGAGCACATCGACCTCGATCGCGCCCTCGAGGAGCGCCTGGGGATGCCCTGCGCCGACTATATC
>CAUDCB010000229.1 GCA_958447915.1 uncultured Collinsella sp. | reverse complement strand
AAATAAAACAGTATAGGTTGAGGATAGTCAGCGAAAACGCCTCTGATGAGCCAAGGTGCCGTGAAACAAGGGCGCATAGGGCTTATGCCCATGCGCCCGAAGTTGAACGGCAGATTGGCCATCAGAGGCGTTTGCAGCGTCGAGCCAGCCGCCGTTCGTTAGAACGGCGGAATAGGTGTCCGCAGTAGCGAGCAAAGCGTCGGGACGCGCCCCTCAGTAAGATCTACGAGAAGTCAGCAACCTGAGCAGTCAGTGCCACCAGGATCTCCTTGAGCTCAGCTGCACGGTCCCTCTTCTTCTGGACCACTGCGGGCGCGGCCTTGGCCACAAAGCCCTCGTTGGCCAGCGTCTTCTCGCAGCCGGCGAGCTCCTTCTGCGCCGCGGCGATCTCCTTCTCCAGGCGTGCCTTCTCGGCCGAAAGGTCAACCTTGCCCTCGAGCACCACAAAGACCTCGACGCCGCTGTCGACCACGGCAATGCTCGCGGCCGGCTTCTCAACATCGGTACCCATGACCAGCGAGGCAGTATTCGCCAGCGGCTCGATGGTCGAGCGCAGGCTCTCGAGCTTCTCGATGTCCTCGGCACCAGCGCGCACGACCACGTCGAGCTCGGCCTTGGGGCTCAAGCGATAGCGCGAACGCGTGGCGCGGGCGGCGGAAACGACGGTACGGCACAGCTCAAACGCGCGCTCGGCGTCCTCGTCAATATACTTGGCGTAGTCGGCGGGCTCGGGCCACTTGGCGATCATGAGCGCCTCGGCGCGATCCACGTTGCCCTCGGCATCCAGGTCGAGCACGCTCGCCGGCATGTTGTCCCAGATCTCCTCGGTGACAAACGGCATGAGCGGGTGCATCAGGCGAATGGAGGTGTCGAGCACAAAAATCAGGTTGCGCTGAGCCTGCAGACGGCCCTCGCCCTTCAGGCGGGCCTTGGTGACCTCGACGTACCAGTCGCAGACCTCGTTCCAGAAGAACTGCTGCACGCCACGGGCCATGTCGCCAAAAGTGTACTTCTCAATACCCTCGGTGACCATCTGGACGGCCTTGGCCAGACGGCTGAACATCCAGGCATCGGCCGGCGTCTCCACGACGGGCTCGCCGGGCGTGTAGCCCTCCATGTTCATAAGCAGGAAGCGGCTGGCGTTCCAGATCTTGGTCACAAAGCTCTTGGCCTGGTCGGTACGCGGGCTGTCGATGAGCTTCTTGGTCTTCTTATCGATATTCGCGTCGAACTTGACGTCCTGGTTGTTGGTACACAGCGTCAGCAGATTGAAGCGCATGGCGTCGGCGCCGTACATGCCAATGAGATCCATGGGGTCAACGCCGTTGCCCTTGGACTTGGACATGCGGCTGCCGTCCTTGGCCAGGATCGTCGGGTAGATGACGACGTCCTTAAACGGCACCTCGTCCAAGAAATACAGCGAGCTCATGACCATGCGGGCGACCCACAGCGCGATGATGTCGCGTGCGGTGACCAGCGCCGTCGTGGGGTGATGGCCCTCGAGCAGCTCCGGCTTTTGCGGCCAGCCCTGCGTGGCGAAGGTCCACAGCTGCGAGCTGAACCAGGTGTCCAGCACGTTCTCGTCCTGATGCACGTGATGGCCGCCGCACTTGGGGCACACGTCGGTGTCCTCGGTAAGGGCGTCCTCCCAGCCGCAGTCCTCGCAGTAGAACACGGGGATGCGGTGGCCCCACCACAGCTGGCGCGAGATGCACCAGTCCTTGAGGTTCTCCATCCAGGTGGTGTAGGTCTGCGTCCAGCGCGCGGGGTGGAAGGTCACCTTGCCGGAGTTAACGGCGTCGAGCGCCGGCCCCTTGAGCTTGTCGACGGCCACAAACCACTGCTCGGACAGCCACGGCTCCAGGGCGGAGTCGCAACGGTAGCAGTGCATGACGGAGTGATCGAGGTCCTCGACGTGATCGAGCAGACCGTGCTCCTCGAACCACTTGATGACGGCCTCGCGGCACTCGTCGCGGTTCATGCCGGTGAACTCGCCGTAGCCCTCGACGACCACCGCGTGCTCGTCGAAGATGTTGATCTGCGGCAGATCGTGGGCCTGACCCATGGCGTAGTCGTTGGGGTCGTGGGCCGGGGTGACCTTAACGAAGCCGGAGCCGAAGTTGGCGTCGACGTGCCAATCCTCAAAGATGGGGATCTCGCGGTTGACGATCGGGAGCATGACGGTCTTACCCACAAAGGCGGCCTTCTCGGGATCCTTCGGGGAAACGGCAACGCCCGTGTCGCCGAGCATGGTCTCGGGGCGCGTGGTGGCGACGACGATGTAGTCCTGCCCGTTGACCGGCTCGGTCAGCGGGTAGCGCAGGTGCCACAGGTAGCCCTTCTCGTCCTTGTACTCGGCCTCGTCGTCCGAGATAGCGGTAGTGCAGTTGGGGCACCAGTTGACGATGCGCTTGCCGCGGTAGATCAGGCCGTCGTGATACCAGTCGCAGAAGACCTTACGCACGGCCTGGGCGTAATCCTCGTCCATGGTGAAGCGCTCGTTATCGAAGTCGACGGAGCAGCCCATGCGCTTGATCTGCTCGACGATGATGCCGCCGTACTCGTGGGTCCAATCCCAGCAGGCGTCGACAAACTTGTCGCGGCCGATCTCCAGGCGGCTGATGCCCTCGCTCTTGAGCTTCTTGTCGACCTTGGTCTGCGTGGCGATACCGGCGTGATCGGTGCCGAGCACCCAGCGCGTGGACTTGCCGCGCATGCGGGCCATACGGATGATGGCGTCCTGGATGGAGTCGTCGGTGGCGTGACCCATGTGGAGCTTGCCGGTCACGTTGGGAGGCGGAATGGTGACGGTGCAGTCGCCCACGCCCTCACGGCGCTTGTAGTAGCCGCCGTCGAGCCACTTCTGCAGGATCGCCGGCTCGTTGGTCGACGGATCGTAGTTCTTGGGCATTTCTTCCATATATCTCTCCCTGTCCCGCCGGGGAGGAATGTAAGCCCGATTTTCGCTCGGTCAGGTCCTGGGCTCGCTCGAAGACCACATTACGTGGTCTTCGGCTCGTGCGGAATCTACGAAAATCGGGCCTACATTCCTCCCCTTAGGTATCGATTACTTCAGTCTGAATTGACTTTGCCGAGGCTTAAACAAACACACAGAATAGCACAGGTAGTTGGGGTTATTGCGTATATATAAAATAG
>CAUDCB010000228.1 GCA_958447915.1 uncultured Collinsella sp. | reverse complement strand
AACCTCCGCTACGAAAAGTACCGCGCAATCGGTCGATACCGCACGATGTGACAAAGGGACGGTCCGCATGTCACATTGGGAAAGGCGTTCCATGTCACAAGTTTCTAACACCTCGTTTACAACGATGGTTTCATCAAACGCCATGGCCGTGGTGGATTATCTGTCCAAAAGCATGATGTCGGCGCTGCCGTTTATTGTCTGCGCGGCGTTGTTCCGCACCGTCGCCGTCATTATGGGCGAAGGCATGCTGGGCCTGTGGTCGGCCGATTCCGAAATCTATCGCCTGTTCTACAGTTGGCTCTATAACGCCGGCTACTACTTTTTGCCCATCTATCTTGGTTGGGCGGCTGCCCGCCAGCTCGGTTGCTCGGAACAACTGGGCATGATGCTGGGCGGCGTATTGATTGCGCCCGATCTGCTTAAGCTCGTCGATGCCGCATCGACGACGGGGGCATCGATGACTTCCGTGTATGGCCTGCTTCCCGCGCCGGTCAACGATTACACGGCGACTGTTATTCCGATTCTCATCTCGGTGCCCGTGCTATGGCGAGTGGAGTGTTTCTTTCAGCGCGTTATCCCTAAGGCCGTGGCGTTTTCGTTCGTTCCGTTTGCGACCATGCTCGTCATGGTTCCGGTTTCGCTGTGCATTACGGCGCCGGCGGGCAGCTATCTGGGCATGCTGTTGGGACAGCTTATGTTTATGCTTGGCAATTCCGGTGGTATCGTGTCGCTGCTTACGCTCATGGGGCTTGCCGCGGGTTGGGAGTTCCTTAAGATTGCGGGCATCAGCAACGTTGTCCTATCGCTCGCCTATGCGCAGTTTATGAGTGTGGGAACGGATTCGTGCATCCTGATCGCCGCGACGATGGCAACGTTCGCCGTTTGGGGCATGCCCTTTGGCGCGTCGCTTCGCGTTGCGGATAAGGACGAGAAGGCGCTCATGCTGGGCTATTCAATCTCGGGTGTTCTTGGCGGCGTAAGCGAGCCGGCGCTGTACGGTTGCGGCTTTAAATATGGCAGGTGCCTGACGTGCATGGCCATTGGCGGCGCCGTCGGAGGCCTTGTTGCAGCCGTGGGCCACGTTACGGCCTATACCATCGGCATGACGAATGTCCTCATGGTCATTGGCTTTGCCACGGGCGGCATCTCGAACCTGCTGTGGTGCTGCGCTGCCGGCGGTGTGGCATTTGCGGTGTCTGCGGCGCTGAGCTACTGCTTTGGCGTGGTGCCGGCGAAGGGGCAGACGACAGGGGACGGAGCCGATTCACCCGAAACAGTGGCGAGCGCTGCTGAAGTGAGCGCATAAACCTGTGCGACACAAGGACGATTCCTTTGTCATGTTCCAAGGCCGTGGCCCGTGCGGGTTGCGGCCTTTTTGTATCTGGAGGACAAAGTGGCTACACTACAATCCGTTTGAGCAATAGATATATAGGCAGTACCGTGGGGGCGGATGTAGATGGTCGAGTGGATTGTTAAACGTGCGCAGGGCGACCGTGCGCGCGTGGGCACGTTGACGGGCATCGTGTGCATCGTTGCCAATGTGGCACTATGCGCTGCGAAGGGTGCAATTGGCGTGCTGTCGGGATCGGTTTCGATTGTGGCGGATGCTATGAACAACCTGTCCGATGCCAGCTCGAATATCGTGAGCGTGCTGGGCTTTAAGCTGGCGAGTAAGCCCGCCGACCCCGAGCATCCTTACGGCCACGGTCGCTACGAGTATCTCTCGGGATTGGTCGTGGCGGCACTCGTACTGCTGATCGGCCTTGAGCTTATCAAGTCCTCGGTTGAGCGAATTATCAACCCGGAGCCTGTCGAGTTTTCGCTTGCCTTGGTGGCGGTTCTGGTGCTGTCGATGGTCGTAAAGCTCTGGATGGCGGCCCTTAACCAAAAGCTCGGCGATCGCATTGAGTCCGAGACGCTGCATGCGACCGCGCAGGATTCCAAGAACGATGTCCTAGCCACGGGCGCCGTGTTGGCGTGCGCAATTGTTTCGCAGGTGACGCACATCAATCTTGACGCATGGGTCGGCCTTGCCGTTGGCGCCTATATTGGCTGGAGCGGTTTTGAACTTATCCAGGATACGGTGAGCCCGCTTTTGGGCCAGGCTCCCGATCCTAAGCTGGTCAAGCACATTCGAGACAAGATCATGAGCTACCCCGGCGTTTTGGGCGTTCACGATCTGATGGTTCACGACTACGGCCCGGGCAGGAAGTTCGCAAGCGCTCACGCTGAGATGGCAGCCGAGGCAAGCCCGCTGGAAAGTCACGACACGCTCGATAACATCGAGCAGTCGTTTAGGAACGAAGACGGCATGATTGTCACACTTCACTACGACCCCATCGTGACCGACGACCCCAAGGTGGCGAGCATGCGCTTGCGCATCAACGCTATGGCTCAAGAGATCGATAGCCGCCTTTCGATTCATGATTTGCGCTGCGTGCCGGGCCCCACGCACACCAACGTGATTTTTGACTGCGTGCGTCCCTCGGATCTGCAGATGAGTGCCGAAGACTTAAAGCACGCGCTGGCACAACGGGTCGAATCGGAATATCCCAAGTCGATTGCCAAAATTACGATCGACGAAGACTACGTAGGACATACCCACGAGTAGGGCCGAGCCGATAAAGCAAATGATGCAGAAGGGGAGAGCATGAAGCGTCTATATCTACTCCGCCATGGTCAGACGGAATTCAACGTCAAAAAGCTCGTCCAGGGTCGCTGTGATTCACCGCTCACCGATTTAGGCCGTCAGCAAGCCGGGATGGCAGCCGCATGGCTCAAAGCCCACGGCGTCGTCCCCGACAAAGTGGTCTCATCACCCTTAGGCCGAGCCATGGACACAGCTCAGCTCGTCGCAACCGAACTCCTTGGCCCGGACGCAGCAGCCGAGCCCTGCGAAGGCATCATCGAGCGCTGCTACGGCACCTTCGAAGAAGGCCCCCACGACGCTCTGCCCACCGACGTCTGGGATCCGGGCGAGGATTTGGTCCCCTTCGGAGGAGAAGGAAGCAAAGCGTTGCAAGAACGCATGGTAGCCACCCTCACCAATCTCATAAGCGCCGAGGATATCGAGACCCTCCTAGCAGTAAGCCACGGCAGCGCCAGCCGCCAATTCATCAAAGCCGCCGCCCCAGAGGGCTTCAAACTCCCAGCAAAACTCCCCAACTGCGCCA
>CAUDCB010000227.1 GCA_958447915.1 uncultured Collinsella sp. | reverse complement strand
CCCCCATAAACCTGCGGCAATGTGTGCAATGCGGCACAATATCCCTCATAACCACGGCAAATAAACAATATGTTGCTCAACACACCCCAAAACGCATGGGTCACCTGCTGTGCTAGGATACCTAACGTTACATGGGTTCAACTGTGCTCACGGCTCCAGCAAGCCGCAATGCACAGGGTCGATCAGCATCCGGCCGTAACGGCGGTGCCAGAAAAACCACGAGCTCCAATAGCGTCGTCATGCGTATCGCATCGAAGGACTTTGGTCTTGTCCATGTGCAAGCTGTTTTTTCGAATCGATATTTCATGACAAATCGCAGCAGTTAATCAGCTGTTTGCGTGCGGTCCAGTTTTGTTCCCGCTTGACTGGTTCGCACGCAGCCAGCTGGGGACGCGGTCATTTTTGCGATACACGTCCGCATCTCTAGCAACTGCACTTATACATACCGTTCACGGTGGGGCAGAGCCACGTGCTTGTCTAACTGGGCTCAGGGTTTGAATATGGAGCGCCTTCGCGCACATGCGCCCTGGCGTAGCCATACCCAAACCCCGTGAGCCACACGTAAGACAGCAAGGGGGTGGTGCTCGTGTGGTATGTGATCCAGGTCATTAACGGTCGCGAAGACGTAATGCGCGAGCGCATTGAGGGCGTGGTGCCGGCTGGCGCCATGCAGGAGCTCTTTTATCCCCAATTTCAAACCGAGATCAAGGTACACGGCGAATGGGTCAACACGACCAAGCCGCTCTTTCCCGGTTATCTTATCTGTGATACGGCAGATCCTCGTACCGTGCAACAGTATCTGCTGCGCATGGACGACTTTGCCCGGGTGCTATCTCAGGACGGTCGGTTTGTGCCGCTGGCAAAAGAAGAGACCCAGCTCATTGGCGGCTTTGCGCATAGGGGAGACCGCGTAGTGCCCATGAGTGAGGCCTTAAAAGACGGCGACCAGGTCGTAGTGACGGCAGGTCCGCTGCTGGGCCACGAAGGCCTTATCAAAACCATTAACAGACGCAAGAGCACTGCTTATTTGGAGCTCGACCTGTGTGGCCGATGCGTAACTACGCGTGTTGGCCTTGCCGTGCTTTCAGCCGAGCAGCGCCTAATGCGAAACCTTAAAAAGGCTATCGCCTAGCTGCAGGCGACTGTTTTACGGGACAGGGAGGATCCCCGGGGGCGGGGACATAGGTTTGAAGGAAATAGTGCAAGATAATCAAATTGGAGATGCAGCAGTTGTTGCTGTAGTGCAAGAGGACAGGCGCAGGGCCGCCAAGCTCCAAAATGTGGGAAAACATGAACCGAAGTTGAGCGAAAACGGTATTCCAGCTGATGTGCTGGAGAAGCTGCTGCCCGGTAATGACATTATTGAATTGGAAGAGCCAGTCGTTAATGGCGGACTATTCTATCGTTTTATTAAGCGATCCTTTGACGTTGTTTCCTGTGGCTGTGCCTTAATTCTGCTTGCAATTCCGATGGCTGTCATTGCAGTCAAGATTAAAACCGAATCTGAGGGGCCTGTTATTTATGCCCAGCGTCGTGTGGGCAAAGACGGCAAGGTGTTTAACATCTACAAATTCCGTAGCATGTACACCGATGCAGAGTCTCGAGGCGCTCAGTGGGCGCAGGACGAAGACCCGCGCGTCACGCCTTTCGGCAAGATTATGCGTAAGACGCGGCTAGACGAGATCCCGCAATTTTGGAATGTCTTTAAAGGTGATATGAGCCTTATTGGTCCGCGTCCGGAGCGTCCTGCCTTTTGCGATGAGTTTGAGAAACGAATTCACGGATGGCATTACCGCACTATGGTCCGTCCGGGCATTTCCGGTCTTGCCCAGGTGACTGGCGGGTACGACCTGCTTCCCAGCGAAAAGGTGCTGTTCGATCTGCAGTACATAAAAACTAGAAACATCAAGATGGACGTAGTGATCATGCTCAAAACGCTTGGTGTCGTGAGCACTGGCGACGGTGCGCGCTAATGAAGATACTTGTTGTTTGTCAGCACTATTGGCCGGAGCCCTTTAACACTTCGGATGTATGCGAGGAGCTTGTTGATAGAGGGCATAGCGTCTCTGTTATTACCGGTCTGCCGAACACTGGAATGCCCAACTCGGACATTCCAGAAGTGTATAAAAGTGGACATAAGCGGATTGATCATCATAATGGCGTGACCATTTATCGTGCCAACTTGCAACCTAGAAAAACTGGTGCGCTCAATCGCGTAAAGAACTATATCTCTTTCTGGCATAACGCAAATCGGCTTGCTCGAACGCTAAATGAAGAATTTGATGTGGTCCTTGGTTATCAGTTTTCACCCGTTATGCAGGTGGATCCCGGTCTTGTCTATGCTCGCAAGCATCATAAAAAGATGCTGTTGTATTGCTTTGATTTGTGGCCAGTGAGCCTTACGGCTGGTGGTTTTTCAGAATCCTCGTTGCCTTACAAATGGATGGAAGCTGTCTCGAAAAGGATTTATAGGCAGTCTGATCGTATCGCCGTTACCTCACCTTTGTTTGACGAATACTTTTCAAAAAGTCTTGGAATTAATCGCGAGCCCTCGGCGTACCTACCGCAATACGCTGACGACGCCTTTTCCAGCTGTGCTCAGTGCTCCTGTGAAGGCTACGACTCATCGAAAATCAATCTAACGTTTGCCGGCAATGTGGGACAAGCACAGTCCGTTAAAACCATTGTCGAAGCCGCCTGCATTACTCAGAAAGATCAGAACCTCGTTTTTCATATTGTTGGGTCTGGGTCGCGCTTGGAGCAATGTAAATCGAGGGCTTCGGAACTAGGCCTAGATAACATTGTGTTCCACGGCCGCAAGCCAATTGAGGATATGCCCAAGTATTACGGTGCTTCTGACGCAATGATTGTCACGTTTGAAGACAGCCCAATGGCCACGTATACCCTTCCTCGAAAAGTAACAACTTATATGGCCGCTGGAAAACCGATTTTGGCAGCGCTTTCAGGTGAAACCAAACGTGTAATCAATGATGCCAAATGCGGTTTCTGCTGCGATATCGAAGATGCCGAGGGCCTTGCACGAATTGCCTCGCAATTTGCTGGACTTTCCGACACAGAGCAGCTTGGCAAGAACGCAAAAGCTTATTACGAGCGATATTTCACGAAGAAGCTGTTCTTCGACAAGCTCGAAAAATTACTAACTCAACTAGTGGAGGATTAATTTATG
>CAUDCB010000226.1 GCA_958447915.1 uncultured Collinsella sp. | reverse complement strand
CATCATGGATCAGTACGACGTCATCGTGCTCGCCCCGCAGGTTCGTAGCTACTACAACGACATGAAGGCCGACACCGATCGTCTGGGCATTAAGCTGCTCGCCCCGCGCGGCAAGGAATATATCGACCTTACCCGCGACCCCGCTGGCGCCATCAAGTGGCTCCGCGAGAACCTCGACTAGTTCCTCCCTCTGTTGGTGCCCGGATCCCCCGTTCGGGCACCTCTCCCTATTCGTATCCCACAGAAAGGATGACTCATGACCAACCCCATGCAGTTCCCCGACGGCTTTGTGTTTGGCGGCGCCACCGCCGCTTACCAGGTTGAAGGCGAGACCCGCACACACGGCAAGGGCAAAGTGCCCTGGGACGATTTCCTGGCTGCTCAGGGTCGCTTCTCCCCCGATCCTGCAAGCGACTTCTACAACAAATATCCGGTCGATATCGACTTGTGCCAGCGCTTTGGCATTAACGGCATTCGCGTCTCCATCGCTTGGAGCCGTATCTTCCCCAGTGGCACCGGCGAGATTAACCCCGAGGGCGTCGCTTTCTATCACGAGCTTTTCGCCACCTGCAACAAAGCTGGCGTTATCCCCTATGTCACGCTCGATCACTTTGATACGCCCGAGGCATTCTACCAGGACGACGGCAAGGGATTCCTGACGCGCACGACGATCGATGCCTTTGTCGAGTACGCCAAGTTCTGCTTTGCCGAGTTCACCGAGGTCAAGCACTGGTTCACGTTTAACGAGATTCCCGCAACCGCCGAGGGCAGCTTTATCGTCGGCAACTGGCCGCACGGCGAGAAGTACCGCCTGGACAAGGCCTTCCAGCTCATGCACAACATGATGGTGGCCCACGCCAAGGCTGTCGTCGCCTTCCATGAGGGCGGCTTTGAGGGCGAGATCGGCATTGTCCAGAACCTGGAGCCCAAGTATCCCCTCGACCCCAACAGCGCTACCGACTGCGAGGCCGCCCCCATGGCCGACGTCATCAACAACCGCTGGGTACTCGACGCCACCTTCCGCGGCCACTATGCAGCCGACACCATGGAGGCCGCGACCAAGCTGGCCCATATCGCCGGCGGCGAGCTCGACGTCCGCGACGAGGACATCGCCGCGCTGACCGCCGCGCTCCCCTACAACGATTGCCTGGGCGTCAACACCTACAAGTGCCAGTTCCTGCGTGCCGCCGAGGGCGAAAACGACATCAACCACAATGGCACCGGCGACAAGGGCTCCTCGCGCTGGTTCCTCAAGGGCGTGGGCGAGTCATGCGTGCGCGAAGGCGTACCCACCACCGATTGGGACTGGATCATCTATCCCGAGGGCCTCTACGACCTGCTGCTCCGCATTAAGAACGATTACCCCAACTACAAGAAGATCTACATCACCGAGAACGGCATGGGCTATAAGGACGACTTCGAGGACGGCTTTATCGACGACGCCCCTCGCATCGACTACATGCGCCAGCATCTCGCGTGGATCCTCAAGGCAATCGACGGCGGCGTGAACGTCGACGGCTACTTTGTGTGGTCGCTGCAGGATCAGTTCTCCTGGACCAACGGCTATAACAAACGTTACGGCCTGTTCTACATCGACTTTGAGACCCAGAAGCGCTATCCCAAGGCGAGCGCGTACTGGTACAAGAACGTCGCAGAGACCGGCCTGCTCATGGCCTAACTTTTGCCGCATACCCCCTGTCGGCCGCATGCGAATCCCTCCACGGGTTCGCATGCGGCCTTTTTTGTTTTGAATCAGGCCTAGCGTGCCGCTCATCTCAATCTGTAACATTTGGCCGAGTTTTTTCACCCCCAACCGTTACTGATTGAGACAATTAGATAGTCAAATCCGCGCTTTCCGAGCAGCTGTCATGCGCACCTCTTACCTTGTTTTCAGTATCACGAACATACTTTCGGTATCATTTCATGTTATTATGATACCGAAAGTATGTTCGTGATACTGAAAGGAGTCACATGCGCCAGTTTGATTACGCCACAGTCCCAGCGGAACTCGAAGCAACCCCAATCACCAATCTCCTTCTCTCGATACGCGAGCATAAAGGCCGACAACTTGTTCTGAGCCAAGTCAAACCCGAGCTTCTATCGTCCCTTATGGAGGAAGCTAAGATCCAAAGCACCCAATCCTCCAACGGACTTGAAGGAATTGTTACCACCCAAAAAAGGCTCAAAGCAATCATGGCGTATTCCACCAAGCCAAGCTCCCGTGCAGAAGAAGAAATCGCTGGGTACCGAGACGCGCTGTCGCTTATTCACGAGCAGCACGATTTCATTCCCGTAACACCATCGGTCATTTTGCAGCTGCATCGTGACCTCATGGCACACACAGCAATCTCGTATGGGGGCCATTGGAAAGACAGCGATAACGAAATCGTCTCCATCGACGATCAAGGTAATCGACTTGTGCGCTTTAGACCTCCTTCGGCTCTAGCAACCCCGGGACTTATCGAAGAAGCCTGTCGGTCCCTCAACGATGCCCTATCTCGCCAAGCTTGCGATCCCCTCCTTATATCACTCCGCTTTATCTTCGATTTTGTCAGCATTCATCCCTTCAACGATGGCAATGGCAGGATGAGCCGACTCCTTACAACGCTACTGCTCGAAAAGACTGGATACGACGTTGCGCGCTACGTCAGCATCGAACGACTTATTGAAGACAACAAGGCGCTCTACTACAGTGCCCTCGCTGCAAGTTCCACTGGATGGAATGAAAACGAAAACAGCGAGGTTCCCTTTATCCGGTTCATGCTCGGAACCATACTGGCGGCTTACCGACAGCTCGAACAGCACACCCTGATTGAATTCAACACTCGCCCCATGTCGAAGCAAGCGCGCATAGCTGCTCTATTTCAGGAGAAACCCGGCGTCATTAAGAAATCCGACATCCAGTCCAACTGCCCCGATATCAGCGAGGTAACCGTTAAACGAACCCTCAGCCAGCTTGTTAGTTGCAGTGCAATCGAAAAAACAGGAGCGGGTCGTTCGACGGGCTACATACTTAAAGACGTCCATGCTCTGGAATTATTCTTGCAATCTGTAATACCCAATAGCGAGCCAGCAATAAAACAAGGGCCCCCAAAGGATAAACTCCTTGAACGCATGAACCGCGCCGAAGATGAAAGCAGAGACGGACTCTACGAAGACTACGATTCATTCTCAAGGGATATCAAAGCGAGATACGGAGTCTAGCCATATCTC
>CAUDCB010000225.1 GCA_958447915.1 uncultured Collinsella sp. | reverse complement strand
GTTTAAGGCACTTAAACACATCTCGTTCGATGTCCACCAAGGCGAGGTCGTTGGCCTAGTTGGTACGAATGGGTCGGGCAAATCTACTATGCTTAAGATCATTGCCGGCGTCCTTGAGCCGAGCGAGGGCGAAGTTAAAGTTCATGGCAACATTGCTCCGCTAATCGAGCTTGGCGCAGGTTTTGACCCGGAGCTGACAGCTCGTGAGAATATTTACCTTAATGGATCACTTTTGGGGTATACAAAGGAATTTATCGACGCAAATTTTGGTGGAATCATCGAATTTGCTGAGCTTCAGGACTTTGTTGATATGCCGCTTAAGAATTTCTCTTCGGGCATGGTGGCGCGTATCGCTTTTGCTATCGCAACTATTACTGAGCCCGATATCCTAATTGTTGATGAGACGCTTTCCGTTGGCGATGTCTTCTTCCAGGAGAAGTGCGAAAGGCGAATTCAGCATTTTATTGAATCTGGTGATGTTACTGTCCTATTCGTTTCGCACTCAATGGATCAGGTTGAACGAATTTGTCAGCGTGCCGTCTGGATCGAAAAAGGTGACCTGAGGATGGATGGTCCTGTCAATGAGGTCTGTAAGGCATATCGCGACCAATTCAATTAGGTTATAATCTTTTGTTGTTCGCTCCATTAGCTCAGCTGGATAGAGCAGGGGACTTCTAATCCCAAGGTCGACGGTTCGAATCCGCCATGGAGCACCAATGAAAAGCTAGACCGTCAGCCGCAATGGCTGACGGTCTTTTCTTTGGACGCGTTCGCCGATTATTTACATCTATTGTTCCCTCGCAGCGCCACGCCGGGTTTATCATCATCTTTATGTTGGTTGGCTGATTGTATTTGAAGGGAATGCTTATGCTTAAACAAAACAGGCGCAGCGTGGTTCGTGCTATTATGCTGCTTGCACTTGTGGTGGCACCTCTATTTGCATGCATGCTTCCGGCGCGACAAGCTTTTGCCAATGAAATTAAGAAGCCCGATGGCCTCGAAGTACTCGTTAATGGGCAGCCGTATAGTGGCTTTAATATTGCTGAAGGCTACTATAGCCCCGATCAGGAACAGTATGGAGCATATTACCAAGACGCGACTTTGGATGGCGCTAAGGTATCCATCGGAAACCTTCCTGAAGGTTGGTACATTACAAGCTTTAAAATGTCTGACGATGGATCTTGTGCAAGGCTGATTGTTGCCGATTATCCTCTTTGGGGTGGATACACCGTTCAGTACTCTTGGGTTTTTTACGGCGCAAGGATTGAGCGTACACTCAATGAAATATCGAATGCAAAGATTTATTTGGATTACTCACAGAATAGTATCTGGGACGACGATCCCGCGAACTGGGTTGAGCCCGAGGGGTTTAATCCCTATAAGAACTATAGCTCTCCTGAGTATGCATGCCCCAAGGGATGGGGTGTTTGGGGCGTTGTGGATTACGACTGGATAGTTGATCACGAGCACTTTGATAATCCTGGTCTTCAATCGGGTACAACCATCTTTACCGCCCATCCTAGGGATGCCGATTCTCCCAAGGTAACTTGGCGACTCAACTGGAATGAAAACGCCGGTAAGCCTGGTGACCCCTCAACGTCCAAGGTGCTTATGCGCATCAACGGCGCCACTCGCTATCAGACCATGAATGGTTTGGTGGATTTAATGCACGCTGGGAAAAACGGTGTCGTTATTGTCGCCTCTGCTACCAACTATCCCGATGCCCTCGCTGCGTCATCGCTGGCCGGCTGTTATGACCCAGCTCCTATTCTGCTGACTGATCCAAATAATTTGACCGAAGAGGTTAAGGAACAGGTGCAAAAACTCAATCCCAGCCTTATTTATATTGTCGGAGGCGAAAGCGCTGTGTCCTCTACCGTAGAGGACCAGCTGAGGGCCATGTCTCAAGCCTATATCCAGCGCTTGAGTGGGCAGACGAGGTATGAGACTTCGTTGCGTATAGCTAGAACAGCCTATAGCGTTGCCAGTACCGGGGGCGAGGCACCTTGGCAGGTCATAATTGCTACGGGCGCAAACTTTGCTGACGCGCTGTCTGTCAGCCCTTATGCATATGCTGGCAAATTGCCTATCCTTTTGTGCGATCCTGCCACCGGTTTATCGGATGACGCATTGGGCTTTTTAAAAACAAAAGGTATCAGGCATGCCATGATTGTTGGAGGCAATCAGGCTGTGCCGGCATCTGTTGAATCTCAGCTCAATACTGTCGATGTGTCGTTTGACCGCTACTCAGGTAATACGCGTTATGAAACGAGCGTAAAAATCGCCGAACGTGCTTCCTCGGTATTTAACAACCCAAGTGTTCTTGGTTTAAACGGTTCAATTTTTGCTACAGGCAAGAATTTCCCCGATGCGCTGGCGGCCGGTCCTGTTGCAGGTCATTCGCGTTCCTTTGTTCTCTTGGTTGACGATGGCAATGATGCTGCCGTTCAGTTTGCGCGGAAGTGGACTAGGAACTACGGAAGCAGTTCTAGCACGCAGAATATGGTGCCGACGACCGCCTATATTGCCGGCGGAGTAAATGCGGTTGGCGATTCTACCGCCATTAGTCTCTCCGATGCGATGAATATGCAGATCAAGTAGTTTGTTGGTTTGCCGCCACATCTAAAGAAGGGGTCCTATTTGGACCCCTTTCCTTTTAATTTTGGTTTTGCAGTGCCATGTTTTGATTGCGCGCGAGGGTCGCGCCGATTTCGGTTCGTCAGTCCCTCTGCCAAAGGTCTCGCGTGTAGACTTTCTCTACTACGTCGTCGAGGACGCGGTCGTAGCGGTTGGCGACGATAACGTCGCTTGCCTGCTTGAAAGCGGTCAGGTCGTTGACGATGCGGCAGCCGTGGAACTCGGTGAGAGCGCTGGTGGGCTCGTAGACAATGACTTCGACCCCGTGCGCCTTGAGCTGGTCGATCACACCGAGTGTCGAGCTCTGCCTGAAGTTGTCGGAGCCACTTTTCATGGTGAGGCGGAATGCGCCGACGACCTTCGGCTGCATCGCCAGAACCTGGTCGACGATAAACTGCTTTCGCGTGCTGTTGGAATCGACGATGGCGCGAATCAGGTTTTGGGGGACGTCCTGGAAGTTGGCGAGGAGCTGCTTGGAATCCTTGGGCAGGCAGTACCCGCCGTAGCCGAAGCTGGGGTTGTTGTAGTGGGTCCCGATGCGCGGGTCCAGGCAGACGCCCTGGATGATATCGCGCGTGTTGAGGCCCTTGCTC
>CAUDCB010000224.1 GCA_958447915.1 uncultured Collinsella sp. | reverse complement strand
AGTTCCGCACGAACAGGAGGCCACTTAATGTGGCCTCCGTCGTGAGCAGGACTGTCCGAGCAGGAAAGTTCATATATGGCGGCAGGCGCCCGCCCCGCGCCCAGGGAGCATCTCTCAAGAAAAAACTGTCGTTGGGTAAAGTCCGAGGCTAGTGGCGTTTTATACCGAGAAATTCAAAAAAAGTTGAAAATTCATTACATATTTGCGTTGACTTTAGGTAACTAAAGTTTCATACTGCGTTTCATCCACTGGGGGATGTGAACCGCACGGATCGTTCGCATCATGATTGAAGAGGATTTCTTAGACATGTTCACGCTTCAGCTAAACATTATCAGCGTAGTAATTATCTGATGCGGGTTAGCACATACAGCTAGCCCGTACGATAACGGGCGGCTGATGAAGATGAGGGCCGTCGAGCGCAACCGACGGCCCTCATTTTTTATGTCTAGGAAGTTCTTGTTCGAGGAGGAAATGTAATGAACGGAGTTTTGCTCATGGTTGTGGCTGCGGCGGTGCTCGCCTGCGGCTATCTGGGCTACGGCCGCTGGTTGGCCAACAAGTGGGGCGTTGACAAAGAGGCCCTCACGCCGGCCAAGCGCATGAAGGACGGCAAGAGCTTCTCGCCTGTCTCCGCCTTCACCGCGTTCTCGCACCAGTTCAGCTCGATCTGCGGTGCCGGCCCCGTCACGGGTACGATTGTCGCCATGGCCTTTGGCTGGCTGCCCGTCGTGCTCTGGGTCCTCGTCGGCGGCATCTTCTTTGGCGCCGTCCACGACTTTGGCGCCCTGTATGCTTCGATGAAGAACAACGGCAAGTCACTCGCTCAGCTCATCGAGAAGTACATCGGCAAGACTGGCCGTCGTCTGTTCCTGCTGTTCTGCTGGCTGTTCTGCATCATCGTCATCGCCGCTTTCACCGACATGGTTTGCAAGACGTTCATGTTCACTCCGGTCGTTGACGCTTCTGGCGCTGCTACCGGTGCCGTCGACTTCACCAAGTCCTATGCCGCCGGCTGCGCTGGTACCATCTCCATCCTGTTCACCTTCGTCGCTATCGCCTTTGGTTGGGCCCAGAAGAAGTTCAACCTCACCGGCGCTGCCGAGTTCGTCACCGGCGTGGTCCTCATGGTTCTCATGTTCGCCGTCGGTATGCAGTTCCCGGTCTACCTGGATAAGTTCCAGTGGTTCGCCGTCGTCATGGTCTACCTGGTCTTCGCTGGCGCTATGCCCATCCAGATGCTCAAGACCCCGCGTGACTACCTCACTTCCATCATGATGATCGTCATGATCGTCTGCGCTGTCCTCGGCATCGTTGTCCTGGGTGCTAACGGCCAGGCTACGATGACCGCTCCGGTCTTCACCGGCTTCTCTGGTGCCTCCGGCATGATGTTCCCGGTCCTGTTTGTCTCCGTTGCTTGCGGCGCTCTCTCCGGTTTCCACAGCCTCGTTTCTTCCGGTACCTCCTCTAAGCAGGTCGAGAAGGAGCAGGACGCCGTCAAGGTCGGTTATGGCGCCATGATCGTCGAGTCCTTCGTCGGCATCCTTGCCATCATCGTCGCCGGCATCATGTTCTCCGATATGAACACCGCCGGTACGGGCGCCCTCAACGCCGGTGTCGCTTCCACCCCGTTCCAGATCTTCGCCGCTGGCATCTCCCGCGGTATGCAGGCCTTCGGTGTTGACGGCACGCTCGCTACAGTCTTCATGACCATGAACGTCTCCGCTCTGGCCCTGACCTCGCTCGACGCCGTCGCCCGCATCGCCCGCACCTCGTTCTCCGAGTTCTTTGCTCAGACCAACGACGCCCTGGCCATCGAGTCCAAGGCCGGCTACATGAAGGTCCTCGGCAACCCCTGGTTCGCCACGGTTGTCACCCTGCTTCCCGGTCTCGCCCTCGCTTTTGGTGGCTATGCCAACATCTGGCCGCTCTTTGGCGCTTCCAACCAGCTGCTCGGCGGCATGACCATGATCACCCTCGCCGTGTTTTGCAAGTGCACCGGCCGCAAGGGTTGGATGCTCTACGTGCCCGTCGTCTTCCTGCTCTGCTGCACCTTCACCTCGCTGGTCCAGAGCGCCATGGGCTGCATGACCGCTGTCCAGCAGTTTGGCTTCTTCGGTACCATCCCGGCTACCGCCACCACGGCTGCCGTCTCCGTCGCCGCTACCAAGGGCCTGCAACTCGTCTTTGCTGTCCTGCTGATGGTCCTGGGCCTCATCGTCGCCGTCAACTGCCTCAAGGAGTTCTTCGGCAAGGAGGCCGGCTCCATGCCCGACGAGGAGCCCGAGTGGTCCGAGATGGGCAAGGCCGAGTACGGTCGCGCCGCTGCTGCCGAGGCTCCTGCCGACGCCGAGGCCGCTAAGGCCTAGTCGGTCGGGCGGGTTGAATCTCCCATCTATTTGACTCGGAAAGACCGGGTCCGCAACGATGCGGACTCGGTCTTTTTTCTTGTGAGACCAGGTGATGCAAGGGTGTTCTCGCAGATGTTTTGCGTGGACAAGGGCGTGCGTTGTACCATATAGACGTATATGTGTACATATGAAAGGGGCCCCGTGGCCAAGACGGTATATTCCGATAACCAAAACAATGTCGATGCCCTGGCTGAGCGTCTGAGCAGCCAGACGTCGCTTTCTGCCGAGCGTGCCAAGCTGGTTGCCTACGACCTGCTCTGCCGCAAGGCACTCAAGATCAAGTCGAGCGCGCTGGCACAAATCTTCCGCTCCGTGGATAAGGAATGCGACACCAAGGCGATGCGCGATGAGCTCATCGCGGCGAAGATCGTCACCAAGATCGAGGGCAGCGGCGTTAACGGGCGCCCAGCGTTCTATACCATCAATGCCGAGATTCGCGATGCCCAGGAGCAGCCCGTCGAGGTTGCAGAAGAGTCTGGTGCTGAGGATTCCGTTGAGACGGCTACCGTGGAAGAAGCTGCTTCGCGCGAGCATATCGATACCGATGAGCTGCTCGATGAGAACGTCGTTCGCGCTTTTACCGCCAAGGCGGGTCGCGGCGGCTTTGGCGGGGGCGGCAAGCGCGATGCGCAACGCCGCGCTCAGCAGGAGCGCTTCCGTCGCGCCGTTGCTCAAAAGGATGAACTTGATACCGAGGCTGTTGAGACCGAGGTCGATGCCGAGTCGCAGAAGCCCGCGAAGGAGCAAAAGCCCGTGGAGGCCCAAGAGCCCAAGCGTCGTCGCGGTGCTCACTTTAAGACTGCGCAGCAGGATGTTGCGCATGAGGTTGAAGAGCCTTTCGAGGTTGCAG
>CAUDCB010000223.1 GCA_958447915.1 uncultured Collinsella sp. | reverse complement strand
GTACTTGTCCTGGAAGTAGCGCAGGCCGTCCTCGTAGTCGCGGTCGCCGGTGCCCAGCACGGCCACCTGAACGCCGCCGGCCAGGATGCGGTCGAGCGCATACATGACCAGATCCATGCCCTTCTGGCGCGTCAGGCGCGTGACCATCACCATGAGCGGGCGGTCGTCGCGCACCTCGAGCCCCAGTTCCTCCTGCAGCTTTGCTTTGCACACGGCCTTGCCGGAACGGTCATCAACCGTGTAGTTGGCGGCAATGCGCTTGTCGGTCGCCGGGTCAAAGCCCGCCACGTCAATGCCGTTGAGGATGCCCTGCAGCGCATAGGAGCGCTCGCGCAGAACGCCGTCCAGGCCCTCGCCAAACTCGGGCGTCTGGATCTCGTTGGCATAGGTGGGGCTCACCGTGGTGATGGCATCGGCATAGCGCAGCGCGCCCAGCATGTAGTTGATGCTGCAGGCGTCGCAACGCAGCTGCGAGGCGGCCGCCGGAATATGCGCCACGCCCAGGATGTCCTCCATCACAGTGTCGCTAAACTGGCCCTGGAACGCCACGTTGTGGATCGAGAACACGGTCTTGACGCGGTCGTACAGCGGAAGGCCCTGGTAGAACTCGCGCAAGAACACGGGCGCCAGTGCCGTCTGCCAGTCATTGCAGTGCAGGATGTCACACTCAAAACCGGCCGGCAGGTGCTGCAGACTCTCGGTGATGGCCTTGGAGAAGAATGCAAAGCGCTCGCCGTCATCAAAGAAGCCGTACGGATAGTCGCGCGCAAAGTAGCGCTCGTTATCGATGAACATATAGGTGACGCCGTCGTGCTCGAGCTTCTCGAGTCCGCAGTACTCGTTGCGCCAGCCCAGGCTCACGTAAAAGTCGGAGAAGTGCTCCATCTGCGCCTTGTACTCGTCCTTGATGGTGGCGTACTTGGGCACCATCACGATAACCTCGGCGCCGGCGCGCACAAGCGCCGCAGGCAGCGAGCCCGCCACGTCGCCCAGGCCACCGGTCTTAACAAACGGTGCGCACTCGGCCGAGGCAAACACGATCTGCATCTTTTTGCTGGAATCTGCCATATTGTCTCCCATGTTGCAATTCGAGAATAGCCGCCTGGCGCTAACCGGGCGGCTATTCTACTTGTTACGAGCGATGTTGCGGTGCCAACGTTAACGTACGATGGTGGTGTCTGAAGTTAACGGAGCCTTGCCCAGCACCAGGATGTTCTCGGGCGTGCCGCGAAGCTCGGTGTTGGTAGGGACCACGTTGTTCTTGTCCAGAATGGCGTTCTCGACGCGGGCGCCGCTCTTGATGATGCAGCTCTGGTTGATGATCGAGTTGGTCACCGAGGCGCCTTCCTCGACCACGACGCCGCGCGACAGGATCGAGTTGCGCACGGTGCCCTTGATGATGCAGCCGGCCGAGATGATCGAGTTGCATGCGTGACTGCCGGTCGCATAGCGCGAAGGCGGCACGTCGTGAGCCTTGGTCAGGATTGGGCGCTCGGGATCGAAGAGCTGGTCGGCCACGGTCTGGTCGAGCAGGTCCATGCTACGGCGATACAGCGACTTCTCGCTAAACACGCCCACGACCTCGCCCTTGTACTCGTAGCTGCACACGTCGATGTTGCCAAAGTCGCCCTGGAGTGCCTCGAGCAGGTCCAGATAGTCGGCGGCCTGGTAGTGGTCGATGATCTCGAGTAGCGTCTCGCGGTTGACGATGCAACAGTCCATAGAGGCGTTGTCGCCATACACGACGCCGGCGCTCACGCCCGTCAGGCGACCGTTCTCGTTAATCTCGAGCTTGGTCTCGTCGTCGACGTTGCGCGTGGCCTTGCAGTACACCACGGTCATCTGGGCACCGGAGTTCTCGTGCGCGTCGATGATGGTGTTGAGGTCCATGTTAAAGATGATGTTGGTGCCCATCATCACAACATAGGGCTTGTCCGAGCGCTGGAACAGCGTCTTGTTGGAGATGATGTCGCGCAGCAGAAAGCGCATGCCGCCCTTGGTGGTGCCATACGCGTTGCCGGGCACCATGAACAGGCCGCCCTTTTTGCGGTCCAGGCCCCAGTCCTTGCCCGAGCCCACGTGGTCGATCAGCGAGCGGTAGTTGCCCGGCATGACGACGCCGACGGTCTTGATGCCGGCATTCATCATGTTGGACAGCGGGAAGTCGATCAGGCGGTAGCGGCCCAAAAACGGAACAGACGCGATGGGGCGGTCCTTGAGCAGGACGCTGCCGTAGGTCGAAGAGTAGTTAGCGGTGATGTAACCGATGGCCTTGCGATTGATCATCGGATCATTCCCCCTTCCCGATAACGACGTCATTTCCAACGACGGCCGTATCCTTGGTGGTATCGACAGAGCCGAGCTTCACGCCCTCTTCGACCGTGGAGTTCTCGCCCAAAATAGCGCGGCAGATGTGCGCGCCGCTCTTAACGTGCGCACCCGGCAGCAGCACGGAGTCCTCGACCACGGCGCGCTCCTCGATGATGACATCGGTCGAAAGGATCGAGTGGCGAGCGGTGCCGTAGATCTTGCATCCGTTGGAGACCAGGCAGTCGTCCAGACGGCCGTCCGGGCCAATGTAGTGCGGCGGACGCGTGGTGATGTTGGACATGATGGGGAAGTTCTTGTCAAACAGATCGAACTCGGGGTTGTTGCCCAGCAGGTCCATCGAGGTCTCGTGGAAGCTGGCGATGGTGCCAACATCCTTCCAAAAGCCGTGGAACTCGTAGCTGTACAGGCGCTTGTTCTCGCCGAGCAGCTTGGGGATGATGTCCTTGCCAAAGTCGTGGCTCGAGCGCTGGTCCAGAGCGTCCTCTTCGAGCGCCTCGATCAGCACGTCGGCCGAGAAGATGTAGATGCCCATGGACGCGAGGTTCGAATCGGGCTTCTCGGGCTTCTCGGTAAACTTGGTGATGCGGCCGTCCTCGGGGTCGGTGGTCAGGATGCCAAAGCGGGTGGCCTCCTCCCACGGCAAGGGAATTACGCTTACCGTGAGGTCGGCGTTGTTCTCAATGTGCGTCTTGAGCATCTTGCGGTAGTCCATGCGATACAGGTGATCGCCCGAAAGAATCAGGACGTACTTGGGGTCGTTGGCCTTGATGTAGTCGAGGTTCTGCGTAATGGCGTCGGCCGTGCCCGCATACCAGGCGCCGCCGGTCTGCGTCTCGTACGGCGGCAGGATCGACACGCCGCCGTCGCGGCTGTCCAGATCCCACGCCTCGCCGGAGCCCACGTAGGCATGCAGCAGGTAGGGACGATAC
>CAUDCB010000222.1 GCA_958447915.1 uncultured Collinsella sp. | reverse complement strand
GATGTGTATAAGAGACAGGCAATAAACAGCCTCAATAATACGATAACCCTAGTAAAAAGAATGGCAACGCCGATGATTCCGTCAACGAAAGCGAGAACCCGTCAGCGCGAGCAAGGTGCCTTGAAAGCCGAGGGCATTGACCTTATGGTCATGCCCGAAGGCTTGAAAGGCAGATTGCCGCGCTGACGGGTTCGCAGCGTCAACAAAGTGCTGAGTGGGCCGGTAAGCCGGGTTCTGTCGTGAACGGTCATTTATCTTGTCTGCACGTTACCGTGCAGCTCCACGCACGCTACCCGAACGCGGACCGGGCCGGCCCATAGCGTTCCTATTCGCGCTTGCTCCGGATGGGGCTTGCCAAGCCGCCGTGTTGCCACGACGCTGGTGGTCTCTTACACCACCGTTTCAGCTTTTCCCTTTACGCCTTGCGGCGCAGGTGGGAGTCTTCTTTTCTGCGGCGCTTTCCGTCGGATCACTCCGCCCGGCCGTTAGCCGGCATCCCGCCCTCTGGAGCCCGGACTTTCCTCACGCGTACTGCAAGCAGCACATCGCGCGACCGTCTGGCCCACTCAGCAGTGCAAAAGTGTAACACACCGTGCCGCAGGCAATGGCACAACGCAAACGCTCGACACGATAAACCAAGAACCACCATGCGCTACAATGGTCCTGTCGATGGGCAACGTCGTCAGTCGAGACACGACCGCGCTCCGCACCCCTCCGTCTACTCGGTGCGTTCCCGCCTCCTCCCCGAGGCGGGATGTCGGCATTTTTCATGCACAACAACCCAATAGCCTGTGAACAGCCCGGGCAGCATTGCGCACGGGCAGCATCGCGTACCTCAGCAACAAATGCAAAAAGGGACCCGTCCATTGCGGACGGATCCCTTAAAACAAGTGATCGTCAAACCGATTTACTCGGCGTCGGTCTCCTCGTCCTTCTTCTCGGAAGGCAGCGGGGTAACCTCGATCTCGACGCCCAGAGTCTCAGCAGCAGACTTCATGGACAGGGAGATACGACGACGGTCGAGGTCGATCTCCATGACCTTGACCTGAACCTTGTCGCCCACGTGGGTGACCTGAGAAGGCTGATCGACGTGCTTGTTGGCCATCTCGGAGATGTGCACCAGGCCCTCGATGCCCTCGCCCAGGTCAACGAAAGCGCCGAACGGGACAAGCTTGGTCACAGTGCCCTCGACGATAGCGCCGACGGGGTACTTCTTGACCAGTGCGCGCCACGGATCCTCGGTGGTCTGCTTGAGACCCAGGGAGATGCGCTCGCGGTTGAGATCGACGTCGAGAACCTCGACCTCGACCTCCTGGCCGACCTTGACAACCTCGGAAGGATGGTTGACGTGGTTCCAGGAGAGCTCGGAGATGTGGATGAGGCCGTCGATACCGCCGAGGTCGACGAAGGCGCCGAAGTCGACGATGGAGGAAACGGTGCCCTGGAGACGCATGCCAGACTTGAGCTTGGACAGGATCTCGGAGCGCTCGGCCTTACGGGACTCCTCGAGCACGACGCGACGGGAGAGGACGACGTTGTTGCGGTTGCGGTCCATCTCGATGACGCGGGCCTCGATGCGGGTGCCCATGTAGGAGGTGAGGTCCTTGACGCGACGGAGGTCGACGAGGGAAGCGGGCAGGAAGCCACGCAGGCCGATGTCGAGGATCAGGCCGCCCTTGACAACCTCGATAACCTCGCCCTCGACGTTCTCGCCGGAGTTGAACTTCTCCTCGATGCGGTTCCAAGCACGCTCGTACTCGGCACGCTTCTTGGACAGGACCAGACGACCGTCCTTGTCCTCCTTCTGGAGAACGAGGGCCTCGATGGGATCACCGAGTGCAACGATGTCTGCAGGGTTAGCGTCCTTGCGGATGGACAGCTCGCGGACCGGGATAACGCCCTCGGACTTGAATCCGATGTCAACGAGCACCTCGTCATGCTCGATCTTAACGACAGTGCCGTTAACGAGATCGCCCTCATCAAAGTCGGTAATCGTACCGTCGATGAGGTTGTTCATCTCCTCCTCGTTGACATCGTCAAGAGAGAAAATGGACGAGTTCTGAATCTCACTCAAAGGTGGACCCCTTTCGAACTACGGGGCCCCGATTGCTAGGACCTACAGAAGGGTGCGACAAGCACACAACGTTTAGGAACACTCGGGAGCCGACAGATACTAATGTGACGCTTATGCAATCACGTTCGTATAGGTTACGGGGAAATCATTTCGATTTCAAGCGTGAACTGCGATTTTTTACTCGTATGGAGACTTTTTCGCAATCTTGTTGACGACCGTCTCCATAAGTTGACGATAGGCAGTTAGGCATACGGCTTTGGGGTAAAGTATTCGGAGCCAACGATTCTGGAACGATTTATCGAGAAAGGTGCCCGTGTGCTCAAAGCAGTCGTTTTCGATATGGACGAAACGCTTCTTAGCATCAACCTCAACGCGTTCATCCTTCGCTATTTTAAGGATGTCTCGTCGATGCTCGCGGATATTGGTCGCCGCAGCCGCGGTGGCACGATGGCACGCCTCGGCACCATCTTGGTCGACCTCAACGCCAACCGCCGCAGCAGCACGGATAATCGCACCAATCTTGAGTTCTACCAAGAAGAGGTTGAGCGCCGGTGCGGCATTTGCCTCTCGGACCCGCTTATCTACGAGGCGTTTACCTACTACGACCGCGAAGTCCTGCCGCACAAGAACGATGACATGATCAATGCGAAAGCCATGCCGGGTGCGCACGCCGCGCTTCAGGCGGTACAGGACGCAGGGCTGCGCTGCGCGCTCTTCACCAACCCCAGCTTTCCTCAAGGCGCCATCGAGTGTCGCATGGGCTGGGGCGAGCTGACAGACGCGCCCTTCGAGCTCGTGACGCACATGGGCAACACCACGCGCTGCAAGCCAGATGCCACATACTATCTAGAGCAGCTGCAGGTCATGGGGCTCGAGCCGCATGAGGTTCTCATGGTGGGCAACGACCCCAAGCGCGACTTCCCCAGCCCCGCCTGCGGTATCCAAACTGCCTATGTGGGCCAAGGCAAACCAAGCCGAGCCACCTGGCGCGGCACCATGGAAGACTTCGCCCGCGACTTTAACGCCGTAATCGAAGCCTTCTACGAGTACCAAATAGCCGACGAACTGTCATAAGGAATAGTCGTTGGGGACGTTTGTGTTTGTGTATTGATTGAAGTACGTCCCCAACGACTAGTCCATATTTCAGTTCGGCGGCTGGTTGGTACTCGTAGAAGGCGTGGATTTCGGC
>CAUDCB010000221.1 GCA_958447915.1 uncultured Collinsella sp. | reverse complement strand
ACGTAAAGCTAAAGAAGTCCGCCAGGCCGATGTCGGTAAAGACGGGCAGCGCCGAGTACGTGGTAAAGACAAAAATCAGGATAACGGTGACGACCGCCAAGAACGCGCAGGCAAAGAAGATCCACTGCAGCGCCTTCTCCTTGAGATAGGTGCTACGCGACACCAACGCCAGCTCACGCTTTTTGGGCGCCTGAGGCTCCTGCTCAATCTGGGGGGTTTCCTGTGCTTCCACGCTACTCACTCCCCTTTCCGTCGTTGGTGACGGGAATAAAGCCCGCCTCGCGAATCTGCTTGTCCATCTTTTCGGACGTCACGTAGTCAATGTAGTCCTGTGCCTGCTGCGAAGGTGTGCCCTTCACAAAGAAGTAAAGGTCGCGCGAGATGGGATAGCCGCCGCTTGCGACCGTCTTCTCGGAAGCCTCGACATGATTGACCGAAACGGCCTTAACCGAGGTCTTGGCGTTGAGGCTCTCGACAAAACCCAGCGAGATGTACCCAATGGCGCCACGCGAGCGGGACACGACATCGCGTACTTGGCCCGTACCCGAAAGAACGGCCGAGCGACGATCGAACGGCGTGCCGTCCATCACGATGGTACGGAAGGCCTCGCGCGTACCGGACGCCTCGTCGCGGTTGATAACCTGAATCTTCAGGTCCTCTCCGCCGACTTCTTTCCAGTTGGTGATCTTACCGGCGTAAATATCGCGGAGCTGCTCGGTCGAAAGGTTGTCGACCGGGTTGTCGTCGTTCACGATGACCGCAATGCCGTCGTGGGCGATAACGATAGGCGTCAGGCCCAGGTCTTGCTCATCGGCGTTGAGACCACGAGAGGAGCTGGCGATATCGGCGGTGCCGGCGCTAACAGCTTCGATGCCAGCAGATGAGCCCAGACCAGAAACCAGCACGTCGGTGCCGGTCTCTTCCTTAAAGCCTTCAGCCGCGATCTCGGCAATGGGAAGGCACGTGGTCGAGCCGGCCACGGTGATAGAAGACGTAGAAGATCCCGAGGAGCAGGCACACAGCGTGAGCGTGAGCACTGCCGCGCTCAGGACCGATGCGATCTTTCTCATAGCATCACGCCGATCGCTGCATGGCGCCCGCAGATGCCACCCTCGCTGCGGTAGGAATAAAAGCGGTCGTTCTGACGAACGGTGGAAAGCTTGGTGTCCACAATGCCGCTCGCCTCGACGCCGGCGTCCATCAGCGCCTCGCGAATGGCGGCGGAAAGATCAAGCATACGGGAAGCGGCGGCATCAATGCACGCGAACTCGGAGGCAAAGCGGTCCATAAGTTCTTGGGACACCTCGTACTCGTCGCCCAGGATATGGGGCCCAATATAGGCAGAGATGTCGTCCGGCTTGCAGCCAGCCGCCTCACAGAGCGCTTGACACGCCTTGGCGGAAATGCGCGCAATTGTACCCTTCCAGCCAGAGTGCACCACGGCAAAGCCGCCGGGAGCCACCAGCACCACGGGAACGCAATCGGCAAAGCAGAGCATCACGGGTACCTCACGGACCGTGCAGACGATGGCATCGCAGCCCTCGGCAATCTGCTCGCGAATGTTCTCGAGATCATCGGCACCGTTCGAGGTCACCGTCACGACATGGTCACCGTGTACTTGATTGGGAACAAGCAGGTTGTGCTCGCACTCGGCAGCCCCTATGGCCTCGAGCGCGCGGCGACGATTTTCTTGAACGGCAAAGGGGTCATCGTCAACATGCGAGCCCAGATTGAGCGAGGAGTACGCATCTTCGGAAACACCACCGGTGCGTTCGGTGAAGGCAAAGCGAACATCGTGCGTCGCGCCCTCCACCAACGTAACTCCATCATGGTCGACACGCGAAACGTTGTCCGCACGTGCTGCCATACTAAAGCCTCCTAATAACACAAGTATCGCGGCGACGCCGCAGCAGTCCGTGCCACACGGCTGCCATACTTCATCAAAAGGATACCCGCAGCGGTAGGGACCAAACGTAAAGGGAACGTAAGGAGATTGGAGGCTTTCGTTTACAAAGGCGAAACACAAGAAAAAGGGGTGCGCCCAATCGGACGCACCCCCTGCAGGTCGTTGATAAAGACGAACTAGAAGCTACCGCGCTTGAGGAAGTCGGGAAGCTCAAACTGGTCGTTACCAAAGTTGGGGAGCTCGGTACCGCCAACGTTGCGAGTCGGAGCAGCCTGAGCGGGGCTGGCAGCCGGAGCGGTGCGCTGCGGCTCGGCAGAAGCAGCGGCCTTGCTCTGGGACTGCTGAGCAGCGAAAAGCTCGTCCTGACGGTTGACGTTGGAGTCGGAGAAGCCCGTAGCGATAACGGTGATGCGCACCTGGTCGCCCAGGGACTCGTCCACAACGGTACCGAAGATAATGTTGGCCTCGGGGTCGACGGCGTTGGCGACAACGTCGGCAGCGTCGCTGATCTCCTGGATACCCAGGTCCTTGGAACCGGCAATGGAAAGCAGGACGCGCGTTGCACCATCGATGGAGCTCTCGAGCAGCGGGCTGGAAATAGCCTGCTGGGCGGCGTCGACAGCACGGGTGTCCCCAGAAGCGGTACCGATGCCCATCATGGCGGTACCGGCCTGTTTCATGATGGTCTTAACATCGGCGAAGTCCAGGTTGATGATACCGGGGACGGTGATGAGGTCGGTGATGCCCTGGGTGCCCTGGGAAAGGACGCCATCGGCGATTGCGAAGGCCTCAAGCATGGTGGTCTTCTTCTCGGCGATGTCGAGCAGCTTGTCGTTAGGGATAACGATCATGGTGTCGACGCAGTCGGAAAGCGTCTTAATGCCTTCTTCGGCGCTCTTCTTGCGCTTGCGGCCCTCAAAGGTAAAGGGCTTGGTCACGACGGCGACGGTCAGCGCGCCGACCTCGTTCATCGCGATATCGGCAACGATGGGAGCAGCGCCGGTACCGGTGCCGCCGCCCTCGCCGCAGGTGATGAACACCATGTCGGCGCCAGCGAGCGCCTCGGCGATGTCGTCGCGGGACTCATCGGCGGCCTTACGGCCGACCTCGGGGTTGGCGCCAGCGCCCAAGCCGCGGGTCAGGTCGGTGCCGATGTGCACCTTGATATCGGCATCAGAGATCGCGAGTGCCTGAGCATCGGTGTTGATGGCAACAAACTCGACGCCGCGGATGCCCTCTTCGATCATTCGATTGACCGCGTTGGTACCGCCGCCGCCGACGCCGACCACCTTAATGACGGCAAGGTAGTTGTTGATCTCTGTCTCGTGCATGTCGGTCCTCCGAACAAAGGTTATAGCCATAGCATGGGTTGACCCC
>CAUDCB010000220.1 GCA_958447915.1 uncultured Collinsella sp. | reverse complement strand
TCTGCGTACTCGGCAGGGGAGGGAAGCCCTCAATCTGAACCACGCCGTCCTGGCTATGGAGCTCGCCGCCAAATGGATTGATGGAGCCCTCGACGATGCCATTGCGCAGTAGCTGAACAAGCTTGCGCGTCTGATAGGGCAGGCCCGGAGCGTAGCGAATGTCGATAACCCCCGAGCTCATGCCATACCAGTAGTTGACGGCACGTACCTGGCTGTCGTCACTGGTCTCATCCCAGGTTCCATGCAGTAGGCTTCGCACGATAAGTTCGTAATATCGGCCCCAGTTCCATACCGGCATGGCGATACCGGCAACCTCGCCGTCGACCAGGCGATGGAGCCCGTAGGCCGCGGGGTCTTCGAGCGACTTTGACATGTCGGCGCCGGTCATGACGCTCACGCCTTCGCGGCACATGGCCTCGGCAAGGCCTCCGGCGGGCACATCGCCCCAGGTCAGGATAACTTGCGCGCGGGGGTCGAGTAGCGAGGCGCCAATCGCAAAGGCGTTGATCTCGCTGAGCGCGCCCGAGGCGAAGACCGACGCGTGGTAACCGATTCGGTGGTTGTCCGCCATGCTGGCGGCAAGGGCGCCCAGGAGGAACTTGGCCTCGTACATCTTGCCAAAGTACGAACGCACGCTTTGGTGGGGAAGGCCGATAGAGCAGTTAAGGAATCGCACCTGGGGATACTCAACGGCAGCTCTGAGCGTGTATTCCATCAGGCGGTGCGAGGTCGAGAAGATGACGTTAGCTCCATGTTTGACAGCCGTTTCCACGGCGGCGTAGAACACGTCCGGATCGTGGCAGTCCTCGAACGCCTCGGTGCGCACGATACCGCCAAAGTGCTCATCGAGATACTGACGCCCTTGGTCGTGCAGACTGTCCCAGCTCGACGTTGCGCAGGGGAATTCATGGATAAAGGCGATGCGCAGGGGGTTGGCCGCCGAATAGACGGTCTTGCCCATAAAGAAGTTGAGCACGCCGGAGGTGGACTTAGCGGGCGACTCTTCCTCATCGACGTTCGGTACTTCGACAAGATCGACCTTGTCCTCGTTATTTTTGCCGGCAATGACCAGCTCACGCCAAATCTTGCACAGGCGGTTTACGACGATATCCGTCGGCGTATCCAGCAGGCGGTCCTGGTTGTACACATTGAGGTAGACGAGCATGGCGTCGGCGGGCGTAATGTCCAGGTGGTCGCCGCCTGCGCGAAGGTAGGCGCGCTTAAAGAGCAGGAAGGTGTGGCGCAGGTAGTCGACCTTTTTCTGCGGCCATTTTTCGATAAGGTTTTGACCGAGCATCTTGGCGAGCGTCTCATAGCTTCCCTCGCGCGAGAACTCGATCTCGTATAGGGGGCAGACGCGCCAAAACGCGCAGAACTCTCCGTACAGGCGACTTTCGACGGAATCCCATGTGCCGGGGTAGAGGCGGGTGACCTTGGCCGAAACCGTCGGGGCGTCCAGGAATTTGAGGACGCTGACGCGCTTGTTGCCCTCCTGGACGTAGAACCGATGCATGAACTCGGTGACGATAATGGGGTCGCGATAGCCCTCGGTCACCTGGATGTCATAGAGGTTGGACCACTTGCGGGCGAACTCGGTGCTAAATGGCAACAGGGGCATAAAGTTGCACGAAAAGGCAGACTGACGGCCCTTGGTAACCGTGCCGACGACCATTTCGAGCGGAATGTCCCTTAGGCCGACGCTCTCTCGCTGACCTAAGGGGAGCTGGGCAACGAGGCTATCGAGGTCCGTAAGGTACGGGTGCTCGCTTTGGCTGATGGCGCGACGGCGTCCCTGCTCGCCGCGCTTGCGTGCTTGACGATAGGCCTCTTCCATGGTGTCTACTCCCTTAGTCGTTTAAACAACGATATGAACCATGGTACCACGATGCGAAACCACCACAAAGGTGCCTGTCCCCTTTGCGGTGGTTTTAGGCGATGATGGGAGCGATGGCGCGAATGCAGGCGTCGGCTGCCGTGAAGGTGGTGCTATCGTCGCTGACGATAAAGATGATTTTGCCCTTGATGCCAAAGTCGCCGATCTCGCTAAAGAGCACGTAGGGCTCCTTGTCAAAGCCAGAGATGGGAAGCACCGCGGCCTTGGTGGCGTCGGTGAGCTCATCTGCCAGCGCGTCCAACGAGGCCCACTTGGACGTGTCCTTTACGGCAACGGGCACGGCAACGCGCCCAAAGGGCATGAGGTGCACGAGCGTGTTCTTGGAGATATTTGAGTTGGGGACGATGATGGTCTGCCCGCAGGCGTCCTCGATGGTCGTATGGCGCCAGGTGATATCTTGGACCACGCCCGTCACGCCGCCGACCTCGATATTGTCGCCGGGTTTGATGATGCCCATAAACGTCACCTGCATGCCACCGATGAGGTTTGACAGCGTGTCCTGAAAGCCGAGCGAGATGGCGATGCCGCCGACGCCAAGAGCGGCGACGAGGGCGTTTGCATTAATGCCAAAGCAGTTGTCGAGGATAAAGCTGCCGCCGATCATCCAAATGACGGCGCGCGCGATGTTGATGAAGATGCTTGATGAAGGGAGTGGGTTATCGTCGCGGTTGAGCAGGTGGTACAGGGTCTTGGACGCGACCTTGGCGGCAACGGCGGTGCCGATGGCCAAGATACCTGCCCAGATGATGTTGTGGACCCATCGTTGTGCAAAGAAATGAAGAATCGGCTCAAACAATTCCATGTAGGGAAACCTCCTAATGATCGTCCAACCATGATACCCATCAAGAAGCCCGTCCGATCAAATTCGGACGGGCTTCTGTGCTCGATATGGGGGTTAGCGAAAACCGCCGCAAAGGTATCTGCTCCTTTGCGGCGGTTTTGACGTTTGTGCAGATAAAACCTGCCAAAATAAACCTGTCCCTTTTTGGCATGTCCCTTTTTGGCAGGTTTTAGCTCAGTAGCATACGGTCGTTGGCGAGCTCGCCGCCCGAGACCTCCTCAAACTTCTGCAGCAGGTCGGCCACGGTGAGCGACTTCTTTTCGTCGCCTGCCACGTCGTAGATCACATGGCCCTCGTGCATCATGATCAGACGGTTGCCCAGACGGATGGCGTCGTTCATGTTATGCGTTACCATGAGCGTGGTCAGGTGGTTCTCGTCGACGATCTCCTCGGTCAGGTTGAGCACCTTTGATGCCGTCTTGGGGTCGAGGGCCGCCGTGTGCTCGTCGAGCAG
Organism: uncultured Collinsella sp.; assembly: GCA_958447915.1. Lineage (GTDB taxonomy): Bacteria > Actinomycetota > Coriobacteriia > Coriobacteriales > Coriobacteriaceae > Collinsella. Next base: position 114 of record CAUDCB010000220.1, on the reverse strand, counting down.
CAACAGGCGCGGCTTGGTGAGCGTGGCCATCAGCAGGGTGAGTGCCTGGCGCTGGCCGCCCGAGAGCAGGCCGACCTTAGCGTTAAGGCGCGTATCCAGACCAAGGTCCAGACG
>CAUDCB010000219.1 GCA_958447915.1 uncultured Collinsella sp. | reverse complement strand
TTCCCTAGTTCCCTAGTAGAGTTCCCTAGTTCCCTAGTAGAGTTCCCTAGTTCCCGCCTTACCGACATGTACGTGTTCGGGTGTACGGAGCGCCCCATCGATATGACGGAGTACGTCCTGCCGAAACATCTCAATCTGTAACACCTAGCCGCCCAAATCGGGTCTAGCTGTTACAGATCGAGATTTTGTTTGGGAGGCCGAGAATTGGACCGAAAACACGGTCCTCAGATAACAAAAAAGCTCGCCGGCTAGGCCGACGAGCTGCAAGTTCTTGGTCGCGGGGGCAGGATTTGAACCTACGACCTCCGGGTTATGAGCCCGGCGAGCTACCAGACTGCTCCACCCCGCAATGCTGGGCGCCTCATGTGCGCAAGAAAGAATATTACGCGGGAGTTCGGTAAACGGCAAGGAAAATCTCGTAGAGCATAATTCCTTCATATTTAAACCCCTCAACCCCTATCACCGTAAACGAATCGCAGCCGAGCGCCGTCGACGGCGCGTATACAATGGTGCGCGTCCTTTTATGCCAACACCGGGAGTAGACATGCTGCTCGCTATCGATATGGGAAACACGCAGACGGCCATGGGCCTGTTTGACGGAAACGAGCTGGTGCAGTCGTGGCGTATGCCCACCGACCGCTCCTATACCGCCGACGAAATCCACGTGCGCCTGATGGGCTTCTTTAAGATGTACGACTTCTCGCTCGGCGCGGTCGACGCGATCGCCTTTGCCGGCGTGGTGCCGCAGCTCTCGCGCGAGTGGTGCGCCGTGGCCGACCGCATCGCGGCAGATGCCGTCGTCATTGGCCCGCAGACGGCGGCCGTGACCAAGCTACGGGCGGCACGCCCCCAGGCCGTGGGTGCCGACCGCATCGCCAACGCCGTCGCGGCTGAGGCCTTCTACGGCGCGCCGGCGATCGTGGTGGACTTTGGCACCGCAACCAATATCGATGTCATCGACGAGGACGGCTATTACATTGGCGGAGCGATCGCACCGGGCATCCGCATCTCCATGGACGCGCTTGCCGCCCGTGCCGCCAAGCTCGCCAGCGTGCCGCTCGAGGCGCCCGAGCACGCCATCGGCCACGATACCGAGGAGTGCATCAAGGTCGGCGCCGTAACGGGCGCCGCCGCCATGGCCGAGGGCCTGGTCGCGCGCATGAAGCACGAACTGGGGCGCGAGGACGCCACCGTTATCGCCACGGGCGGCCTCGCCAGCATTGTCGCCAGTTCGACCGATGCCTTCGACGTGGTCGACGGCCAGCTCACCATCAAGGGCATCTGCGAAATCTACCGCCGCATGCAGGAACTGGGATAGGGCGAGGGCTTAAGTCAAGCGCGAGCGGCGAACTAGGCAACGCGTCGGTCCTATTCCTCAAAATCGAAATTTTTTCAGTTTTGAGGAATAGGAAGCTGGCGAACCATTCCCCCAGACAGGCGAAAACCCTCCCCGGTGCGTGCCGAGAAGGGCTTTGTTGTCGTCGCTATCTTTTGCTGTGGGCGCCGCGCGCTACAGACCGCGAATGCGCACGGCCTCGGGCGGAAACTCTTGCTCACCGGCGTCAGCCTTAATGGTCGCGCGACCCCAGATGTCCAGGCCCGCAAACACGCCGACCGCGAGCGGCAGGCCGTTGGGCGACACCGCCGCGACCTGACGACCCAGCAGCGGCACCATATCGAAGTACTCGCGCAGCACCGGGGCCAGCGGGCCGGCAGCGCCCTGTGGTGTGTTGGCGGCAACCGCCCAGGCGTCAACGCGAGCGAGCACCGCCGCGGCCAATGCCTCGACCAGCACCTCGTCGCCCATATCCACGCCGAGCTCGTCCAGTGCCGAACGCTCAATATCCACCGTCACCGCGGCAAACATGCCCGCGGCACCGGCACCGCCGTTGACGGCGACGCGCGCGAGCGACGTCTCAAACGCAGGCGCGCCGCACACGATGTCACTCGGCCACTGGATGCCCACCTTGCCGGCAAGTCCCAGGCCCGGCGTTGCGGCCGTGCCCGCGAGCGCGTCCATCATGCCTATTGCGGCCACAAACGGCAGACCGTGGAAGGCGTGCATGTTCACATCGGGGCGCACGACCAGCGAAAACGTCAGCGATGCATCGCCCGCGCTCCACGCGCACCGGCCCGCGGACGCACCCTCGCGGCCCGCGTCACGCGCCGCGTCGAGCTCGGTACCGGCGGCAACAGCATTCATCTCAATCATCTACATACGCCCCAATTCGCCCACGATATGGCCCACGCGGTCCTCGGGCTCCTTGACCTCGACACCGTTGTAGCGGAAGAACCGCGCCGGGTCGTGCATCAGGTCCTCGAGCGGCACCAGCACAAAGTCTCGCTCGCCGATCAGCGGATGCGGCAGGCGCAGCTTCTTGCCGCCGTGGGTCTCGCCGTCCATCCACAGCAGGTCCAAGTCGATGGTGCGCGGGCCGTTTGCCTTGGCCTTTTTGGAGCGGTCACGGCCCAACTCGGCCTCAACCTTCATGAGCTCGTCAAGCAGCACCAGCGGAGCCAGCTCGGTCTTGATCTCGATGATGGCATTGGCAAACATGTCCTGGCGTGTCTCGTAAGCCGGCTCGCTCTCGTAGATGCGCGAGCAGTTGGACACACAGGTAAGCGGAATCTCGGCAATCATGTTGCGCGCGGCGCGGATGTTGTCGCAACGATGCCCCAGGTTGGAACCCACGGCCACAAACGCACGGCGCGGTTGCGGCTCGGCGACAGCCCAGTAACCGTTCAGGAACTGCGCAAAGCCAGCGACGTCGTGCACGCGCACGATGTTGGCACCGGCCTGGATGGCGCCCAGGCACACACCAAACGTGGCGGCATCGCGTGCGGCGGCCTCGGTCACGCCCGAGACGGCACCCACAAAGCGCTTGCGCGACACGGCGCACATGAGCGGATAGCCCAGCGACGCCATCTTGGCGGTCTCGCGCTGGATGACGATGTCTTCGTTGGCCGTCTTGCCAAAGCCCGGGCCGGGATCGATGCAGATACGGTCGCGCGACACGCCGGCATGGATGAGCGTACGGGCCTGGTCGGACAGAAAGCCCATGACGCGGCGCATGATGGGCGCAGAATCGGGCAGGGTAAAGCGGCGGAGCTGCGAAGTGGGTACATAGGCTTCCTCACGGCGGGCACTGCGGCGCATCATGGCGGCCAGGCGATCGCTGGGCTCTGGTGCGACTTCGGTAGCTGCGGGCGCGGTCTCGGGCGCAGCGGCGGCAGGGGCAGCCTGCTCGGCAGCCGGCGTCTCTGACTCGGACTCGGGCGCGGGCTCCGATTCGCCAAGCGGCAGCGAGGGCTGTACCACAC
>CAUDCB010000218.1 GCA_958447915.1 uncultured Collinsella sp. | reverse complement strand
AACCGAGGCTGACAAGCAGCAGCCTTCTCCAGAAGCTCAGGCGTATCCAACACCATCACACGGGCTGGATGATTATTACAAGCAGAAGGAGCAATACGCCCAGCCTCAACAATGGCATCCACCACAGCCCGCTCAACAGAACGATCCTCAAAAGAACGACAAGAATACCGAGACCGAGCCAGATCCAAATACCCCATAACCAAACCCTCCAAAGTCAGCAAATCAATCCAAAGTAAAACAAAAGGTACCCAAAGCACCATCCAGTCAAACGCCCATCACAGCCCCAAAGTGCCCAATCGGGCATAAAAGGTCGCATCGGCCAAGTCCCCATCGCATTCTAACTATCAGCCAAGGTTCCCAATGGTGGTACCTAAGGCGAAGGCCCGACACCTATTTACTTTCGAACGACTCTGCCATGCAGCCGGAGTGAGAAAGCAAATAGGTGCCGGGCCTTCGCCGGTGGGACGGGTGCCCCCAATTAACTGTTCTTCATGACAATCGAATCCACAACATCGGCCACATTCTCGCAGCAGTCAGCGCAGTACTCCAGGAAGGCGTAGACGTCACGCCAGGCGATGACCTCGAGCGGATCCTTGCCGTTGACATGCAGGTTGCGCATGGCGTTGATGTAGAGCTCGTCGGCCTCGGACTCGATGGTGTTGATCTGGATGACCAGCTCGCGCAGCGTTTTGGACTTGCGGTAGTTGGGCAGCTCGACCATCAGGTCCTTCATGGCGCGGCAGGCGTCGGTCACCTTGTGGGCGATCACGATGGCATCGGGATGGATGCTCTGGATGTTGGTGAAGTAGACGCGCTGCACGACGCCCTCGATACGGTCGAGCACGGTGTCGAGCGAGCAGCTCATCAGGTCCAGGTCCTCGCGCTCAAGCGGGGTGATAAAGGCCGTGAGCAGGGCGTCCTCAAGCTCATGGTGCTTCTTGTCGGCCGCATGCTCGATCGCGTGCATCTTGTCGAGCATATCGTGAATCTTCGCGGGATCGAAGTTCTCGAAAATCTTGGTAAGCAGCTCGGCGGCCTGGACGGCGAGGTCGGCGCAGGCGACGTAGTTGTCAAAGTAGAACGAATCGGGTTTCTTTGCCATGAGTGGGTCCTTTCGAGGCGAAGACGGGTGGGCGAGGTATTACGGTCCGGATGGACGCTCGGTTTGGCTAGATGAACATCATGAACAGCTTGGCCATGACAAAGCTGATGAGTCCGCAGGCGGGGAAGGTGAAGAACCAGGTGAACATCATGTCCTTGACCACGCCGAAGTTGATGGCCGAAAGGCGCTTGACGGCGCCGACGCCCATGATGGCGCAGGTCTTGATGTGGGTGGAGGACACAGGGATACCGGTAAGGGTGGCAAGCAGCAGATTCGCGGCGCCTGCGAGGTCGGCGGAGAAGCCCTGATACTTCTCGAGCTTGACCATGCTCTGGCCGACGGACTTGATGATGCGCTCGCCGCCCACGCTGGTGCCGATACCCATAGTGGCCGAGCACAGCAGCATAATCCAGATGGGGATGCCGGCGTCGCCGACGCTCGTCTGGCCGCTGGCAAAGGCTACGCCTAAAAAGAGCACGCCGATGAACTTCTGTCCATCCTGCGCGCCGTGCATAAAGCTCATGGCCGCAGCGCTCGCGATCTGAGCGTATTTAAAGAAGACATTGGCACGTCGCCTGTTGGCAGCAGCGAAAAGAATCGAGACGAGCTTGCACAGGACCCAGCCCATGACAAAGCCCAGGCCGATTGAGAGCGCCAGGCCGTAGATGACCTTCATCCACTCGTGGACGTTGACGCTGCTCGCACCGCCGAGGGCGATGGCGGCACCGGTCAGGCCGGCGATAAGGCTGTGGCTTTGCGAGGTGGGGATGCCAAAACGCGACGCTGTGGCGCCGTAGACGACGATGGAGAACAGCGCCGCGCACAGGCAGGCGAGCGCCATGGTGCTGTTTCCGCCAAAGTCGACGATATGTGAGATGGTGTTGGCGACGCTCGCGTTAAAGTGCGTCATGATGAGCACACCGAGGAAGTTGAATGCGGCACTCATGAGAATGGCGGCGCGGGCGGGCATGCAACGCGTGGTGACGCAGGTCGCGATGGCGTTAGGTGCGTCGGTCCATCCATTGACGAAGATGGCGCCGAGCGCGAGGATCACGGTGACGGCAAGGACTGGGTTCGACACAAGTTGGCCGAGGAAGGTTGAGAACGTTACGTCCATATATGGGCTTTCTCGAAGTTTGCAGGCACGTTACAAAAACATGATAAATCGTATCACCTCCTGCGGGTTTCTTTACCGAGTTCTGATGGGAGAAGTGAATTTTTTGGCACTAATATTGAATATTATCCCTGTTGACCACGGGTGTTCTTTTTGCTAACACACCATGAGGACACGTGCGATTGCTACAACACTCCAAAACCACAGTCTGTTCGCTTTACAACATGCAAACATGCGTTCGATAATGGGAGGCATGGAATATCGACAGACAGATGGCAAAACTCGGCGCGTACATAAGCAGTATGTGGACGTCGTGGCTCGCATCCTCGCGGGCGGACAAGTCGTGCCGGTCACCGTCTGCTGGGTCGACGGACGTTGTTTTACGATCGACGAAATTATCTCCACCACCGGGTTTGGCCTGACGGTCCACGGCATCCGTACGGCGACTTATAAGGTTCGTTTTGGCGGACATGCGACCGAACTGTATCTGGAAGAACAGGCGCGCGAGCGACCGGATGGTTTGCAGGCCCATCTGATGCGTTGGTGGGTGTGGGCATTCGACCGAACGCTCGAGAGCGACCGTCGCAGGTAAGAACGCGTGGCGTTCGGGTACAATGGCAGGAAACTTGTCAGCTACGGCGCCGTCGCGGTGCTTTTTGAAAGGACGAAATTATGAACGATATCCAGGGCTATCAGAACGGCCCCGTCGAGACCGGCGCAAGCCGCGCCAAGGAGATGTCGCCGCGCGCGTACAATCTCGCCATGTCTGCCCTGATCTTCTTGGGCTTTTGCGCCATGGGCGCCGGTGCCTACTTTACGAGCACCATGTCGTTTGCGCGCATGATGATGAGCGGCGCCGCCCTACCGCTGGTCTTTGGCTCGTTTATTTTGACCATCGTCGGCATGGTCATGATGTCGGCTGCTGCGGGCAAGCAGTCCGTGGGTCTGTCCCTTGTGGGCTACGTAATCTTTGCGAGTACCTTTGGCCTGACCGCGTCGTTTGGTCTCGCCAACTACGACCTGCCTACCATTAACACCGCCTTTATCGCCACGGCCGCCATCACCTTTGTCTTTGGTGCGCTGGGCGTGACCTTCCCCAAGTTTTTCCAGCGTGTGTA
>CAUDCB010000217.1 GCA_958447915.1 uncultured Collinsella sp. | reverse complement strand
GTTGAGGGCGGCTTGGGCTAGGCGGGCTTCGGCGTCCTCCTCGGTGACGCCCAGGGCCACGGCGAACTCCTCGATGGAGCGGCGCTTGGCTTCCTTGAGTACGCGCATGTAGTAAGAGCTGGGCTTTTTATCTGCTTCCTCGGCCTGGCGAATACGGTGCATCATGGTTTTTGCCACGCGGACCGTCTCGGGCGCGCCCAGCTTGAGCTGCTGCTTAAAGTGCGTCTCCTCGAGCGAGCTGTTGCGCTCGGTAAAGGTGTCGCACTCCAACTCGTCGTAGTGGCTCAGCAGGTGCTCGGCATCTTGCTGGGAGATGGCGGCATGCAAACGATCGGCCTGCGCCACGGGGTACATGAGGATCGTCTGCGCATGTCCCTGCTTGGTCTCGAGCAACAGCATGGGCTGCGGTGTGTCGTCCCTAAAACCGACGACGGTGCAGACTCCCTGACCCGGATGAATGACGTGTTGACCGATTGAGAACATGCTACCTCCAACTTATACGAATTTACGTATGTCTAGAATACCACGCTGACGTGCGCAAACCCTTACTTTATGCAGGAAAAGCACACAACTCCGATAGGTAAGAGTATTCGATACTCCGAACGGCTTATGCACATGTTTATGCATTTTCAGCGGGTGCACAATCAGCAGGCAGACCGCCATCTTTGAGCGGCCTCGCGCGAACTGTAGTCAATTTTGTGCATATGCAATATCGATTGACTTTACCCTGCGACAGTAGCTACCGCTTGTGATAGAGTGCTACAAACTCTGGCTTTTGCCCTACGAGTGACCAAGAGCTCGGGGGCTTTAACACAAGGAGGATCTATGCCCGAGAAGATTGAAGAGCTGGTACGCGCTGCGCTTGCTGCGGCCCAGGAGGCCGGCGACCTTTCCGCATTTGAACTTGACGATTGCGCCATCGAGCGACCGGCTGACACTTCTCATGGCGAGTGGACCTCCACCATGGCCCTGAAGTCCGCCAAGCTGGCTCACTGTGCCCCGCGCAAGATCGCCGAGGCCGTCGTCGCCCATATGCCCGAGGATCCCGCGATCGAGAAGGTCGAGATCGCCGGTCCTGGCTTCATCAACTTCTACCTCTCCGTTGCCGTCAAGAACGCCATCTTTGGCGAGGCCCGCGAGAAGGGTATGGACTTCGCTAAGTCCAACGTCGGTGGCGGCCTGAAGACCCAGGTCGAGTTCGTCTCCGCCAACCCCGTCGGCCCCATGCACATTGGTCACGGCCGCTGGGCCGCGCTGGGCGACTCCCTCTGCCGTGTTATGGACCACGCCGGTTACGACATTCAGCGTGAGTTCTACATCAATGACCACGGCTCGCAGATGAACACCTTCGGCAACTCCATCAGCACGCGCTATATGCAGCTTGCCGACATCATCGCCAAGCAGGGCGTGGATATCGACGAGGCTCACAAGCTGCTGATCGCCGATCGCGACGCCTTCGTTGCCGATGAGAACGACGAGCATCCCGAGACCCATCCGTATCAGGACAACTTTGCCGAGACCCTGGGCAAGGACTCCTACGGCGGCGACTACATCATCGATGAGGCTGCCGAGTTCTGGCGCACCGACGGCGACAAGTGGGTCGACGCCGATCCGCAGGAGCGCATGGAGAGCTTCCGTGAGCGCGGCTATGTGAAGATGGTCGACAACATGCGCGACCTCTGCCACGCCGTCAACTGCGACTTCGATCGCTGGTACTCCGAGCGCTCGCTGTACGTGAAGGACACCGAGGGCGAGACCGCCGGCACCTCTGCCGTCGACCGCGCTTTTGAGAAGCTCGACAAGATGGGCTACCTCTACACCAAGGACGGTGCCCTGTGGTTCCGCTCCACCGATCTGGGCGACGACAAGGACCGCGTCCTGATCAAGTCCGACGGCGAGTACACCTACTTCGCCTCCGACGTTGCCTATCACTGGGACAAGTTCCAGCGCGTCGACCACGTCATCGACATCTGGGGCGCCGATCACCACGGCTACATCGAGCGCGTCCGCTGCGTCTGCGACGCTCTTGGCTATCCCGGCAAGTTTGAGGTTCTGCTGGGCCAGCTCGTCAACCTGCTGCGTAACGGCAAGCCCGTCCGTATGTCCAAGCGCAAGGGCACCATGGTGACCCTGCAGGAGCTCGTCGACGAGGTCGGCTCCGACGCCGCTCGTTACACGCTCATCTCCAAGAGCTCCAACCAGATGGTCGACTTCGATATCGAGGCCGTTAAGAAGCGCGATAACTCCAACCCGGTGTACTACGTGCAGTACGCTCACGCCCGCGTGTGCTCCATCCTGCGCCGTGCCGCCGACGTCACGCCCGAGCAGGCTGACGAGATGGGCATGAAGGCCGTCGCCGCCAAGGCCATCGGCGAGAACGTCGATTACTCACTGCTGACCGACCCGACTGAGCTCGCCCTTTCGCGTAAGCTCAACGAGCTCACCGACCTCATCGCCAGCTGCGCTCGCGACCGCGCTCCGTTCCGTCTGACGCACTTTGCCGAGGAGCTCGCCGGCGACTTCCACAGCTTCTATGCTGCCTGCCAGGTTCTGCCGAGCGAGGGCCGTCCCGTCGACCCCGAGCTTTCGCGCGCCCGTCTGGCCGCTTGCGACGCCGTCCGCGTGACGCTCGCTCTGGTGCTCACCCTCGTTGGCGTTTCTGCCCCCGAGCAGATGTAATCTGCGGGTCATTTGACCGCGCAGACTTGGTTAAACTGAGTCTTGAAAGTCCGATCTCCTATGCGGAGGTCGGGCTTTTTTGTTTGGCGAGACGGTTTGGTTTGCTGGAAAATGCTACCAAATTGCAACTATACCGGATTACGGGGCTGAATTGCCAACTGGCGACCATGGCGCCAATAGCGAAATTAAAACCGCAGGTAGACGGTTTATTGTTTCTTGAAAATGCAGGGTATGGTTGGCTTGCATCATTCGGGCCCCGTAATCCGGCATAGTTTTGAAAATTGTCCCTTGGGGACGGAGGAAAACGGATCATTTTTGTCTCGTGGAGGGGTGGCGTGATACCGTCCGCCACGAATTGGGCCCATCTCCTACGTTTGGACGCATATCCCGAACCATGACAAAAAGTACGATATTAAAACCGCAGGTAGCAGACTCGTTGTTTTGAAAAAACAAGGGTATGGTCAGGGACCCGGGGGTAAACGTAGTAGATGGGCGCGATTCGTGGCGCAGCTATTCCGGATGCCACGGTTTCACTCCTCTAGCGCGATATTTCAAGGCGCTTTTGAGGAAGAGTGTTCCTGATGACTGGGCAATTAACAACGTCCAATGACTAAGTTCCAGGTGGTTGCGCTTGTGTTACCCTAACGCTGCGTATCTG
>CAUDCB010000216.1 GCA_958447915.1 uncultured Collinsella sp. | reverse complement strand
GCGATTGGCTAGGCACACGATTCCAGCGCTCCGCTAAACAGCTTCACCATCTGCACGCGCGTGCCGGCGCCGTCCGTACGACGAGCAACCTCCACGTTATCGACGAGCATACGCATAAGCTTGATACCACGGCCGCGTTCCTCAGATGCAACCGGCTCGCTCGTTTCATCGATAGAATAGCCGGCACCTCGATCAAGCACCTCAACCACAACGCGATCGCCATAGGCTTGAACCGTCAGGACGCACCCGATACCGCCCGCATGGTCATAGGCATTACCCAGCGCCTCCCCCGACGCCAATGCGACATCGTAGCGCTCGTCACGGCGCAACGGAAGCGATTCAAGGAGTTCGGCGATGCGATGTCGGTAGTATGGAAGATTCTCGATACCCTGACGGACCTCGACGCTCTTACTCCAGCGAGGCAGCTCCCCCACCGGAATAGCGGGAATAGACTCCCGTGCCGGCCCCGCGACATGAAGGATATCGACAAGACGAGCAATCTCCAAAAAGCGAACAACTTCACCTGATGCATTGACGAGCGAAAGCAGGCCTTCTCGCCTCATGAGCTCACGAGCGCGCGTAAGCAGGAATGCCAAGCCCGTCGAATCGATAAAGCTAACAGCCTGACAGTTGATGACGACACGACGCACGCCGCGGCCAATCAAAGCATCCAACCGCCGACGCAACGCAGGCACCGTGGCGATGTCGATATCGCCTGGTGGCGTCAAAACCGCTATGTCATTCCACTCATTCATACGACCATGGTTCCCCAAAAAAGCCCACTCGATGCATTCGTTTCCCCAGCCGTACGGATTCAGCCCGCCCAGCGTCGTCTATGAACGACCCCGTAAAAACTCAAGGGACACCAATGCAATGTCATCGTCCAGCGCCGATTCGGTAAATCGGTCAAGCTCGCCCAAGACCTTGCCGCAAATGCCCGACACGCCCTCCCCCGAAACAGAAAGCAGAAGGTCGCGCAAGCGCTGCTCGCCAAAGAACGCTCCGGTGCGGTCGCGGGCCTCAATCGTTCCATCCGTATACATGAAGAGCATGTCGCCGGGGGCGAACGTAAACACGCCTGTCTCGTACACCATGCTCTCAAAGGCACCGATTACGCCCGATTGGCACCCAAGCAGCTCAACCTCTCCCCCACGGGCCTCGCCGCCACCCAGCGGCATCGACTCTGGCCTGATGACCATGGTCGGAGGATGGCCCGCCGAACAATACGTTGCGCGTCCGGCTTTAAGGTCAATCTTGGCGATAAAGGCTGTCACGAACGTCTCGACCCTCGAAAAGCCCATGAGCATGCTGTTAAGGGAGCGTGCCATGCGGGCCGGTCCAGCGCCCTCCCAAGCATATGCCGTCAGGGCCGTCTTGACGAGCGCGGACATCGATGCGGCCTCAATGCCTTTGCCAGACACATCACCCAGAATCATGACGGCGCAGTCGTCGGGAAGACGGATGAGCGTATAGAAATCGCCGCCGACCAACGCCGAATTCGTGGCCGACAGGTACACCGAATCGGTTGCGATACCCGGAACATCCCCCAGGGAATTTCTCATGCCGATCTGGAGGGTCTGAGCGATATGGCGCTCCTCGCGCTTTTGAGATTCGCCTTCGTAGATCAGTTCAAAGTCATGCGCCAAGTGCACCAAGTAGTCATATTCAAGGTCATCAATCGGCTCTTGGCTACCATCACGAAGCAGCAGCGCGCGCGTAGTCGGGCTCTTCGCAACAGAAGCAGGAACAATCGCGTCGTTACTGTGCTTGCCATCACCCTCAGAGCGCGGACGCCCCGCCTCGATGCCGGAGTCGACGTAGAGACCTTGACAAGGCAGACCATGCGCCCTAAGCCAGCCTCCCATAGGCATCGATTCGTCAACGCGAGTTATACGGACGTGTTTAAGGTCCTCGGCACTCGTGCCGCCCAAAACAGATGCCTCAAAGCCATCAGGGCCAGCCCCCAGACGTGCCGCCGGCGCCGTCGTGGAAAAGAAAAGCTTCTCGGGATCGTCCGGCAAAGCAACGCGACTGCCGCCTTCAAAATCTATGACGTAGGAGTCCAGACTGGCGTCATACTCAACAGGACAAAAATGGCAGTTGAGCATATTGCAGATCTCGGACGATACCGCCTGGGTAGCCGCGGCGGAATCGTCTAGAAAGGTAAACAACTCATCACGTAAGACATTGAGCGAGCGGCCAAGCTCGGCCGTACGACGAGAGCGAAGGCTCGATGCCATGCCGACCAGCTGGATAGACAGGTAATCGCAAATGACCTCGAGTACATTAACGTCATAGGCGAGCGGTGCCTGAGGGCGTTTCCATCCAACTTCCAGCACGCCAAGGATCTGCGTACCGTAAAAAACGGGAAGACAGATCTCGCTGCGGTACGGAGGCATATCCTGCACGCGCAACAGGTGCTTAGAACGATTGTCCAGGTCCATGAACATACCGGAGGCGGCCCTATCGCCCTCAAGGTCCTGTTGAATCGACAAGCGACAAGCACGCGACTCCCGAAGAACATACGTCGGAATACCAGCGCCATACGGCAAGAACTCGGGCAGGTAGCTGTCGTACAGCTCCTTGGAAACACCGCGTAGCTTAAAACCGCCGCTCTCAGAAAAATAGATAGCGGCACCCGAAGCATCGAGCGTTCCTACAAGCTGGTTCAAAACAGTATCAAGCAGGCTGGGTAACTCATCGGAGCCCACAGTGCTCATAATGACCGAGAGCGTGCCAGAGAGACGCTTGTTCGCCACTCTAAGCTCCGATAACGCACGCTTAAGTTGACGGTCGTGAGAATACTGTTCCTCGATACTGTGAAGCGCCACTAGGACACGTGGTGCGCGGCGCCCAAAGATGCGTGGAGGCGTTACGGAGCCCGCGCGAACCAAGACGGGGATAAAAGAGCCATCACTCAGCTTGAGCATCAGTTCGTTCTCTGAGCCATCAGTTTCAAATGGCAGACGATGTTCCGTCGCACGTTCAAAAGCGGACGAGTACAGGACGTCTTTAACGTCTCCACCGATGACATCGGCGCGTTCCTCGCACATCAAGCCAAGTAAGCGATTATTCACATGCAGAATGGTTCCGTCGAGTTCGCAGATGATGACAGCATCGCTCGTGATCTCGACTAGTTGGGCAACATCTGCCCACTCGTTGCGTTCAAGCGTTTCCATCGTGGACCCCACCGTCTATCGGTAACAAAAAAAGCCTCCGAAGAGGCTTCTCAAATGCGATGGTGTCGGAGGCGGTACTTGAACCCGCATGACCAAAAAGCGGTCACTTGCACCTCAAGCTAGCGCGTCTGCCAATTCAGCCACTCCGACATGCTATGT
>CAUDCB010000215.1 GCA_958447915.1 uncultured Collinsella sp. | reverse complement strand
CAGTTGTCTGCGGTTATTTGTACCCAAAGATGGTGGGTTTATGGGGTTGGATTGCGGGCGTGCGCATTTTCGACACGAGGCCGGGGCGCGGGCGGCGCTGGTCGGGGCGCTGGGCCAGACGGCGTGGCGTGAGCGGTCCGGGTTGGCAGGCGTGCGCTGGCGACCGTTGACGGTATGCAACCCTTTCCAGCTTTATTGCAACGGAGTACAATGGATAACGTTTAAGTTCAACTTGAAGTTTTAGTTGCGGCTCCGGGCTTCGGCCGCAATGTAAAGAGAGGCGTTCCATGGCGATCTATGTGACATCCGATGCTCACGGGCACGTGCGTGCGCTTGACGAGGCCCTGTCCAAGATTTCGCTGGCGTCCGGTGATACGCTGTACGTGCTGGGTGACATGATCGATCGCGGGCCCGATCCGGTCGGCGTTATTAAGCTCGTGCGCTCGCTGCCCAACGCTCGCGTGCTCAAGGGCAATCACGAGCAGATCATGCTCGATGCCATCATTGGCCAGGATCCGCTCGATGCCGAGACATGGGATATCAACGGCGGTTGGACTACCCGTCAGCAGCTCAACGATATGGAATTTGAGGCGTACGAGGAGCTCGTGCGTTGGATGGCGACGCTGCCGCTCTACGCGGTGGCCGAGACTGACGAGCGCCCGTACCTGCTGGTACATGCCGGCATCCAGACCGAGGCGGCGCGGGCGTTTTTGCTTGAACATGGGGTTGATTGTGCCGATGGTGCCGGAGCGGTTAGCGCCGATCGCGAGCTACTACAGCAGATGCTTGCGGTGCAGTCGTCCGATGACTTGCTGTGGATTCGTCATGGCTACTGGGATGCGTCGACGGGGCTGCTTTCTGCCGAGGGCAAGGGCCCGGTCGTGGTGAGCGGCCACACACCCACGGTGTCGCTTGGGCGTTATTGCGAGGTGGGCGGCCTGGCGGGGCTCGATGAGGAGTCGGGTCGCGGGCAGATTGTGCGTCTGGGCGGCGAGGATACCGCCGGTGTGCCCGATCGCATCGACATCGACTGCGCCGCCGCCACGGGCTCCGAGTTCGGCCGCGTCGGGATCCTGCGGCTCGATGATGGGGCTGAGTTCTACGCGAATATTCGCCCCGGGGAATAACGGCGCAAAGGGTAGCTAATTTGGGACGGGGCTTTTTTGACTACTTTCGGAGAGTAGCGCCTTCTTGCTCGGTAAGCGCTAGAAATGAGGAGCGTCTGCGTCCTCGGCAGCGCGAAAATGCTCGAAAAACCGTCGCAACGGAGTCAAACGACGTCGCGACGGTTCTTTTTTGGCTGCCCGCTGGCTAAGTGAGTAGGCTTTTTTGGAAATGCCGAGCAGCCGGCAAATTTGCCTCAACAAAACCGCTGGTCATTGACTTGTGTTTTGCCGGTGTAGTCAGGGATTCGGCAAAAGTCTACTCACTTAGTTCTGCGTGTCGCAAATCGTCCGCAACGAGACCCCAGCCGGGGTGATTCCATCGCAAATTCCGGTACCGGGGGCAGCTAATTAGGCGCCGTATGGGTTGCGGTCGCGTTCGATGCGCTGGCGGATGTGGGCGTACTCGATAATCAGCAGCACCAGGAGTAGGGCCATGACCGCAAGGTAGCTCACCACGGCGCCCATCAGACCCAGCAGCTTAATCAGGATCACCGGCAGCACCACGCTTACGGCGAAGCAGATCAGGTAGATCTTGGTGACGTGGCCGGCGTGGCGCAACACCGTGATGATGGCGTAGATAAAGTCGATTGCCGCGGTGACGCCGCCGGCGACAACCATCAGTAGCGCCAGCGTGCGGTAGCGCTCAAAGTTAAGGCCATACATAAAGCTCATGATGGGGATGCCGGGGCCTGCCATAAATGCGGCGCATGCTCCGGTAATGACTACGATCAGTGCCATAACGGCAACAATAATCAGGTCAAAGCGGCGACGCTTACGCGGATTCGCCCAAATGCTCGACAGACGCAGGAGCTGCGGTTTATAGACAAATCCAATGCTCAACAAAATAGCCTGCGCCGGAAAGAACAGTGCATTAAAGTACAGCTGATACTTGTAGGCCAGCGTGCCCTCCATCACGAACTTGGGCATGCTCTCGATAAGGTTGAACAGGAACAGCGCGCCAAAGAGCGGGGCACACTGGATAAACAGGTGGCCAGCCTCGCGCAGGCTCACGTGACGCGATTTTTCGGTCTCGAGCAGGGCGAGCGGGGCGGTGACCAGCACGAGCGAGGCAATCGCGGCGATGCCCATGGCCATGGCCGCGATGGGCATGCTGCGCGTGAGGAACAGTGCCACGCTAAAGACCGCGATGACGCCGGCGGAACGCAGCGTTTGGCTCATGCCGGCCAAATAGAGCTTGTCGGCCTGCTGCAGGCGGCCCTCGTACACGTCGGCGATGCCGTCGATCACCTTATACAGGTAGACGCCCAGGCCAATCGTGGCCATCTGCGCGTCATAGCCGCGGGCGCTGCTGTATACCAGTCCACATGCCAGCGCGAGCGCTCCGCAAAGCCAGCGGTTGAGCTGGTAGGAGGCGAAGGAGGTTTTCTCGTCGATATCCGAGACCTGGAAATTGCGCACGCCGTAGTTGCACGCGATCATGATGAGCGTGCCGGTGACAAAGGCGATGGAGAACTTGCCGGCCTCCTCGGCGCCTACGAGCTGCGTGGACACGATGGTGAGCAGGGGAAACGCCATGCCCCATACGGCGATGCCCAGGGTATTCCAAAGATAGTCGCGACGGGTGGCGTGATCTTCGTACTCGGCTTCTTGCGTGGAGAAGCCGCCGCCGTAGACGGCTCCGAGCAGGCGGTTCCACCAGGCATTGACCATGCGGTGGATGGGGCCGGGCTGGCGATCGCGCTCGCGGCGACGGCGTGTGGCCTGGCTGCTGTCGGGACCGCCGGCGTTACGCTGGCTTAGCTCTTGGATTCGTGCGAGCTCCTCGGCGGTGTGCGATGCGGGGAACAGGCCGTTCTCGATGCGTCCGCCCTGCCCGTGCACCCCGCCCGATACGGTGGGGTCGGTGACGCCGTTGCGGCGGGCGATGGTGCGGCGGATGCTATCGAGGGGCGTGATGCTCAAGGCGATTCCTTTCTATTGCTGTGCTCTAGTATAGCCGCGGTGGTATCGATTCGTGTTTTTGAACAGGTTGTTCAATATATTCGGCAGGCGGCAGCAATTTGTCGGTAAGCGTGCGGTATTCTGTTGAAGTTTTATGACCCCCCCCCGATGCCGCCCTCGCGGTACCAAGGAGCTTTTACCCATGGACGTCGCCGCATTTTTGCTGGCTCTTGTGCCTATCATCTGGCTTGTCGTGATGCTGCTGTGCTTTAATTGGCCGGCATGGAACGCCGCGATCGGGTCGTGTGCTCGTGCGGGCGTGCTCGCCTTTGCGG
>CAUDCB010000214.1 GCA_958447915.1 uncultured Collinsella sp. | reverse complement strand
GTATGTAATTTGGACGCTTGTGCGTTCTGCCCATAACAAGAAAGGTCGCTATGCCTACCATTTCTACCGCCGACTTCAAGAACGGCCTCGGTCTCCGCATTAAGGACAAGGTTTACACCATCGTCGAGTTCCAGCATGTCAAGCCGGGCAAGGGCGGCGCGTTTGTGCGCTACAAGACCCGCGACATCAAGAGCGGCCGCGTCGTCGAGAACACCTGCAACGCCGGCACCAAGTTCGAGAGCGTCATGCTCACCACCCGTGAGTTCCAGTACCTCTACAACGATGGCACCGACTACATCTTCATGGACAACGAGTCCTATGAGCAGGTTCCCGTTCCCGAGGACATGGTGGGCGAGAACTCCAAGTGGCTGCGCGAGAACGACATCTGCCAGCTGCTCTTCGCCGACGATGAGCTCATGGGCGTGACCCCGCCGATGTTCATCGAGACCACCATCGTCCAGACCGACCCGGGCTTTAAGGGCGACACCGTCCAGGGTTCCACCAAGCCGGCCACGATCGACACCGGCGCTGTCATCCAGGTCCCCATGTACCTCAACGAGGGCGAGGTCATCAAGGTTGACACCCGCGACGGCAAGTTCGTCTCCCGCGTCTAGCAACCAACTCTTCTAGGAGGACTCATGCCCCAGGAAATCAAGATTGACGGCATCGGCATTTCGCCCGATGTTCTGACCGCCATCGTCTCGCGCGCCGTGTCGGATGTCGAGGGCATCGCCTCCGTTGGCGTCAAGGACCTTGCCACCAACCTTGTCTCCATGATGCTCTCGTCCAAGGCCCCGGCTTCCGAGCCGGCGGTCGAGGCCGAGGTCGTCGGCGACAAGCTCGCACTCACCGTGCGTGTCGTGGTGTTCTTTGGCTATCCGTTCAAGAAACTCGCCGAGGCCCTTCGCGCAGCCGTGGTTGCCGCCATCGATGCCCAGGTGGGCGTCGAGGTCGAGCGCGTTGACGTTTGCATCGACGGCCTCGTTTTCCCCAAGGAGTAACCTTTGAGCCTTAAGGTTTATCGCGGGCGTACGCTTGCCCGCAGTCAGGCGCTGCAGCTGCTGTTCCAGGCCGAGGCCACGGACAGCCCGCTCGAGCGCGTCCTCGAGGGCGATTTCCTGATCTCGAAGGGTCCCCTCGACCCCTATGCGCTGGAGCTTTGTCGCGGTGCCTACGAGCATATCGATCGCATCGACTGTGCCCTGCGCGCCGTAGCCAAGAACTGGGATCTTATGCGCATGCCCGGCGCCGACCGCAACCTGCTGCGTATCGCCGTCTACGAGATGCGCTTCCTCACCGACGAAGAGGTCTCGGACGCTATCGTGATCAACGAGGCTGTCGAGATTGCTAAGGCTTATGGTACCGACCAGTCCGCATCGTTTGTCAACGGCGTGCTGGGCAAGATCGCTCGCAGCGAGGAGCTGCCGGGCGAGGACCTGTACCAAGAGCTGCTGGCCGAGGATCGCGCTCGCGAGGAGGCACAGGCTGCCGAGGCGGCCGCCAAGGTCGCTGCCGCTCAGGCTGCCGCCGGTGTACTTGCCGAGGATGCGGACGCTGCTGAGGCCGTCGAGGCCGACTCCGTCGAGGAGTAGCCATGCCAGAGGGTTCCGTCCGCAACTTCGATGAGATCTCGGATCGCCTGGACCAGATCATCGCCACCGTTCGCTCCAAGGATACGTCCCTGGAGCGTTCGCTCGATTTGTTTGACGAGGCGATTGAGCTTGGCTCCCGTGCGGTCGATATGGTCGACAAGTTTGAGCTGACGCCGCGTGAGGCCGACAAGCTCGAGCAGGAATACGATGAGGATGCGGCAAACGAGTCCCAAGATAGGCAGGCTGCATCCCCGGATACGAATGGTTGATGGCATTCATGAAACGCGTGCGTCTCGATGACGAACTGATTTCACAGGGCATCTGCGCCGATCGCGCGGATGCCCTTCGCACTCTTATGGCCGGGTTGGTTTCGAGCGGCGGTGAGCGTTTGACCTCTCCGGGGCTCAAGGTGACGCCGGGCCTGCCGCTGCACGTTAAGGGGCGCATTCCGTACGTTGGGCGCGGCGGCCTTAAGCTTGAGGGTGCGCTCGATGCGTTTTGTATCGATCCCACGGGCCTTGCCTGCCTGGACGTAGGCTGCTCTACCGGCGGCTTTACCGATTGCCTGCTCAAGCGCGGTGCCGCCACGGTCGTTTCGGTCGACGTGGGTCGTGCCCAGTTTGATTGGTCGCTGCGCCAAGACGATCGCGTGACGCTCCATGAGCGCACCAACGTGACGCAGCTGCCCGAACTCGGCTGTGAGAGCGCTATCGACTTGGCTGTGTGCGACGTGTCGTTTACCAGCATCGCGAACATCATCGATGCGGTGCTGGCTTGCCTGACGCCTATGGGTTCGTTTTGTACGCTGGTAAAGCCGCAGTTTGAGGCTCCGGCGGCGCTGGTGGGCGAGGGCGGTATCGTGACCGACCCCGCCGTGCGTGTCGACACGCTCGTTGCGGTCATCGAGCTGTTTGCCGCGAAGGGATTGTTCCCGGTCGATGCGTGCGTGTCGCCCATCCATGGCGCCAAGGGCAACGTTGAGTTTTTCCTGTACGGCACGAGGTTTGCCCCCGGCGAGCGCTCGAATGACGAGCTGCAAGCCCAGGTATCGGCTTTGAGCGAGAAAGCGGCAACGCTATGAAGGTCTTTCTGGTTCCCAATTACTACAAGCAAGAGGCGGTCGAGAGCGGCCTGATGCTCGAGCTCTGGCTGACGCGCCAGGGCTACGAGGTCGCATGGGCGGCCGACCAGCGCTCCAAGATTCAGAGCACGCCCGATGTTGACGATGCCGACCTGGTCATTACGCTCGGCGGCGACGGCACGCTGCTGCGCGCCGCCCGCATTCTCAACTACCGTGAGATTCCCATTTTGGGTCTTTCCTATGGTCACCTGGGCTTTTTGACGGCGGCCAGTCCCGAGGAACGCGACGTTTTGCAGGTTGTGAGCGATGCCCTGTCCGGTGAGCTCCACGTGAGCCGTCGCGCCACCATCGCCGCAGATATCGTTTCCGTGCGCGAGGACGGCACCAAGGATGTCGTGCGTTCTTTTGCCCTCAACGACATGGCGCTTACGCGCGGGCCGCTTTCCGATATGGTCGAGTTCGACATCACCGTGTCGGGCCACCATATCGACCGCTTGCGTGGCGACGGTGTGGTCGTATCGACGGCGACCGGCTCCACCGGCTATGCGCTTTCAGCCGGTGGTCCCATCGTAAGCCCCGATTACACGGGTATGGTTTGCGTGCCCATCGCGCCGCACACCATTCAAGCTCGCGCCTTTTTGACCTCGCCAAGCGATGTCGTCGAGATCTTTATGTCTGACGACCGCCCGAGTGTGCCTGCCATCGCTATCGACGGACAGTTTATTACCTGCGACGGCACGGTCGAGAGCGTGGCCGTTCCGTCGC
>CAUDCB010000213.1 GCA_958447915.1 uncultured Collinsella sp. | reverse complement strand
TGTATAAGAGACAGCCTTTCATAAATGCGGCTTTGAGCCGGAAAACTGCAACGGAGACGGGTTTTCCAAGTGCCGCAGATTGCCTTGAAAGAGGAGGGCCGCGTACTTAGGTACGCAACCGACGATTGAAAGGCAAGGTGCGGTGCTTGGGAAAGCCGCCGGGACTAGAACTGATTTAAGAAGCGCATATCGCCCGTCATCAGCGTTCGCAGGTCCGGCAGGTCGTAGCGCAGGGCCGCGACGCGCTCGGCGCCAATGCCAAAGGCGAAGCCGGTGTACTTCTCGGGGTCGATGCCGCAGTTGATCAGGACGTTGGGGTCGACCATGCCGCAGCCCAGGATCTCGATCCAACCGCTGTGCTTGCAGAAGTTGCAGCCCTTGCCGCCGCAGACGTGGCAGCTCACGTCCACCTCACAGCTGGGCTCGGTGAAGGGGAAGAAGTGCGGGCGGTAACGCGTCTTGCGATCCTCGCCAAACATGCACTTAACAAAGTAGTCGAGCGTGCCCTTGAGGTCGCCAAAGGTGATACCCTCGTCGACGACCAGGCCCTCGATCTGGTTGAACTGCGGCAGGTGGCAGGCGTCGGCCGTGTCGGGACGATAGACGGTGCCCGGGCAGATCATGTAGATGGGCGGCTTCTGCGACTCCATAGTGTGGATCTGCACGCCCGAAGTCTGGGTGCGCAGCAGCACGTCGGACTCGCCGTGGGCGTGAGCCTCGGGGTGCGCGACGCTGCCGGGGTTGTTGTCGACCACGTAGAAGGTATCGCGGGCCGAGCGGCTCGGGTGATCCATGGGCGCGTTGAGCGCGGTGAAGTTGTAGTAGGAGGTGTCGACCATGGGGCCGGACTCGACGGTGTAGCCGATGCCGCAGAAGATGTCCTCGGCCTCCTCGATGATCTGCTTGATCAGGTGCTGGTGACCGATCTGCGGACGGATGCCCGGCAGCGTGATGTCGACGGCGTCGTGCTCCAGTGCGCGCTTGAGGGCGGCGGCCTTCATCTCGGTGTTGCGCTCGTCGAGCATGCCCTCAATCAGCTGGCGCATCTCGTTGGCGCGCTTGCCCATCACGGGACGATCCTCGGGGGCGAGCTTGCCCATCATGCGCATCAGGCCGGTGATGCGGCCCTTGCGGCCGAGCAGCTCAACGCGCGCAGCCTCGAGCTTGGCTGCGTCGTCGGCGCCTGCGACGAGCTCCTTGGCCTCTTCCTCGAGTTTGACCAGATCATCAATCAGACTCATGTCTTCCCTTTCGTCTCTCGCGCTCCCCGCTCGCCGGGACGACTGCCGCCGCCTGGCGTTGTGAAAACGCGGCCCGGTTCGGTAACAAAAAACCGCCCTCGGGCATGTACATTGCCCAAGGACGGTTGAATTCCGCGGTACCACCTTGTTTGACGCGGCGGATGTCTAGCCCGCCGTGCCCACTCTGCGCCCCTTATCGCGAGGCTCACGGCTTCCCTACTGGGGACATCGCCGCCGCTGGCCGCGTGCCCGTTGAGGTCGCTGCTCGGGAGTGAACGCTTGGCCCTTGTCACCGCAGGAAGGCTTGCAGCCCATGACCTTCCCTCTCTTGCCGGCGACGCGGCGGGCAAAACCCTCTCCGTCAACGCATTGGGCTACAGGATACCACATTGTGTGCGCGTATCGCCGCGTTCCGTCTTGTTCGTGCTGGGTACAAGGCAGGTAGCTGTGCAAACTGGCCGCGCGCCCACCCGAAGCGCTCGGCTCACGAGATCAAGGATATGGTATGGGAAAGAAACTCGATAAGAAGGCCAAGCCCGCAGCGGGCAAGATGCCCAAAGGCATGAAGGTCGATAAGGCCGTCAAAAAATTCCGTAAGCTCGAGGGCAAGCTGTGGACTCGCGAGTACCTGCTCAAGATTGCCGAGTTTGACGGCGCGACCATTGCCCCCGCCAACGGCGCCGCAGCGCGCGCCGATGCCATGGGCACCCTTGCCGGCGAGCACCATAAGCTCCTGACCAGTGAGAAGTCCGTTGAACTCGTGCGCTCGCTGGCACGCGAGACCGTCGCCGGCGGCAAGATCGACGACCCGCAGCTGCTCGACGAGATCCGCGTGCTCGGCCGCGACCAGCGCGAGGCAAGCGCCATCCCCACCGAGGAGGCCGAGGCCTGGACCAGGCTCACCTGCGAGGCCGACGCCGTGTGGCACAAGGCCAAGACGGCCAATGACTGGGCGAGTTTTGAGCCCTATGTGGATAGAATCGTCGCCCAACTTAAGCATCAGGCCGAGCTCATGGACCCCAAGCGCGACCCATACGACGTTTGGCTCGACCAGTACGAGCGCGGCCTTTCCACCAAGAGCTTCGACGCGTTTTGCGATGAGGTCAAGGCGACGGTCGTGCCGCTCGTGCACGCCATCGGCGAGCGCGGCCAGCAGCCCGCTGCCGACTTTTTGCACGCCCGCGTGCCCGAGGCCGCCCAGCGCGCCATGAGCTTCGACCTTATGAAGCTCGTCGGCCTGGACCTGAACGACACCACGCTTGCCTTTACCGAGCACCCGTTTAGCGAGGGCTTTGCCGTGGGCGACGCGCGCATCGCGACGCACATCTACGAGGACGACTGCATCTCCAACGTCTACAGCATCATCCACGAGGCGGGCCACGCCATGTACGAGCTGGGCGTCAATCCTGCCTATGCGCGCACCTGTCTTGAAGGTGGCACCTCCATGGGCATCCACGAGAGCCAGAGCCGCTTTTTCGAGAACACCGTGGGCCGCAGCCGCGCCTTTATGGGCCCGCTGCTTGAGGTACTGCGCCGCCACGCGCCCGAGGTCTACGGCGACGTTGACGAGGACACGCTCTACCGCGCCGTGAACATCGCGCAGCCATCGTTGATCCGCACCGAGGCCGACGAGCTCACCTACCCGCTGCATATTATGGTGCGCTACCAGATCGAGCGTATGCTGTTTGCCGGCGAGGCCACGGCCAAGGATATCCCCGCGCTTTGGAACCGCTTTATGGACGAATACCTGGGCATTCCCGTTCCTGACGACACGCGCGGCTGTCTGCAGGATACGCACTGGAGCGGCGGCTCGTTTGGCTACTTCCCCACGTATGCGCTGGGTAGCGCCTACGACGCCATGTTTGTGCCGGCCATGTGCCGCGACGGCGTCGACCTTACCGGTGCCTGCGCGAGCGGCGACTTGGCACCCGTCCGTGCCTGGCTGGGCGAGCACATTTGGCAGTGGGGCCGCGCCAAGGACGCGCCGGAACTCATCAAGGGCGCCTGCGGCATGGACTTTGACGCCCGCTACTACTGCAGCTACCTGCAGGACAAGTTCACCACGCTCTACGAGCTGTAAGATCTTGAAGGCCGGCAGTTAGGGACGTTCCTTTTCTGCCGGCGGATAGGGACAGTCCTTGCCAATCCGGCCAGCAAACCGGCCAATAGGCAAAGACTGTCCCCAACGACTAGTCGTTTAAGAACGTCCCCGATGACTAGTCGTCAAGG
>CAUDCB010000212.1 GCA_958447915.1 uncultured Collinsella sp. | reverse complement strand
CCCGTATCCGTCGACGCCATCCCGGAATGCGACCGGAACGGCTCCTCACCGAAGGCCCTGGCGGCTTGGGACGCCATAAGCGACGAGGAAAAGCGAATCCTGCTCAACAACGCCTGGTGCCGCGACTGCCACGACGCCAATGCATCGTTCGCTCCCGGCTACACGCTGCGCGCCGACAAGTTTGGAATCGTGATCGAGGGCAATTGCGCGAAATGCGGCTGCGCCGTCGCCCGGTGTAGCTACTAGGTGCCATCCGAGCTCAGGGGGCAAGCGGGACGACTTCGCCGACGCGGTGGAGCTCAACGCCCACCACGGGGACAAATTGTCCCAGACGAGCAACTCCCGCGCCGTCGTCTTTGCCGCATACTTAGCTGACAACTGAATCTAGTGTCCATAATGCTGTACACCGACGACGCTTTTCGCGCAGATAATGACCGGTGGTTAAATCGCCGATAGGGACCAAATCCATTGGCGGGATAATGTCCTCAGATTGCAAATGGAGAAAGGCAGGGACGATGGGCTTCTTCGATAAAGGCTTCGACCCAATAAAAGAGGCGCAGAAGGCTGCGGCCGCTGCAGGAAAAGAAATCGCAAGCGCTGCCGAACAGGCATCGAATGCCGCTCAAAGCGCCGCCGATCAGACGGGACAGGCCATCGGGGACATTGCAGGCAAAGCAAAAGGTGCCGTTCAGAGCATTGGGGATGCGATCAAGAACGGTCCAGAGCCGAAGAACTTCAAATACAACACTGAGTTTGTCGATGAGCAAGACGCTGACGCATCGACCCAATCTCAAGGTCCAGCTCCCGAACATATGGCGAAAATGCTCGGCGGTGTAGCTGAAGGAGCCGCAAATGCCGCGAGCGCTGCGGCTGCCGGTGCTCAAGGCGCTGTCGCCGCCGTCGCAGGCAAAGCGGGAGAAATCGCCGATGGGATCAAGCAAGGCGTCGAGAATGCAAGGGCGAAAGAACCAGATGAGTACGAGCTCGCCGTCATCGAATACAACCAAACCTATACAGATCTTGAGTCGGGAGGGATCGAACTCTACCAGTCCAGGCTGAGGAGCATCGACCTGCTGGACCTCATTACCGACCTGGTGAACTCAATCGCGAACACGCCGAAGTCGTTCGTGGAGGATATCGAGGAGGTGTCCCACAAGAAGCGAAGCTTCAAGGAGTCGGAGTCCTTCGCCCGCGAAGAGCTGGACTCGGCGCGGAAATCGGCTGCCAGCGCCGGCGCCGGCGTCGCAGCGGGCATGGCCGTTGCCAGCATAGCCCCATCCGCCGCCATGTGGGTTGCCACAACTTTCGGCACCGCCTCCACGGGCGCCGCGATCTCCACGCTGTCGGGCGCTGCTGCGACGAACGCGGCGATGGCCTGGCTCGGCGGAGGCGCATTAGCCGCCGGAGGAGGCGGGATGGCCGCCGGCAGCGCTTTCCTGGCAATGGCCGGCCCCATCGGATGGGGCGTCGCAGGCGCCACGTTGCTGACCTCCATCGCGCTTTTCGTGAATAAACAGATCAAGATGTCTGATGAAAAACACGAGGAGCTCTTGTCGGTAAAGAGAAACACCGAGGCTCTTAGGGAGACGTCCGCAGCGATCGTGGCGCTCAGGACAAAGACCGATGCTCTTCGCGAAGAGCTGTCCGGGTCCTTTATGTCCTCATGCCGCCTGCATGGCGCCGACTACCTTTCCATCTCCGACGACGAGAAACTGGCCCTGGGCTCCTTGGTAAACAACGCGAAGTCCCTGGGCAGCCTCATCGTCGAGAGGGTGGCCACCCAGGACGGTGAATAGCCATGGATACAGAGAAGGTAGTCAAGAGCACCCAGGAGCAGGCCGCCGCCGCATGGATCGGCTTGATCAACCAGATGAGAATCGACGACCTCATCGAGAATCTCAACCGTCAAGACCAGAACCTCGATTCCGCAATGGAGTCCATGAACTGGGCGCTCGGGAAGATCGAGGACCTCGTTGTTGCGAACAGAGGCGGCAACAAGGGCGTCCACGGGTTTATCGCCGAGGTGGCCGAATGCGGGCTGGAGAACGCGCAGAGCCTCGTCCATGGCGATAAACCGGCAATGGAATGGGTTAATGACAACGGACCCGCCGACCTTTTGCGCAACGGCGTCGAGATACAGGTCAAGTTCGTGAACGCCGGCGGCAAGTTCTCCCTGGACGCCGTGGCCGCCCATTTGCAGAAGTACCCCGATTTCCTCGACAAAGACGGCATCTATCAGATCCCGAAGGACCATCTCGACGCGGTGCGCTCCCTGTACGAGATGCCAAAGGAGGAAGCGGCCAAGCTGGCGTCCTCGACCGGCGGCCCGTCCTACTCAACCTGGAAGAGCATCCATGAGTTCTTCGACTCAAGCGGGTTCAGCATCGATGACCTTGAGGCCTCCAAATTCGAGTACTCGGAGGTCCAGAAGAACGCTATCGCCGACAAGATGACCGAGGAGAAGAGCAGGCTCGCAGACGAGAGCGAGCGAATAAAGAAGGACATCTACGAGGAACACAAGCCAACGCCCCAAGAGGGCGCGAAGGCCGCAGCGGCTGGCGCCATTCTGGAAGCGGGAACGGCATTCGCCATTTCAATGAAGCGTTATCTCAAGAACGGAAAGCGCATCGGCGACTTGACCCAGGACGACTGGGAGGAAATCGCAAAAGATTCCGGCATGGGACTCGTCAAAGGCGGGGTTCGCGGTGGAGCTGTTTATTGGCTGAACAACTACACGGCCACGCCCTCATCTGTCGCAAGCGCGCTGGTCACGGCATCATTCGGCGTCGCTGAATGCGCTTACAGGTTCCGCAGCGGCGAGCTTACGGAGATCGAGTTTATAGAAAGCTCAGAAATCGCGTGCCTCGATGCGTCTGTGAGCGCGTTCTCGAGTTTCGTGGGCCAGGTTGCCATTCCGATCCCGGTTCTGGGCGCCCTCGTCGGCAACGCTGTAGGCACGACCGTGTACGAATTGGGAAAGCATATCTAGGACAAACGAGAGGCGGAGCTGCTCGCGCACTATGCCCAGGAATTGAAGGCCCTCGATACTGAGCTTGATGGCGAATACGCCGCATGCGTCAGCGGCCTCCGTGAGAATATGAGCGCATACATCAACCTTCTCGAGAAGGCTTTCTCCCCGAATGTCGCAATGGCTTTTTCCGGCTCCGTTGAGTTGGCGGCAAGCCTTAACGTCCCGGACGGCGAAATCCTGCACACGCGCGAAGAAGTCGATGATTTCTTCCTGAATTAGAATCAGTCAGGTTAGAGAAGCAACGGCCGAGCGAAACCCAATCGCTCGGCCGTTTGCCGTCTAGAACGGATGAATCTCCTGTACTACCATCATGCTCACTTGCCTAGACAGGCAAACGGCAATCGCCTACATCACCCACTTGAACACGGCGCGGAACAGCCAGACGAAAAAGCCCAGCGTGACCTTAAGCGCCGCCTTGAGGAACCTACCAAGCCTCTTCATCGACGT
>CAUDCB010000211.1 GCA_958447915.1 uncultured Collinsella sp. | reverse complement strand
GTATTAAAGATGATTCTCATTCTCAATAATAATTTTTTGTTATCAGACTATTCTTGAGCTGAGACAAAGCATTTCCGCAGGTCAGGAAAGTGTCTGGTCAAACTAACATCTAACTTTTCTTTTGGTCGACCGTTTACCGCCAAATTCCTACCGCTCGTCTGTATTACGCAATGTACCTGCGAATATGCGAGTCAATAGACACCGTGTTACCATGAGAAAAAATTGTTATGAACATTTCCGATTTCACCCCAAGGAGTTGCCCGTGAACGAGACCGTACGTCGCTTTTTGCCAATGGTCGATTTCCTGGAGCAGATACTCGGCAAAAACAGCGAAATCGTGCTGCACGATTTCTCGGATCCCGACCACGCCATCGTCGATATTCGCAACGGCATCGTGAGCGGCCGCAAGGTCGGCGGTCCCGCCACCGATCTGGCACTCAAGATCATGCACGACGCCAAGTATCGCGACCTGCCGTTTATTACGGGCTACGAGGGCCGCGGCGCCGGCGGCAAGACGTTGGAGTCAGCGACGTACTTTATCCGCGAGAATGACGAGATCGTCGGTATGCTCTGTGTCAACACCGACCTCTCGACCGTGCGCTCCATCAACGCCATGGCGCAGCAGCTCATGGCGTGCTTCGACGCGGCGCCGACGCACACGGAGCCCGCCCCTATCGAGGTCGAAAGCCTTTCGGAGTCCACACAGGAGCTCATCGACCGCAGTATTTCCGAGTTGCTCGAAAGTCGCGGGCTGGATGTAGCGTCGCTTGGTCAGAGCGACCGCGTGGACGTCATTCGCCACCTCAACGGCAACGGGGTGTTCATGCTCAAGGGCGCCGTGGCCTGCGCCGCCACCGCGCTGGGCATCTCGGAGCCCAGCGTCTACCGCTACCTGCAAAAAGTCCGCAAGGAAGGCTAACCCACTGATCCCTTGAGGACGAAGGAAAACGGATCATTTTGCCGCATCACTTGACAAAAGACCCTGCAGCTCGCACTGCAGGGTCTTTTTGCATGTCATGTTTAGTTGTTGCCAACGCCTTAGAGGGCGGCGACGACCTCGATCTCGACCAGACCGCCGGCCGGAAGGGCGGCAACCTGGAAGGCGCTGCGCGCGGGGAACGGAGCCTCGAACTTAGAGGCGTAGATCTCGTTCACGGCAGCGAAGTCGGCGATGTCGGCCAGGTAGACCGTGGTCTTGACGACATCGGCAAAGGTGGCTCCGGCAGCGGTCAGCAGGGCCTCGACGTTATCAAGGGACTGCTTAGCCTGGGCCTCGACGCCCTCAGGCATCTTGCCGGTTGCGGGATCGATGCCCAGCTGGCCGGACAGGAACACCATGTTGCCGGTCTGGATGCCGGGGGAATACGGGCCGATGGCTGCGGGTGCGTTATCGGAAGAAACAACGCTCTTGCTCATGCTCTTCTCCTTACAAGCAAAAGGGAACGGGAGCGCGGCATTCATACCGGGAGGCACAGTTCGGTCTGAATGCCGCGCTTGATTGGGATAGTAGGGGATGATTTTGCCCGATGCAAGATAATTATCAGATTGCGAGAATATTTTATCGCCCAACGGCGCCCGTTGGCAGCTGAACGGTTCTCCACGGGGTCAGCCAGCCCAAGCTGCTGAAGACTTTATCCCGCTTGGAGCACGGGCATCGCCTGCCGCAACGGCGCCACTATACTTTTGATTATCTGAGCATTTTGAAAGGCAGGATATGACCGCAACCGCCAGTCGAACCACCAACCGCAGACCCGAGCTTTTAGCGCCCGCCGGAGGGCCCGAGCCCTTTGCCGCCGCACTTGCCGCCGGGGCAGACGCCATCTACTGCGGCATGGGCAGCTTCAACGCCCGCCGCAAGGCCACCAACTTTACCGACGAGGCCTTTGAGCAAGCCTGCCGCGCTGCGCACCTGGCCGGCTCGCGCGTCTACGTCACGGTCAACATCGTCATCAAGCAGTCCGAGATGGGCGATGCGCTGCAACTCATCCATCGCTGCTCCACGCTGGGCGCCGACGCCTTCATCATCCAGGACTGGGGCCTGTTCTTTGAGGTCAAGCGCACCATGCCCGGCATTGAGACACATATCTCGACCCAGGCGAACATCCATGACGACCGCGGGGCCATCTGGTGCCGCGAGCAGGGCGCTGACCGCGTGACCCTCTCGCGCGAGCTTTCCATCGACGAGATTGCCGCCATTCACGATGCCGCGCCCGATGTGGACCTTGAGGTCTTTAGCCATGGCGCCATCTGCTTTTGCTACTCGGGCCTGTGCCTGCTTTCGAGCTTTGCCATGGCGGGACGATCGGCCAACCGTGGCATGTGCGCCCAGCCCTGCCGCCTGCCCTACGAGCTGATCGACGAGAACGGTCGCGCGCTCTCCCCCGCCGGCCGCGAGCGTGCGTTATGCCCGCGTGACACCAACACCTCACAGCTCGTTCGCCGTCTATATGACGCCGGCGCCGCGTCGCTCAAGCTCGAAGGACGCATGAAGGCACCCGATTACGTGTATTCCATCGTCGACGTGTATCGTCATCAGATTGATGACATGCTGGCCGATGTTTCGACCTCCAAGGATGAGGATGCAGCCCGCCAGCGCCAGCTCAAGCGCTGCTTCAACCGCGACTTTACGCACGCCTATCAGGACGGCACCTCGGGCGACGAGATGATGAGCTACGAGCGTTCCAACAACCGCGGCCAGATCGTGGGCACGGTGCTGGGCAGCCGTCTGGCCAACCGCGATGTACGCGGCCTCAAGCCCGACGACCGCCGTCGCCGCGCCGCCATCGCCCGCATTGAGCTGTTTGAGCCCGTGGGCAAGGGCGACCTGCTGGAGCTTCGCCACGATAACGAGTTTGACCAGTTCCTGACCACCATTGCCGCCGATGATGCCGCCGCGGGCGACATCATCGAGTGCCGCGTGCCCCGTAGCATGCCCGAGGGCTGCCGCGTGCGCGTCATCCGCAGCCAGCGCGCCATCGATGCCGCCGGCGCCGCGCTCAAGCGCGACGTGCTGCGCCGCCGCGCCGTTGATGTGTCCGTCGTGGCGCGTCTGGGCGAGCCGTTTACTGTCACTCTCACCTGCTGTGACAACCCCGCGCTCACCGCCACCGCCACGGGCTTCACTGTCGAGGCCGCCAAGACCCGCGCCGTCGAGGCGTCAGACCTGGTTGAGCATGTGGGCCGCATGGGTTCCTCGCCCTTTGAGGCTGCGAGCTTTGATGTGGCGCTCGATGAGGGCTGCGGCATGGGCTTCTCCGCTGTGCACAAGGTGCGCGCCGCCGCCTGCAAGGCGCTGGAGGAGGCCATTCTGGCACCGTATGAGGAGCGCGCGAAGACGCTCGAGTTGCCGGTGCTCGACAAGTGCACGCGCCCCATGCCCGAGCACTACCGCGACGAGCCGCAAATCTGCGCCACCGTCACCTCGCTCGAGGCCGCCGAAGCAGCTCGTGCCGAGGGCGCCACGCGCATCTACATGACCACCGATGCGCTCGAGGCTGTCGGACTCTCCCCTGC
>CAUDCB010000210.1 GCA_958447915.1 uncultured Collinsella sp. | reverse complement strand
CGCCTCGGCCGTGCGCCGCGCCCTGCCGTTTATGGTTGACGGCGAGATCAAGGCCTTCGCGCTCAACGATGAGGTGCTGGCATACAACCGCACGGGCAAGAATGGCGAGTCCGCGACGGTTATCATCAACCGCAGCCTGCGCAATTCGCACCGCGTAACGATTCCGGCGCTCGGCGAATGCGCAAGCGACGTGATCAGCGGTCACGAGTGCGAGATTCACAATGGCACCGTCACGCTCGATCTGTATCCGCTGGGCTCGTCGATCATCTATCACCACGCCGAGCAGCGTCTGCAAGAGCCGCTCGATCACGGCGCGGGTATCGTTTGTCATATCACCTCGGTACCGACTGACGATGGCAAGCCGGGTACGATCGGCGCACCCACGCGTCGCTTTATCGACCATCTGGCCGCCATGGGCATGCGCTACTGGCAGGTCCTGCCCGTCAACCCGACGGATTTCTTCCGCTCCCCCTATGCCGGGCCCTCTGCTTTTGCGGGCAATATTGACCTACTGCCCGAAAGTCACGAGGAGCTGGCCGCCGACTTTGAGACTTGGAAGGCCCGTGGCGGTGAGGATGCAGACCCGCTCTACACGGCGTTTAAGCATCGCAACGCTGATTGGCTCGAGAAGTACTGCGTCTACATGGCCGTCAAGAAGTACTTTGAGGGCGAGTCGCGCCACGATTGGCCGGCCGATGTCGCGCGCTACAACGAACATCTGATTGACGACAAACGTTTCCACGACGAGGCAGAGCTGCAGGCGTACATGCAGTACCGCTTTGACCTGGCCTGGTGCGAGCTCATGAACTATGCGCACAAGAAGGGCATCGAGGTCATCGGCGACATTCCCATGTACGTTTCGGACGATTCGGCCGACGCATGGAGCGAGCCCGAGAACTTCTGGCTGTCCGATACCGGCAAGGCAATCGAGATCTCCGGCGCGCCGCCTGACAACTTTGCGCCCGAGGGTCAGGTGTGGGGCAACCCGACGTTCCGCTGGAACCACATGAAGCAGAACGGCTATAGCTGGTGGATGGACCGTCTGCGTCGCGCGTTCTCGCTGTACGACCGTGTGCGCCTGGACCACTTCTTGGGATTCCACAGCTACTTTAGCATTCCCGCAGGAAAGGCTTGCGCCGACGGTCGCTGGCTGGCGGGCCCGGGCAACGACCTGTTCCAGACCGCCTACGACGAGCTGGGACCGCTCAATTTTATCGCGGAGGATCTGGGGTATCTGACGCCCGGTGTTCGCGCTATGGCTTCGACCTGCGGCTTCCCCGGTAAGGACGTGCTTTAGTTTAGCGATTACGACGTCCGCTG
Source organism: uncultured Collinsella sp. (assembly GCA_958447915.1). Classification (GTDB taxonomy): domain Bacteria; phylum Actinomycetota; class Coriobacteriia; order Coriobacteriales; family Coriobacteriaceae; genus Collinsella. The sequence goes on along the minus strand of CAUDCB010000210.1, from coordinate 2,314 downwards.
CGGCATGCACCCCACGCCGGGCAAGATTCTGTACACCTCGACGCACGACACGTCGACGCTCGCCGGTTGGTGCACGCGTTCCTTTGCAGGCGGCGACGAGCCGAGCGGTGTTGAGGTGGCGGCCAAGCTGATGGGCGACGCACTGGCAAGCGACGCTCCGCTTGTGATGATGCCGCTGCAGGATGTACTGGGGCTAGGCGACGATGCACGCATGAACGTACCGGGCGTGGCCACGGGCAACTGGACCTGGCAGGCCGATGAGGCCGACGTTGCGGCCGCCGAGGGCAAAACTGCACAGCTCCTGCGCAACACCCATAGATTCTGGGGCGAAGCGTGATAAAACCCCCGATATAGGGTACAGTTACTGCTGTTTGAATTTATGCGGGCAGAGTGATCTGCCCGCTTTGTGCTGAAAAGGAAGTATTATGGCGCGCTACGATTACAAGTGCTCGAGCTGCGGCAACGTGTTTGAGGTTGAGCATCCCATGTCCGAGACCCCCGAGGTCGTGTGCCCGAGCTGCGGTGCCCCGGCGGCCAAGACGTTCTCGGCAAGCGGCATCAAGTTTGAGGGCAGCGGCTTCTACAACACCGACCAGCGAAGCGGAGGCTCCAGCACCAGCGCCACCAGCGGCTGCTGCGCCAACTGCCCGCATAGCCACTAGCGACAAGCGGTCCCGCCACCCAGATTTCCCTATGAGTTGCGGTGAAATAGTTCCTGAATCAGCCCATTCAACGCCCAAACAGGAACTATTTCACCGCAACTTTTCTTTAGATCGGATTTCGGTCTGGTGCTAAGTTTGTAACATTTCAAAACCCTACCGGATTACGGGGCTGAATTGACAACCTCTATCCATTCCGGTAATTTGCAAATTTCAACAAGCTATCTACCTGCGGTTTTATTTAAGCCATTTTTGCTGTGGTCGAGCATCACTAATCTAGCCCCGTAATCCGCCCTACTTTTGATAACAGCAAGTATGAAACGGGGCTATTTTTACCACTCTTTACCTCTATTGCGATCTCCGCTCGCATGACCTCCAGAGTTGCGGTGAAATAAGGACTGTTTGGCGGGTAGATGCCGCTATTCAATCCCTATTTCACCGCAACTTAGTAGTTACTTGTGGACCAAGCGGGCGCAGAAGTGGCCGTCGTAGGAGTCCGCATTAACGGGGACACTTTGGAAGAGGCCTCGAGCGTTTTGGCGCAGGGTGACGAGGCTCTTGGCATGATCGTACTCGGGGAGCTGCAAAATCTGGGCTTCGGAGAGCGGCGCCACGGTAAAGCCGGCGCCCTCAGGAGAGGCCAGGAAGGCATCCACGACCTGCGTGTTCTCTTCATCAAAAACCGAGCAGGTGGCATAGATAAGCTCACCGCCAGCAGCCACGCGCGCGGCTGCTTCCTTGAGCATCGTCAGCTGCAGGTGAGGCAGCTCAGTCGTAACGTCGTTCTCGGTCAGGCGCCACGGAATCTCGGGATGACGGCGCATGGTGCCGGTGCCAGAGCACGGCGCATCGATAAACACCGTGTCGAACAGGGCGGGCTCGCCGAGCATGGCATCAAACGACGTAAGCACCTCATTGAGCTCGCAGGCATCGCCCGAAACCGTACGAACACCCGAGATGCCCGCCTTATGCAGGCGCGCGAGATTCTGATCACATTTACGATCATGCAGATCGAGCGCGGTATGCTGACGCTCGTACCTGGCACGCTTGGCCTGGCACATCATCACATAGGTCTTAGTGCCGCGACCGGCGCCAATCTCCAGGCAACGACCGGGACGCGTCGCCGCAGTGGCGATGAGCTGAGCGTTGAGGTCCGAGGCAACCGCGGCCGCACGCTCAAACACGCCCGATGCAACCGTGACCTGCGCATCGACCGGAGCATGACAGCCCGGAAAGACAGGCGCAACGAGCTGCGAGATATACGGGTCGGCCTTGGTCGCAAACGCATTCTCGTGCAGAGCAAGCGGCGCGGGAGCAAGATTGCCAGCAAAGTTGAGCGCGCCCTCGGGCGTATCGAACGAGGCCATAATGCGAGCGCAAAGCCAGCGGGGCAAGCCCATCAGGCGAGATAGGCGAACCAAACGGCGCTCGGACTCATCCACGTCGGATGCCGTGGCAAAGTCCTCAACGTTGTCCGCAACCTTGTGCAGCACCGCGTTTGCCAGGCCCGCAGCAGACTTAGCACCGCTGCGCACCAGCTCAACACCCTGGCTCACGGCAACGCGGCCCGGCGTATGCAGGTAGAGCATCTCGAAGGCCGAGATACGAAGCGCCATGCGAACGCGCGGCGCGACCTTTTTGGGCTTATCGAGAAA
>CAUDCB010000209.1 GCA_958447915.1 uncultured Collinsella sp. | reverse complement strand
TGCACGTTATCCATCTCGATCGCTTTATGGTTCTCATGTCCGTTGGCTATACGTCGCGCCAGGACCAGATCGATATCCTCAAGGCCCGTCGCTATGCCAACCCGCTCGACGACATCAAGCCCATGGTTGCCTGCGATGACCTGCTCGATATCCAAAACTACCTGGGCAATGTACAGGTTGCCGACACGGTGCTGGATTATATCGTGCGCCTGTGCGAGGAGACCCGCAATGACGACCTTGTTGAGCTGGGCGTGAGCCCCCGTGGCATCATCGCGCTCACTCGCATGGCGCGCGCCTGCGCATTGATTCGCGAGCGCGACTATGTGGTGCCCGAGGACGTGCGCGAGGTGTTTAAGGTTGTTTGCGCCCACCGTCTTGTTTTGCGCCCCCAGGCCCGCATCGAATCGATTACCGCCGAGGACGTCCTCGACCGCATTCTCGCTGCCGTTCCCGCCCCGTCCATGGGCCAGGTTCGCGGCCGCTCGTAGCGGGTCGTTTGCCTGCTACGCCCTACGTTACGCTCATGATTGTCAACAAGATTACCTATATCGTGTCCGTCGCGCTTCTGCTCGCCACGTTCGTGTTTACCGCCAATGCGGCCGCGCTCGCTGCTGCTGCGGCGCTGATCGCCATGCCCGTGATCACGGTGGTGGCGTGCCGCTCGAGCGTTGCCTTGCTCAAGCTCGACTTTGATCTTCCCAGGTCGTGCGTTGTAAATGCACCTCTCGCATTGCGCATCACCCTGGATCGTCCGCTTATGTTTCGCGGTCGCATGGAGCTGTCGTTTTCGGTTTACAACCAGCTGACGGGAACGCGGACGGTCTGTCCCGTAAGCCTTGCCCCCGCGACGGGCAGACCCGCCTCGTTTGAGCTCGAGCTCGATTCGACCGTCTGCGGTGCGCATACGATTGTCCTTGACACCGCGCGCCTGGTCGATGAGATGGGCTTTACGTCGCTTGCTCTCGAGGATGTTGGCTTTCACGGGTTGTTTACGGTCTATCCCGAGATACTCGACATCCAGGTCGATCCTCATCAAAGTGCTTCCGCCGGTCTTGAGGGCATGAGCTACGATCCCCATCGAAGCGGCCAAGACGCCTCCGAGGTCTTTGATGTGAGGCCCTATCGCGAGGGTGATGCGGTTAAGTCGATCCACTGGAAGCTGTCGACGCGTTTTGACGACATGCTGGTGCGTGAGGCCTCGCGCCCCCAAGACCAAACTATTGCCATCTTGTTTGGCGCGTTTGCGCCCGATTTTGAGCAGTCAGGCCGCTCTGAGGTTCTTTCTGCGGTGCTGAGTTTTACCGCATCGATATCGCTGGCGCTCATGCGTCAGGGATACCATCATGTGGTCGTGGCTGCCCCCGAAGGCTCCCTGGCGGCCTATCCCGTCGATGACCGACGTGATTTTAATAAAATGCTTGATGCTTTGACGGCAACGCCGCTTGGCCCTGCCTATCCAACATCGCACGAGCACTATGCCAAGCTTGTGGCGGCAAAGGGCATTAGTAAAACGGTGCTGGTGGCGGTGAGTGTCGATGAACAGATCTATATCGATATGGGCCGTCTGACCGATCTGTCGGTGCTCCATGTGTCGGATTCGGTCGAGTCGTATAGCATCGAGCGTGGTGCCAACTACATCATCACCCATTGCCCGGTGTCGAGCGATGCGGCCCGTATCAAGAGTCTGGAGCTCTAGCATGGACTTTGTGACTCTTACCTCGACGGAGCGCATCGCTTCGAACAATCGTGTTGTTGCCGTATTCCTGTCGGTGGCTCCCGCGGTGTTACTGTCTGCAGGTTTTTGCTGCACAATTGCTTGGTGCCTGAGCGTAACGTACATGGGGGTCATGCTTGCCGTCGCCGCTGGCGTGGCTGTTGCGCTGAGCGTTTTGGATGTTTCGCTGGCGTCGAAAAAGACCTCCCTCTGGATAGCCTTGGCTGCGGCGTCCGTGGCGCTTTTATGCGCGCTCTTAGTTCCTTCGGCACGCTGGGGCTTCTATGCGTGCACCAATGCCGTTATCGCTCGCGTCAACTCAATCTTTGAGCTGTATATTCCATTGGTGGCAGACGCCGGCCTGCTGTGTGAATCTGTGCCGCTGGCAGTGCTCGCCGGTATGTTTGCCGGCTCACTCGCCTGGATTTTTGCCAACTTGAGCGTTTCGTGGCCCACGCTCTTAATCATCGTTATCTGCGGCTCGGCCTCCATGGAGCTGCAGGCTGGTGATTCTGCGATATCTATGACACTGGGCGTTGCGGGCTGGCTTGTTCAGTGCCGTGCTGGCGAGTTGCGGGGCTCTACGGTAGGTTTGCCCCAGGTCCTTGTCGGCCTTGGCGGTCTGTGTGCCGTATGTGGTGCTCTCTTTGCGCTGACGGTCTGTCTGGTGCAGCCTCTTCCTGCGCTGTCCGATATGTCGGCGTCTGCCGTCAGAGCGGTCCAGAACGTTCGATTTGGGGACGATACGCTGCCCGAGGGCGATCTTTCGCAAGCGGCGGATATGAACCAAGGCGACTCCACGACGCTATCGCTTACTGCCGGCAAGACGCTTGGTGACGATCTGCTCTTGAAGGGTTTTGTGGGCACGACGTTTGATGGCGTGTCTTGGGGACGCGGCGACTGGATGTCCTACGAGGGCGAATGGTCCGGCATGCGTGAGTGGCTGCGCCTAAACGGTTTGACGGTGGCCGAGCAGCGCGCTGCGTTTGATGCCGAGGCCGAGCGTGAGGGCGGTGACCCTGTCGAGGCGGTTGAGATTTCGGTCAATGCCTCGGGCGCCAACCGCAGATACACCTATGCTCCCTATACGCTGCGCTCGCTGAGCGGTGCCGACGCAATGTTGACGGGATCCACGATGCTCAGCATGGATCTTTTGCCGTCTAAGGCATATAGCATGACTGTCGACAACGTGTCGGTGGACGACGTCATTGCAGATTCGAGCTGGCTGGCGTCCTCCGAGAGCGACTATGCAAAAAGCGAGCGGGTGTACGCCGCCTTTGTTCGCGATAAGTACCTGGACGTTCCCGAAGAGGAGCGGGATGCCATCGATGCATACCTGTTCTCGAGCGACAGCTGGGATGCTGGGGCGACTGTTTCGGATACAGCCGTGATCAGTCGCGTGCGCACGATGATGGCTTCGCTTGCGGGACAGACGGATAACCCGCCAGCCTATACCGGGGCGACGTCGTTTGTCGCGTGGTTCTTGGGCACGGCGCACGAGGGTAACTCTGCTTACTTTGCCACGGCGGCGACGCTCGCGTTTCGATCTGCGGGGATTCCCGCGCGCTATGTCGAGGGCTATCGGGCAGCAGATGATCAGCTGGCCGCTGCTGTTGGGGCAGGCGTGGCGCTCAACTTGACGGCTGCCGATGCGCACGCGTGGACCGAGATCTACCTTGACGGTCAGGGATGGACGCCCGTGGAGGTCACCCCTGGATACTATAGTCAGACGCTCGATGCCGATAAGATTATCGATGTGGGCGAGGCATGGAGCAACGGCGCCAACGATAAGACGCTCGATGCGGGCTCGGTCGCAGGACAGGCCGAGGATAGGCATCGCGAGGATGTGCCGGTAATGCATAACATTCCCGTTGTGGCCAAAGTTGGGGTCGGTTTGATCGGCGCGGTGATTGCCGTCCTGCTCGCCCTGTTCATTCGCAGGTTTGTCTTGCGCGCTCGGCGCACGCGGGCTATCGAGAGCGATGAGCAGGAT
>CAUDCB010000208.1 GCA_958447915.1 uncultured Collinsella sp. | reverse complement strand
ATCCCGCGCTCGCCGGGCAGCGGCAGCCTTGCCCGTGGCGACATCGAGTTCATCAGACGTGGCTGTCACGACACTCTGCGCCGCGGTAACCGCAGCGCTGGCAGCGTCCACGTCGGCGCGGGCATCAGCCACGGCACGCGCAGCGGCCTCAGCCGCGGCCTGCTTCTCCCCCACGGCAGCCTGGGCATCCGAGGCCCCAGCGGCAGCAGCGTCAACATCGGCGGCAGCAGCATCGACTTGAGCCTGCCTTGCAGCGGCGGCCTGCGACGCGGCGCTCACCTTGCCGCCAGCCTGCGCAGCCGCGCCCTGAGCGGCAGAAAGCTCCTGACGAGCCGCGTCCACGCCCTGCCCAGGATTTGCCAACGAGTCACACCACGCATTAAGCGCAGCCTCGTATTCGGCAACCGTCATCGGATTGGCGGCATTCGTGTACCATCCTCCAGACATAGAGAACGTCTGCGCCTGCGTAAGCCAACGGTTCATCGTCCCGCGCGTGCAAACCCCCATACCCGTTACGGTGTAATCGGGATCGATCACATTCATGTAGTGACCGACTGTATGCACGCTCCCGCCATGCGCAGCCACGTAGCGATCGATTTCGTCGCCATGCTGCTCGTAGAAATCAAAAGCAGCCTTTCCCGTAAGGCCCGTCGCTCCCAGCGTAGCCGCAGCGCGGTCAAAGACGGCCTTCTCCTGATCGACCCACTGGATGAACGGGTCGCTTCCGTAGTTCCACGCCACGTTTTCGCCCACGTTGAACTGCATGGCGTGCGCAGTCTTGGTATCGGAGAAATTCGCATCGGCAATCGCGGTCGCCATCATGGCAAACGTCACCTTGAGCTCACCCAGGCCAACGCTCGCACGATACTTGTTGCACGCCTTGAGCCACACAATCGCTTGCTTCATGTTGGTCAGACTCGTCGCGTCAACCTCCTCGCCCACCTTGGTGAGGCTGGCATATTTGCAGTTGAGAATCAGGTCCGCCGCATCGTCGGCACCCACGCTCTTAAAGAACGCAATGGCGCCCTGGCGGTAGTTTTCCGCCGAGGCGTTCGCCGTAGCCTGAGCGGCGTCGAGCTTGGCCTGCGCTTGAGCTACAGCCTGATCGGCCTGCTGCTTTTGAGCCTTTGCCTGGTCGAGCGCCTTGTCGGCAGCGTTCTTCTCGTCCTTAGCGGCCGAGAGCTTGGCCTGAGCGTCGGCCAGCGCCGCAAGCGCATTGGCATGCTCGGCCTTAGCCTGATCGACGGCGGCGTCTGCCGCGGTCGCAGCAGCCGTGGCAGCGTCCAACTTGGACTGCGCGTCAGCCGCAGCCTGCTGCTGGACGGCGAGCGCCTGCTGAGCAGCCTGCACCTCACCCTCGGCAGTGGTCACTTCCTGCGAGGCAGCAGCGAGTTCGCCCTCGCGCTGCGCCTGGACCGACTTGGCGGCGTCCAGCGCGGCAGCGGCGGCGTCCACCTTGGCCTTGGCAGCCTCGTACTCCGGGCCCGCGGCACCCTGCTCGGCACGGTCGAGATCGGCCTTGGCGGCGTCATAGCTCGCCTGAGCGGCATTCACATCCTTATCGGCCGCATCCTTTGCCTGCTGAGCTGCCGAAAGCTTGCCTTGCGCGTCCTGCTGTTTGGCCGCGGCGGCATCAACGCCAGCCTGGGCATTCGAAAGCCTGACCTGCGCGTCGGCGGCCTGCTGCTTTGCCTGCTCCAGCTCGCTCGCGGCCTGCTCGGCAGCGGCCTGAGCCGCGGCAACAGCCTCGGGCGTGGCATCGGCAGCAGCGGCCTGCGCGGACTTGAGCGCAGCCTGGGCATCGTCGGCGGTCTTCTGGGCAGCGGTCAGGGCTTCACCCTTGTCCGTCAGATCCCTCTTTGCGGCATCGAGTGCAGCTTGAGCGTCCTCGAGCGCCTTCACGTCCGCATCGGCCTTGTCCTGCGCGGCACCCATCTGCTGCTCCAGCTCGGCCGAAGCTGCAGAAGCGGCAGCGTCGCTTGTGCCACGGGCCGCATCGTAGGCGCTCTGAGCCTGCTGCTGGTTGGCAGCGGCGGCGTCGTAAGGAGCGGCGGCCGCATCCAAATCGGCCTTGGCAGCAGCGGCCTTAGCGCGAGCCGCATCGACCGCAGCCTGCAGGTTGGCGACCTTCTGCACCGCTGACACCGTGCCCGCGCCAGCGCTAGCAGCAGCCGCGCTCGTCAACGGAGACAGCACCGCAGCCGGCTTCGCAGTAGCGTCGGCACCGTTCGCACCCTGCGCCACCGCAGTCAGCGGAGACAGCAGCGACCCGCCCGTCATGGCGATCGTTGCCGCAGCAACTGTCGCCATACGCCCGGCGGCCTTCGCCTTACCCGCAGCGCCGCCATTGATGTTCTTGTTCACGTTCTTGCTCATTGCCGATTCCTTCCCACGATGAGCTGATGTTTGACACATAATCGATCCAATATGCCCCGCTAAAAAGAGGTGATAACGGGGTAATTAAATCGGAGGAGTTGGAGACAAGCCCACATCCATCAGCGGATGCCGAGCTCATACTCCCGCTCGCGCTCAATATCATTCAGGTACTCATAATCTTCGGAGCTAAGCTCTAGATCATCTTGAGCGAACATGTAGTTCTCGGCCTTAGAACCAATACTGCAACCGTAGATGGTATTGAGATCGATATGGTCGGTATTGTCGTTGTAAAGGGGGAAAATTCTGCTGGTCATGCTCAAGTACCTCTCAACATAAACTGAAAACTCGTTTGCTTGGTCTCTTTTTGAGACCCCATCTGATGTGCTATGGCTGCAGTATATGTTCTCCCCTTTTACAATGCAAGCGTAATTTCAAAAAGTTCTAGGAGCGATAATTGCGCAACACCATCACTTGTCGCCACCGCCATCCTCTACCGCGCCCTCACGCGCAGCGCACTCGTTGAGATACTTGACCGGAATCGGCCACACGGACGGAGCCTTATAGCGCGAAAGGCCTATGTTGGCCAGCTGAACCAACAACTCAGACAAATCATCGCCGTCGAGTACCTCAATCGAACGCACGTGAATCGCAGTCGCCATATCCTCCTGGGTGCCGTTGTTGACGCCCACAAAATAGCAAGTCTTGCCCGCACGCTCGAACGTTCCAATGCCGTAATAAGGCGAGTTGTAGCTCTCGAAAATCTCTTTCTTACGCCCTGCTTTGCCTGTGAGCTGATGCTCACCCACCAGGGCCATAAAGTTATTGGAAAACGTCGTCAGTCCCGTATCCCGCACGCGCGCAAGCATAGACTGCCCGTTCGCATGCACGTCAAAGACATAGGCGCCCTTATCGAGTTTGCCGTCCGCGGTCAGCAGATCGAGCTCCATCTCGTCCTCGGGACCATCCTCTGCCGAATGTGAGGCATAGCGCATGCCCCCATCCGCGCCAATCGCCAACGTAGCGATACGCGAATCCAGCTCAATCTTGTCCTTTGTTTTATGCGGCACATCGACCAAGCCACACACCGTCACCGACTCAATATCCAAAGCATCAAGATCAAACGCCGTCACCCGCTCGTCGACAACATCCTGCTTTACCAGCAGTTCTTTGAGCATGGCGCCCAGGATCGCCTCTTGCGCATTGCGATCCTTTTGCTTTGGCGCCACCTTAAACAGTGGCTCGCACACATCCGGTGTCACGTGCTGTTCCACCACGCCAGCATGTAAGGCATAGCCGTCGTCCCCCGCAACCTCATTGGGCACAACGACAAGGTTCAGCGCCCGCGAATCCACGGCCCTT
>CAUDCB010000207.1 GCA_958447915.1 uncultured Collinsella sp. | reverse complement strand
AAAAAGACGCAAAATCGTCGGTTTAAATCTTTGTCAGTGAGATCAGTTTATTTATAAAGGAAACAGTGTAATCCCCGATAGTGGGGGTGCTTCCCCACTGTACAAAAATCAGGCGCTTCTTAAGCCTGCTAATTGTCTCGTCGGAGAGGCATTCTGCAATATCAGAGAGAATGCATTTAATGTTCTCGTCTTGGATTGAGTAACCAAGAAAGATGACGGGATACTCTAGGAACACAGATAGTAGCTTTGCGGAGAGGTATTTCCGCTTGCGGCCGAATTCATCGTAGTCTGCATCGGTCAGGACCATGCCGTCTGGGTTTGAAACGGAACCATGTATCTTATATATTTCGCGTGTGAAGCTCTGTTCGGCGAAAAGCAAGTCGTCTTGGCTTTCGTATACGGTGAAGCTATCAAATAGGTGCTCGCACATTTGATCGTAATTGGTAGTGATTATTCCAGACAATTTGGAATCACCGGCGCTCTTCAGCAATTCAACCTCGGCGTCGTCTTCAAGCGTATAAGAATTTACGATGTCGGCAACGAGCTGTTTCATGGGAGACCCGCCTAATGCAATCGTTTCGGCGTGAGCGCGCATGAATTCGGTGTCATCTAGCAAAGCATCATTAACACGATCTTCCATGAGTGTTGCGACATAAGGAAGCTCTGCTTTTACTTTTTCGTTTCGATAGGCAACAGACGCTTTGGTCCTAAACTTTGTAAAATCCGCTGTGTCACCAAATGCTCTGCTGCAGACAGCTTCAAGCAAGTCTGGCCAGTTGGGCGAATTCATGTATCTACGTGATAAACCGGAGCCAACAAACAAAAACGGGTAGCGGTTTGCATCCGAAACAGCGCTTCGAATAATGCTGCAAATCGTTTCGTCCATGGGCCCTCTCCTTTGCGTAAAATATCCGAACAATTGTACCAAATCGCAGTTGGTAGATGGTGTTGCTTCATTGTTAGGACGATTGCTGAGTATGCTGAGTATGTTTCGGTAGTTGTTTACCGATGAAGTGAAGAGCGGGCCTCATCGGATCGAGAGTCTGAATGGTGGTCAGCGTAGAATTTATATATGCCCTTTTCGTTTGATTGCTCAAACTAATGAATTCGTATTTGGTTTAACGGGGCATGCGCTTTGTAGCTTTGTTTGTACATCACAACCGCTACAGGTAGATCCCCTCGCACAGGGGCTTGTGGAACCGGGTGTGATGATCGCGTGCCCAAGTAAAGAGTGCCTGGTCAAAGTTGCCCTGACTGGCGGGGATGCCATAGACGCCGGCGACTTCCACGCGCACGAACTCCAGCGCGGGCAGCTTGTTGATGGCCGTGAGCGCAAACGGCGACGTGGGTTCCTCGAACAGGTAGTGGCTGCCTTGCAGCGCGCCGCAGGCGGTGCAGGTGCTGGCGAGCGATGCGGTCTTGGTGGTGCGCGACGTTGTGGGCTTGTAGCCGCAGCGCTCGCGCAGGTAGTCGCGGATCTCGGCCGGCACGCAGCCCAGCGCGGGGACGATGGCTATGGCGTTGGCGCGGGCGGTGTCGATCGCGATGTGGCCCGTGTCATCCATGGTGGGCGCGGCGCTGGGTGCGGCCTTGCTGCCCGAGTCCTCGGCCACCCGATACGGAATGCCAAAGGCCGCGACCGTCGTCTGCTCGTGGCACTTCCAACACTCGCGCTTGCCCAGCACCAGGTAGATGTAGGGCGCGCTGGGGTCGGAGCGATCCACGCCGGGCAGCCACGCGGCAAAGGGCTCGGGGTTGACGCCATCGGGCACGTACCAGATCTTCTTGACCCGGTCCCACTTGGCGCCCAGGGCCTTGGCCTCGTCTTTGTGCGAAAAGGGAACATCGAGCTCGGTGCGCATGGCGGCTCCTTTGTGCGGCTTGCGGTGCATATGCTCCAAGGATACCCCAGCGGCGAGTGTGTGGTCGCTAAACGAGCACTTCGACCGCCCGAGAAGTCGCGGAGCATTTTAGCGAGGGCGCACCGTCAAGCAAATGGTCAGCTTTTGGTCAGTTGAGCGGCAACCTTGCCAAAAGCTTGACGGATTTGCATTTAGACGTCGACGAATGAACACTTTGGTTGCGCCGCGGCAAAAAACTGCTGGTCGTTTGCCGAAAACTCGCCAGGGTCGCGAGTCGCCGCCGACGCGCGTGCTATCTTCGCGCCATGGGGTACTTTATCGTTTCACATAACGCTGCGCTGGCGCTCTTGGCACACATCCCGAACCCGCGCTTTGGGGATCCGGAACCAGAGGTCGTGTCGATTGCGGGCGCCTGCGCGCTCTGTGACCAGGAGGCTCAGGAGTTTATCGATCGCTACGACCTGGGGATTGACGTGCTGGATCTGATGGTGCCGACGCGCGCCGACCGCCGGCGGACTAAGCACGTCGCGACGCACCTGTGTACTAACGAGCTTCCGGCGGGTTCGTTTATCTCGCTGGGCCACTGGATGGGCGATCTGGATGCGTACGTGTGCTCTCCCGAGCTGGCGTTTGTGCAAGCTGCGCACGATAGCGATGCGGCGGCGGCCATCTATGCCGGCTATGCCATGACATCGAACTACCGGCTGGACAACCTTGCTCCTGGCGGGGTGACCAGCAGGGATGCGGGCATGCGCGATGGCAGGCTTACGACCAAGGAGCGCATTGCGGCGTACCTTGACCGGGCGTCAAAGGTGAGAGGCGCCGCCAAGGCGAAGGCGTTGCTTCCGTACGTGGAAGAGGGGTCAAGGTCTCCAAGGGAGTCGGGGCTTTGCATGTTTATGTCGCTGCCTGCGCATTACGGCGGGCTTGCGCTAGGCAAGGCCGAGCTGAACAAGAAGTACTTCATTCGCGACGGTTACAACGATGGGCGCAACCGCAAACTGCGCGTGTTGGAGCGCACGCCCGACATAACGCTTACGGCGAAAGCGGAGGTGGGCCTGGATAAAGTAAGGGCTGGCTTGCTTCCCGAAGTACTGACCGCGCTGGTCGATTACGACAGTGATGCCATCCATGATGGACGCGAGAAGATCCACAAGGATGCCGAGCGCCGCAACGAGCTGCAGATGCTCAATGGGGTCGCGTACTTTACGGTGACGACTGACCAGGCGAGCGACTACGAAAAGCTCGTTCGCCTGTGCGAACGCGTCCGGCGCAAGCTGCATCGTCGCAAGCGTCCCATATTTTACAAGCCCATGACCGAGGAAGCGCGATATTTGGCACAGGCGCGCGTCGAGACAAAGCGGTTTAAGCTCTGGCAGACCGTTATTGAGGCACGTCAGCATTGGTAAGTGGGCCTTTGACGGCGGAGGGGGTGCTGCCGTTTTGAAGGTGAATGGTTTTCCGTGAAGTGAACGAGTGTTTTTGGACCCCCGAAGCATCCACGCTTTTTGGCGCCAAAACCGCAGGATTCTAACGACAAAACCGCAGGAAATGAGCCGCAAAAAGTGTCGATGCTCCGGGGGTCCGTTTTGGCTCGTTCACTTCGCGGGAAACCATTCACCCTCGATTTGCGGGGGTCACCCGGATATGGCTGCGAGGCCCATTCGGGCCTGATCGGGGCGCCCGCTGGGGTTGTTTGGGCGGCTTTGGCTTGGTTGGGGTGGTTGCTGGCGTTGTTGAGGCGGCTTTGGGTGCAGCGGCGCTCTCTTGGCTTGGCGGCGTAAAACAAAACAGCTCAGAGGCGAAGCCTCTGAGCTGTGAACATTTGGTGGGCGTTAGAAGATTTGAACTTCTGACCTCTTCCGTGTCAGGGA
>CAUDCB010000206.1 GCA_958447915.1 uncultured Collinsella sp. | reverse complement strand
TCGTAGGCCTGCTTGACGGCGACGGCTTGCTTCTCGAGGAGCGGCTGCATGACCCAATCGGTGTCATCGTCGGTCAGGTTGCCCGAGAAGTGCAGGTGGGTGTCGATCAGGCCGGGAAGGACGGTCTTCCCGGCGGCGTCGATAACTTCAACGCCCTCGGGAAGGTCCTGCATAGTGCCGGCGTACTCGATCTTGCCGTTGTCGTCGACGAGAACGAGGGAGTTCTCGACCGGCTCGGCACCGGTACCGTCGATGAGCTTGCCGCCAACGATTGCATACTTAGTGGACATGGTTCCTCCTTATGGATCCATATAGTGGGCGAGGCCGTGTTGGATTAAGGCCTCACAAAGCTACCCAAGTGGTGCCGGGTTCGGTGCGCGGGAGAGAGGATTCCGCGCACCCGATCCGCCCCGGCTAGGCGTTACTTTTTGCGGGAATTGGTGAAAGCCATGAGAGCCAGGCCAATAGCCAACCAGCCGATCACGATGCTCCACTCCACCATGTTGAGGGAGGCGGGAGAGAACGGAATCACGAGCAGGCCGATGATGATGGCGCAGGCAGCGATAGCGAGGCCGATGCCAAACTTGCCGCCGGGCACCTCGTAGGGACGAGGCAGGTCGGGCTCGGTGAAGCGCATGCGCAGGCAGGCGAGGGCGACCATACCGCAGGAGAAGATGAAGGCGAGAGCCGACACGTTGGTCAGGGGGATGAGCATGTTCTTGCCCAGGAACGGACCGATGACGGTGATGACGCCCAGAACGACGCAGGCGAGCTTGGGAGCGCCAGACTTGGGGTCGACCTCGGCGAATTTCTCGGGCAGCTGGCCCTTGCGGCCCATGGCGAGCATGATGCGGCTCGTGGCGCCGTAGAAGGAGTTCATCGGGCCCATGGGTCCAAGCGTGGCGATGACGAGCATGGCCAGGTACAGGAGCATGTTGATACCCTTGAGGCAGGCAAGCGCGGGAACCGGGCTCTTAACAAACTCATGCCAGTCGAGGATGGTGCCGAACGAGTAGATGCAGACCATGTAGAAGCCGCCGGCGGCCAGCAGGGCCAGGGAGATGATCTTGCCGAACTTGTTCCAGTTGAGGCCCTCGGCTGCTTCCTCAGCCTGCTGAGGAATGGTGTCGAAACCGGCGTAGAAGAACGGAGTCAGAACCAGGACCGACACGATGCCGGCGAACAGGCTGGTGCTCTCGGTAGCGGCCTTGCCGCCGCCAGCGCCGGTGACCTGGGAGAACACGGGCATGGCGTGTTCCGGCGAACCGGTGAACAGCGAGACGCCCATGGCGAGCAGCATGCCGCAGAGCAGGGCCTTGGTCAGGAAGGCCTGGAGCTTGGCGGCCGAGCTGGCACCGCGGAAGTTGAGGAAGATGACGTAGACTGCAAAGCTGAGCGCGATCAGCGTCGGGAACAGGTAAACGTCGGCGCCCAGGATGGTATAGAGCTTGACGGCACGCAGCCACTCAAGACCGGGCAGGCTGCCGAACATCTCGGACACGAGGGTCGAGATAGCGATTGCCTCCCACGGGCACAGGATGCCGTTGCCCAGGGCCAGGAGCCAACCGGTGATATAGCTCAGCGTACGGCCAAAGCTACGATCGACATACTCGACGATGCCGCCCGAGATGGGGATAGCAGCCGTGAGCTCACCGAAAACAGCTCCGACGGGCACGAGAAAGATTGCACCCAAGAGGAATGCGATCATAGCGGGAACGGGACCGCCGCCCACGACCATCCAGTCGCCGACCTGCAGAACCCAGCCAGTTCCGATGATGGCACCGAAACCGATGGTGAAGAAGTTCCAGAGCGAAAGCGTTTTCTTCATGCCGCCGTTACCTTCGACTGCAACTTCTGCGTTCTTGTCCGCCATTGTTCCCCTCCTTTCCTTATTGACGCCTCTTTGGCGTCACCCCTTGCGCGGTCTGTTTTGCCGCGCGCTTTTATTTCGTGGCTTTACAATACGGCCTTGGCACAGCAGCGCCGCTTGTGGCTCGACCGAAGGCAGAACTGCAAAACGAGCGGCGCCGTTTTTGGGACGAACGGCACGGTTTGCCGCTCATTGTTGTCGCCCGTCCGACGGGCGTACGCTCATCGGACACATAGAGAGATGTTTTTGAGGCCGTGTGTTTTGCGCCTTTCGTACCGTTTACCGAGCTTTTGACGCGCGGACCCATTTGTTGCACATCTTTTTTGTAGGATAGACAGGTTATACATGAGACAAGGCGGTACGAATGGCATACGGATACAACGACGGTGATCAACGGCGACAAAGCGTTCGCCTTGCTTGCCGCACCACGCCGACGCCCAGAAGTGCCACGAGCAGCAATCCGCAACGCCCTCAAGAGCAACCCAGGCCTTCGTCTCGGCAGCAGACAAGCAGAACACGGCAGAGTGGCCGTCCGAGCACGGGCACAAGCGCGCAGCAAGATAGCCGCTTGGGCGCGCGCACTCGACAGCGCCAAGCCGAGGTTCCGCAACTGCGCCGCAACGGCGCACGTCAGCCCGGCATCCATATCAACCGCTTCTTTTCGCATCCCCAAGGCGGACGCGACGGCAAGCCCTACCGCTCGACATCGCACGTGAATGCCCCCGCCCTGCCGGCTCGTCGGCTTTGCCTCGCACTGTGCTCTATCCTCATCTGTCTGGTCTTTGTGCTTATGAGCTCCTGTATGTCCCACGGCTCGGCCGGTCTCGAGCCCACCGCCGAGGACAAGCTGCTCAAGGCCCCCGTCGCGCCCGGTTATTCTTTCGCCTTTTCGACCCCGCGCTCGCAATGGCAAGCCGGCACGATGCCGCATATCTATCAGATCGACCCTGCATGGTCGGAGCTGCCTTACGCCGGCGGTACCATCCGCCAAAATGCTTGCGGGCCTACGTGCCTCACCATGGTCTATATCTTTAAGACGGGACGCACCGATATGACTCCCGTCGATATGTGCGCGCTTTCCGAGGCAGGCAATTACGCCCCCACCGGTGCAACCGAATGGTCGTTTATGACGAGCGGTGCGTGGCAGTTGGGACTTAACGGAACGGAGCTTCATAACGATCGCGACTCGATGACTCAGGCGCTACGTTCGGGAGCGCCCGTCATCGCCGCCGTTCGGCCGGGCACCTTTACCAACGTGGGCCACTACATTGTGCTTTACGGTATTGACGACGCCGACCAGATTGAAGTCTTCGATCCCAACTCGGCCAGCCGCAGCGCCCGCCGCTGGGGCGTCGTAGAGGTCCTCAACGAAGTCGAAGCCATGTGGGCCTACTACTAGTCATTGGGGACAGACTTAAATGAGTGGTCGTCGGGGACAGTCTTACGGACGCCGGCCGAGAGCAGACGAAAAGGGCCATCCCGAACTGCTTGGAACTGCCAGCACGGAAAGCGCATCCTGCTTTGGGGCCCAATAGCGGGATGCGCTTTCCGTTAGCGGCCTGTTTGGGAAACTGGGGGCCATTTTTCGGGCAAATTCCGGGATGTATTTTCCGGTTGAGGGCCCCGGGGAAACTGTGCCCCATTTTGGA
This sequence comes from uncultured Collinsella sp., assembly GCA_958447915.1. Lineage (GTDB taxonomy): Bacteria > Actinomycetota > Coriobacteriia > Coriobacteriales > Coriobacteriaceae > Collinsella. The sequence goes on along the minus strand of CAUDCB010000206.1, from coordinate 224 downwards.
CGCTCATTGTGGGATGCACTTTCCGCAGTTGATTGGTGCTACTCATTTAAGTCTGTCCCCAATGACTACCGATAGCAAAAGCCCCGCAGCCGGAGCGGACTGCGGGACTCATGAAGAGAGGCTAGTTTGTGGGCGTCTTGCCTGGCGCCCACGAGAGAGGCAACAGAGTAGAGGCTACTCGTGAATGCGGGTACCGGAGAGTCCGGCCATGGTCTCGGCGGCCT
>CAUDCB010000205.1 GCA_958447915.1 uncultured Collinsella sp. | reverse complement strand
GGTGAATTAGCACCATGGCAGAACCTGAAAAGAAGGACTACGCTCGTCGCTGCGAAAGCCACGTCGAGGCCCTGCGTGCTGCAGTGCCGGGCGCTATCGAGAAGGTCGAATGGCAGTGCGAGGACCAGCTGACGATTACCGTCAAGCAGGACAAGCTGCCCGAGGCCGTCCACTACCTGTATTACGAGCGCTACGGCTGGATTCCCGTGATCATCGGCAACGATGAGCGCAGTCTGTGCGGTCGCTACGCCGTGTACTACGTCATCTCCATGGAGGGGGAGGACCCCGGTTGGGTGACCGTGCGCACCGAGGTCGATCCCGCCAAGATGACGTTCCCGTCCGTGACGCCGTTCGTCCCCGCCTGCGTGTGGGGCGAGCGCGAGCTGCGCGACATGTTCGGCCTGATTCCCGAGGGCCTTCCCGATCGTCGTCGCCTGGTGCTGCCCGACGATTGGCCCAGCGGCCTGTACCCGCTGCGCAAGGACTCCATGGACTACCGTTTCCGTCCCGCTCCCGCGAGCGACATGGAAAACTATGAGTTCTTGGCCGATACCAAGGGCAAGGAGACGACGCTCGTCCCCATGGGCCCGTTGCACATTACCTCCGACGAGCCCGGCCACTTCCGCCTGTTCGTTGAGGGCGAGACGATCGTCGACGCCGACTACCGTCTGTTCTACGTACACCGCGGCATGGAGAAGGTCGCCGAGACGCGCCTGAACTATGACGCCGTGACGTTCCTCGCCGACCGCATCTGCGGCATCTGCGGCTGCGCCCACTCGGTTGCCTATGCCGAGGCCGTCGAGCGCGCCCAGGGCATCCATGTCCCGCCGCGCGCCCAGTACATCCGCGCTATCATGCTCGAGGTCGAGCGCTTGCACTCGCATTTGCTCAATATTGGCCTGGCGTCGCATTACACGGGCTTCGACTCTGGCTTCCAGCAGTTCTTCCGCGTCCGCGAGAAGTCGATGGACCTGGCCGAGAAGCTCTCCGGTCACCGCAAGACCTACGGCCTCAACGTGATCGGCGGCGTGCGTCGCGATATCCTGGCCGAGCAGAAGCTCTCCACGCTCACGACTATCCACCAGCTGCGCTCCGAGGTCTCCGAACTCGTCGACGTTTTGCTCTCCACGCCCAACTTTATTGAGCGTACGAGTGGCATCGGCATTTTGGACCGCAAGATTGCACGCGACTTCTCGCCGGTCGGCCCGCTCATGCGTGGCTCGGGCTATGCCCGCGACGTGCGCTTTGACCATCCCTTCGACGGCTACGCCGATCCGGACGTCCAAAAGATGCACGCCGCCACGGCCGACACCTGCGATGCCTTCGGCCGTACCGCCGTCCGCATCCAGGAGGTCTACGATTCGATCGACATGATCGAGACCATGCTCGAGAACTGCCCGTCGGGCCCCATCCTCACCACAGATTGGGAGTACACCCCGCACAAGTACGCCATCGGCGCCACCGAGGCGCCGCGCGGCGAGGATGTGCACTGGGCTATGCTCGGCAACAACCAGAAGTGCTACCGCTGGCGTGCCAAGGCCGCTACGTACAGCAACTGGCCGGTCCTGCGCTACATGTTCCGCGGCAACACCGTGGGCGACGCGGCGCTGATCGTCGGTTCGCTCGACCCGTGCTACTCCTGCACCGACCGCGTGACGGTGACCGATGTCGCCGCCAAGCGCGACCACGTGCTCGACAAGGAGCAGTTCGAGAACGTCTGGCGCGACAAGTCGCCGCTTGCGGGCGAGGGCACCATGGCCGCTCCGCTCGATGAGGAGGCGCTCTAATATGCTGAAGCTTTGGAAGGTTAACGCCAAGGCCGGCGACGCGACGGTCAAGTACCCGTTTGCGCCGCTTCCCACCAACAAGGACATGCGCGGCAAGCCCGAGCACAACGCCGAGCTCTGCATCGCCTGCGGTGTCTGCGGCGTGGCATGCCCGGCCGATGCCATTCGCATGGACACCGACCTTGCGGCCGATACCATCACCTGGTCGATCGACTATGGTCGCTGTATCTTTTGCGGCCGCTGCGAGGAAGCCTGCCCCATGGAGGCCATCAAGCTCACCGAGGAATTTGAGCTGGCCGTCATGAGCAAGGACGACCTCACCAGCAAGAGCGTCTATACGCTCGAGCACTGTTCGCGCTGCGGCAAGCCGTTTGCCCCGCACAAGGAGATCGACTACGCCAAGCGCCTGTTGCAAAAGGCCGGCGGCATGGAGGCCATCCAGGCTGCCCGCACCGTCGGTATGTGCCAGGAGTGCAAGCGTGAGCTCGACGCCCTGCGAGCCGCCTCGGCCGTAAAGACCGGCAACGCGCACGGCATGGCTGCTAACGAGACAATTGCGTCCGGCGAGTCCCAGGGCCCCGGCATGGAGTATCTTGGCGGCCACGGCGTGAACCCGGAGTATATCGACCGCGAGCTCAACCCCGATGCGCCCGAGATCCCCGCCGGTCCGGCGCCGGTCGAGGGCATCATCATGGATTTTGAAACGAAGGAGGAGTAACCATGGCCGAACCCACGCTTTTGCCCGAGCGGCTCCAGTACCGCCCGACCAAGATCGAGCTCGACGAGAGCATCGAGAAGGCCAAGGCGACCCTTCTTAAGAAGATCAAGCGCTCGGTGTACGTCTACCGTGTCGACTGCGGCGGCTGCAACGGCTGCGAGATTGAGATCTTCGGTTCCATCACGCCCGTCTTCGACGTCGAGCGCTTTGGCATCAAGGTCGTGCCCTCGCCCCGTCACGCCGATGTGCTGCTGTACACCGGCGCCGTGACGCGTGCCATGCGCATGCCGGCCCTGCGCGCCTTTGAGGCCGCACCCGACCCCAAGATCGTGGTGTCCTATGGCGCGTGCGGCTGCACCGGCGGCATCTTCTACGACAACTACTGCGTCTGGGGCGGCACGGACAAGATTCTGCCGGTCGATGTCTACATACCCGGCTGCCCGCCCAGCCCCGCGCAGACCATCTACGGCTTTGCCATGGCGCTCGGTCTGCTGGACCAAAAGCTCCATGCCGAGACCACGGTGGAGGCCACCGGCGAGCAGGCCGATATCCTGCACCCCGGCGTGCCGTATAAGCTGCGCGTTGCCATAGAGCGCGAGGCTCGTGCCATGAGCGGCTACCGTTACGGCCGCGACCTGGCCAACGAGTTTATGGACACGCTCGAGGGCGCGCCCAAGGGCGATATCCGCGGTGCCATGGCGCTACTTATCGACAAGCAAGATGATCCTCGCCGTGTTGAGGTCTACTCGGCGCTGCAGGATCTGGTGCTGGCCGGAGGTCGCTAGATGGAGCTCACGGACCGCTCTGGTTACTTTGCGGGCCCCGGCATGCTCGGCGGCTCTTTTGGCGATGCCGCGCGCGCAAGCGACGAGGCCGCCGAGGGTGTCGCCGACTCTTGCCTGGGCCACGCGCCCGACCAGGTGGTCTTCTACGAGCTCACGCGTAAGTTTGTGGAGACCGAGGAAGACGTTCCCCAGGAGGCCTGCGACGTGCTGTACTACACGCTCGCCGTGGGCCACCACACCGGCGTGCTCGATTGCTTTGAGCCGCGCCTGTCGGTGCCGGTGAACGTGTTCTATACGCTTATCGACGCGTTGCCGGAGGGGGAGGCCAAGACCAAGTTCGAGTCCATCCGTTCCTTTGGCGAGTGCCAGCTCGACAAGGCCGCGGTGCCGTCGCTGCTCGAGGCCTGCGACACACTGCTCGACGAGCGCGGTTTTCGCGGGTCGGCCAAGGCCGGCATCTCGG
>CAUDCB010000204.1 GCA_958447915.1 uncultured Collinsella sp. | reverse complement strand
CAATCGTGATGCCGTAGAAGCCCTCGAGCTCCTCCTTAAGCAGGCGGCACTCCTCGTACCAGCCTTCACGCTCGTAGGCGCGATCGCGACCCTGCGGAAGATGCAGAATGTGCGTGCGCTTGAGCTCGTTGAGCAGCTCGTACATCTTCTTCTTGCCGTCGCACGTGGTCTCACCGATGATCATGTCGCCAAAGTACGTAAACGGGCACTTTTGCGAATAGGCAAATCCGTAGGTCGACTTGATGAGCGGGCAGAGGTTTGCCGGCAGCACCTTCTCGGCCTCGGGGATCACCTCGTCGGATGTGCCGCACAAGGCCACACTTGCAGCGCCCGCGGCATCGATAATCTCGAGCGGCGTATAGCTGCACAAAAAGCCGACCAGGCGATTGCCGGCCTGTTTGTAATCCTTAACGCGAATAAACGCGGCCTTGCGCTGCTCGTTGAACTCCTCAAACGTGCTGGGCAACGGCTGCTCAATATTTTCCGACATATAACTCCTAAACCTTTTAACCAACCAAGGAAACGGCTTTCCCAGGTGCCCAAGGTTGCCGTGAAAGAGGCGCGCCGCGTACTTTGGCACGCAAGCGACGGTTTGAACGGCAAGATCGGGTGCCTGGGAAAGCCGCCGGGACGGATAGCCCTAAATGGTTTCCAGGAACGCCTCAATACGGGTCTGGAGCTGGCCTGCATCCTCACCGGCGTAGTCGGTCGTGATGTGCATAAACGGAATGCCGGCTTCCTCGGCGGCCTTCTCCACGGCAAACGACTCCATCTCATAGAGCGTGCAGAACTGCAGGGCCACGTCGACGATGCCGTCGGCATGCAGGTCCTTGGCCATCTGGACAATGTCCTTCATACGCTGGTCGTAGGGCGTAAAGACGGCGCAGTTGATCTTAAAGTAGCGCTCGGCGATGGCATCGAGCATCTCGTCCACCGTCTCACCGGACTCGTCGACCAGGTCCTTGTAGTAGCGCGAACCCGTGCAGGACTCCTCGCCCACCACGACGCCGCCGGCTTTCTCGATGAGGTTGAACAGCTTCCAGTTGGGCACGGCCATGGGCGTACCGGTGTACAGGATGCGCTTAGTCCCCTTGGGCGCCACGCCCTCGCCGACCTCGACACGCTGCTCACACTCGACCGCCATATCGTTAATGGCTCCGGTCAGACGTGGCGTGTCGTCCATAAAGGCGGCCTGAACGGTCAGCAGGCTGTCAAGACCGCTGATGGGCGCAGGGTCGGCAGCGCGCGTGGCAGCGAGGCGCTGCAGGGCGCGACGCTTCTCATTGACGGCGTGGATGGCGGCCTTCAGACGCTCAGGCGTAATCGTGACGCCGCACTCTTCCTCGATCTTGGCGGCGAGCTTCTTGACCTCGGCCTTCCAGGTCACGAGCGTCGACTCGTCGTGTACGTTGGGAATATCCATGACGTACATGTTCTTTTGCGTGGCAAAAAACTCGTAGGCCTTCTTCTTGCCATCGCAGGTGTTCTCGCCTACCACCAAGTCACTCGACTCAATGTAGGGGCAGACCTCGCCCAGCTTAAAGCCGGCAAAGCTCTTGATAAGCGGGCAGGTGTTGCGCGGCAGATGCTCCTCGACCTTATCGGTTGCCCAATCGGCACCCGAGCACAGGCCCACGGGAATACCGTCGCAGGCGAGCACAATCTCCTCGGGCACGTACACGCAGAACGAACCGACGATCTTGGTGGCCTCGCCGGCCTCCTTCTTGTCGAGCATCTCCTTAATACGGCCGCTGTGGATGTTGGTGGCCACAAAGTCCAGGTAGGACGTGGACTTGGGGCGATTGTTCTGCGTCAAGAACATATCGCCGTACATCTGGCCCACGGCGCCCAGCAGCATATCGTGGTCGGCAAGATTCATGCCGAGGCTCTCCCACATCGGATGGAAATCGAATTCTTCAGCCATGGCGGTTCCCCTCTCGAACCAAAAACGGATAACAGCGGTATCGATGCACGACGGGCGGCGATTGCCCTGCCGTGCTCAAACCCGGAATTTTGGGGAACCTGCTTTGCGGTTGACTATTTAATTGTGCGTCGTCTCTCCCGGAGCCGTGAACATACCTGCTCATATGCGGCTCCGAGCGATATATAGGGCACGCGCGGCAACGCGGCAAATGTATGTCGTCTGCGGCATGTGCGCACCCTCCTTTACAAGTTGAGGTCAACTATATCAACGGTCGTCGTCCAGACGAATACCGCCGACACGCGTACGACAGCTGCGGGATGCGAACACCTCGCTGTCTGATAAATAATTATCAGATTGATAAGATTTTGTCATATAGAAATCGGCGAGCGGTAAAGTGGAAACAAAGCGGTCGAGGACTACCTCCTCGCCCGCATCGCCCACCGCATCAACGACAAACCAAATGGATCCTGCTGGCATCAAAATGCATGCGCAGCGTCTCGCCTGCTTGCGGCAGCTCGTCGACAGGCATGCCCACTTTGTTGACCTTCCACTGCAGGCGCGTCGGCGCATCGGCACGCGGCACATCCAGCAGCACCAGGCGCTCAAAACGCGAATCGCTCACGCGGGCCACATGCAGATCGTAGCTGTTACGACCGCGCTCAGCGCGGTTGTCCACATGGAAGTAGCTCGCACGAATACCCAGGTACGCCACATTATCGGGAACCTCACGGCCCACGTTGAAGGTCATGCCCCAGTCCAGGGCTTCAACTTCCTGAAGCTCGATCTTGCGCGCGCGGCTCGTATTCTTGCAGCCCGTCAGACGCAGCGCAGCCAAGGTTTGCGGCCGGCGGACCACGTCCTCGACGGAGCCGATCTCCTCCACATGCCCGTTATGCATCACGCAAATGCGCTCGCACAGGCGGCATGCCTCGTCAATATCGTGGCTCACGTAGAGCACGGTACGGTTACAGACGTCGAACAGGTCGAGCATGTTCTGCTCAAGCGCGCTCTTGAGATACGCGTCGAGCGCGCTCATGGGCTCGTCGAACATAAAAATGCCCGGGTGTGCCGCCACCATGCGAGCAAGCGCCACACGCTGCTGCTGGCCGCCCGAGAGGCGCGCGGGATAACGGTCGGCAAAGTCGGCCAGTCCAAAGATGCCCAGGTAGCGCTCGGCAAGTTGTCTACGCGCTGCGGCGTCACCTGCACCCTCAACGCCGGCGCACACGTTATCGGCCACCGTCATATTAGGGAACAGCTGATAGTTTTGAAACATCAGGGCGCATTTTCGCTCCTGGGGCGAAAGGTTGATGCCCGCCGCAGAGTCAAAGAAGGTCACGCCGTTGACGACGATCTTGCCCTCGTCGGGTGTCTCCACGCCGGCAATGCAGCGCAACGTGCAGCTCTTGCCGCAACCCGAGGCGCCCAGGAGCGCCACACGCTCCTCGCCGGCCTCAAGCTGCATGTCGAGCATAAACCCGGGATAGCGTTTTTTGATATCCAAAACGAGCGACATAGCTTATCGACCTCCCTGCGGTGCTGCGTCATCGCGCATGAGCTCGGCCAGCGCCTCGCGATCGATACGCAGCGCATCGCCGTCCACTGGGTCGAGCGAATCGATCTGGCTACCCAGCTGCTTGGCCTGTTTGCGCTCCGCACGGGAGAGACCACGCTCGCGATACTTTTGCGAATGCGCCGTGTACATGTTGATGAACAGGATTACCAGGAAACTAAACACGATCACGACGACGACCCAAAAGAGGGCCACCGAGGTGTTGCCGCCCATCCACTCAAAGTAGATGGCGATAGGGATGGTCTGGGTAATGCCGGCGT
>CAUDCB010000203.1 GCA_958447915.1 uncultured Collinsella sp. | reverse complement strand
ATCGTTTCAGTTCCACCACTTTCTTTCTCAATAAACACCCCAGCGAGAGCGGAGTCGCCGCTGGTGTGTTTATTACTTTCTCCGTGGGGGTTTAGCTCAGCTGGGAGAGCGCGGGCTTTGCAAGCCTGAGGTCAGGGGTTCGATCCCCCTAACCTCCACCATGATGGACCTGTAGCTCAGTTGGTTAGAGCGTCCGGCTGATAACCGGGAGGTCACAAGTTCGAATCTTGTCAGGTCCACCATCAAAACGTTAAGAGCCCTGGGGCATTGCCTCGGGGCTTTTTTCTTATCCAACAAAGTAGTCAAAATAGCCCCGTCCCAAATTAACTACTTTGATTTTGTGTGCTGGGCGAAAGATTGGGTAGTATAGCTATTCAATGCGGCGACCCTGCCGTGTGTTAACCGCTATGTACCGGAGGTGTTCCATGGTTCGTGTCGACATAGAGACCATCGTCATGGCCGCCGGTCCCGTGCCATCGCTTATCGTGCTTCGCGAGCGCTGCGGCAAGTCGGATTCGACGGCACCCCTGCGTTCGCTTTCCATTCAGACCGGCTCGTTTGAGGCCGCGGCCATTAGCCGTGGCATCGATAACGGTCGCGCCGAGCGCCCGATAACGCATGACCTGCTGCTTGACACCGTCGATGCCCTGGGCGCCAAGCTCGAGCGCATCGAGATCGTTCGCGCCGAGCCGCCGGTGTTCTATGCGACGATTGTCGTGCTGGTCGATGGTGGCGAGCGCAAGGTTGACGCCCGCCCCAGTGACGCCATTGCCCTTGCCGTGCGCAGTAATGCCCCCATGTTTGTGGAGGACGACATCATGAATCGCCTGGGTACCGTTTCTGCCCATGCCGAGGAAGTTGACGACGAGCAAGAGTTCGAGAAGTTCGACGAGTTCGTCCATACGCTCTCCCCCGATGATTTCTAAATGTCTGGTACGCGAGCGGAGAGGTCGCTGATGGGTACCCGCGTATCGGCTGAAGCGGCCGCCATCGCGCGTGAAGCCCAGATGCGCTCGGAGGCATCCGAGGCGGCTCGCATCGCCTATGTGACGCAGGCCCGCACGCTTCGCGAGCGCCGCGGCTCCTATATCAAGATGGTTATCATCTCCGCCCTTGTCGCGGTAATCTGTTCTCGTCTTCGTGGTACAGTTGGTGCGCTTGGGTTTTCGATTTCAACAGGCTTGGTAATCTGGGGTGTGGTCGATGCAGTAATGCTGACCAACCAGATCAAGGTGCTCGACAAGCGCGCGATGGATATGGTGCGCGCCCGCGACGCCGCCGCCAAGATCGCTGCCGAGGCACAAGAACTGTAACGACGCCGGATTCGATGGGAAGGTCTAGAGATGGCACAGGATATGCAGGACGCCGGTAACGTCTCCGCCGAGCTCGACGCCATGGTGTGTGACCTGATTGGTGCGTTCTTGGACGACCTTGCCGCCGGCGAGAATCCGGGCGTAGTTGTGGCGATCGAGGACGCTGCTTCCAACCGCTATCTGGCGGCACTCGACGAGGACGGCGAAGAGGCGTGCCTGGAGGCTGCCACCAACTTTATCTCCGAGCACAAGATGGGCCTTAAGGATGAGGGCCTGGGCCGTATCGCCCGCTATGCCATCGGCTATACCGGCTGCGTCGAGATTGACGGCGGCTATCACGACGCCCTGCTCGTGAGCTTCTTCGAAACCACGCTCGAGAGCGGCTTTTCGGCATATGTGCTGTATGAGGGCATGGGTGCCGGCGATGGTTTTATGTGGAGCGACCCTGAACCTGCAGGTGAGGAAACCCCTCTCATCTAAAATCGCTAAAATAAACGAGTTTTCGGTAAAAGGCTCAATATTCCCGCCGAGCGTTGCATTGCTGGGTGGGTCGCATACGCGTGCCGTTTGTATATGGATAGAAGATAGGGGAACTACATGCGCGTAGACAATCTGAGGAACATCGCCATCATCGCCCACGTCGACCACGGCAAGACGACGATGGTTGACAAGCTCCTGCGTGCCACGGACGCCTTCCGTGCCAACCAGCAGGTCGAGGACCGCGTCCTGGACTCTAACGACCAGGAGCGCGAGCGCGGCATCACGATTCTCGCCAAGAACATCTCTATCGAGTACAAGGACGTCAAGATCAACGTCATCGACACCCCGGGCCATGCCGACTTTGGCGGCGAGGTCGAGCGTGTGCTGCGTATGGCCGACGGCGCCCTGCTGCTGGTCGACGCCTTTGAGGGCCCCATGCCCCAGACCCGCTTTGTGCTGCGTCACGCTATCGACACCGGCCTCAAGATCATGATCGTCATCAACAAGATCGACCGTCCGGGTGCCAACCCCGAGAAGGCCTACAACGACTGCCTCGACCTTATGGCCGACCTGGGCGCCACCGACGACCAGCTCGAGTTCGCCATGGAGCACGTGGTCTACGCCAGCGCCATGAATGGCTTTGCCCGCCTCGACCCCAACGACGGCAACATGGATATGTACCCGCTGCTCGATATGATCATCGACGATATGCCTGCGCCCGAGGTTGACGAGACCGCCCCGCTGGCCATGCAGTGCGTGACCATCGACCACTCCAACTTTGTCGGCCGCATCGGCATCGGTCGCGTGTATTCCGGCGCCATTCACCAGGGCGACCAGATTCTGGTCGTCAAGAACGACGGCTCCAGCGCCACCGCTACCGTCAAGCAGCTCTTCACCTTCGACTACCTGGGCCGCACCGAGTGCCAGGAAGTCGGCGCCGGCGATATCGCCGCTGTCGTGGGTATCGACCGCACCGATATCGGCGATGTTTACACCGACCCCGAGCACCCCGTCGAGCTCGAGCCCATTGAGATCGACCCGCCGACCCTGTCCATCGTCTTTGAGGCCTCGACCTCCCCGCTCGTCGGCCGTGACGGCGACATCGTGGGTGCCCGTCAGCTCAAGGAGCGCCTGTTCAACGAGGCCGAGAACAACGTGACCATGAAGATCGAGGAGCTCGAGGACAAGAGCGGCGTCGAGGTCTCGGGCCGCGGCATTCTACACCTGTCCGTCCTGATGGAGTCCATGCGCCGCGAGGGCTTTGAGTTCCAGGTCGGCCGTCCCCGCGTTCTGTTTAAGAAGGACGAGAGCGGCAACAAGCTGGAGCCTGTCGAGCAGGCCGTCGTCGAGTGCCCGGACGAGTACTCGGGCAAGGTCGTCGAGGTCTTCGGCACCTCCGGTGGCATCATGACGAGCATGGACACCTCGGGCATCGTGACCCATCTTGAGTTCAAGATCCCGACACGCGGCATCATGGGTCTTAAGAACCGCATTATGAACGTCACCCACGGCGAGGGCGTGTTCTACCACACCTTCCTGGAGTATGGCCCCTACGCCGGCGAGATCGGCAATCGCCAGAACGGCGCCATGATCTCCATGACCACCGAGAAGGCCGTTGCCTACGCTCTGGGCACGCTGCAGGAGCGCGGCCAGCTGTTCGTTGAGCCGGGTACCGAGTGCTACGAGGGCATGATCGTGGGCGAGCGCAGCAAGGCCGGCGACATGGTCGTCAACATCGCCCGTACCAAGAACCTGGGCAACCAGCGTTCCTCGACCTCCGACATCTCCGTCCAGCTGGTGCCGCCTCGCACCTTCTCGCTGGAAGAGGCGCTGGAGTACATCGCTGACGACGAGCTGGTGGAGATCACTCCTAAGAACATCCGCCTGCGCAAGCGTCTGCTCAACGCCACCGACCGCAAGAAGGCAGCCGTCCGCGCTGGCCAGGTCAACAAATAAGTGCTGGGG
>CAUDCB010000202.1 GCA_958447915.1 uncultured Collinsella sp. | reverse complement strand
CCACTCTATTCGACCGACGAGCGCTTCGACCGGATATTCCGCCCGCTCGAAGGCGAGGCGGATGCAGGTTCAGGGCCTCTCCCAGACCCCGAACACCCCGGTGTGCTCGGACAGCGACTTCGGCTTCCACGACCCCGACAACTTCTCGACGTGGCAGAAGGGCCACTTCATCGAGCACGGTCTCGCAGGATGGAGGAGGCCGAGGAGGGCGGCCGCAAGCGGAGGCGCTACGTCGGCTACGATTTCCACGAGCTGAGGCATACGCAGGCCACCTTCCTGATCGGCAACGGCATCGACCCGAAGAGCGTGCAGGGGAGGCTCGGCCACGAGGTGTCGAGCATGACGATGGACGTGTGCGCGCATGATGGGAGGGAACGACCGCGAAGCCGCCGATCTCCTGGAGATCCAGCGCGGGGCGGGCGCGCCCATCACCATCGACGGGGGCCGGATCACCGTCATGGCGAGGGAGGCTTAGGGCAGACGTCGCCACGACGAAGCACACTCCCTCCCTAACGTCAGGGGTCATCGCCGCTGGACCGGCAGGCGATAAAGCCCGGGATGATAAAATGCTTTCGACGCAGGAGCGTCCCCATCTTTGAATCGAGGAACCATGAGCGATTTTGATGCCGAGGACGAATCGGTCGAAACGAGCGCGCCGATAGCCCTGGCCGATTCCGCAAACATAGAGCCCCTAATCCATACCGTCCGTGGGCAGCAAATCATGCTCGACACCGATCTCGCTCGGTTATACGAGGTGGAGACAAAGAATCTCAACCGCGCCGCCGCACGCAACGCCGACAGATTCCCCGAGGACTTCCGTTTTCAACTGACCAAGGAGGAGGACGAGTCTTTGAGGTGCCAAATTGGAACCTCAAAGACCATGGAGGGCCGCGGCGGGCGACGTTACCTCCCTTATGCCTATACCGAGCAGGGCATAGCCATGCTGTCCGGCGTGCTACGCAGCGAAGTGGCGGTGCAGACCAGTATCAGTATCATGAGGGCGTTTGTCGCCATGCGCCACCTCCTCGCCGAAAATGCCACCCTGTTTGAGCGGCTGCGCGGCGTCGAGTTGAGTCAGGCGGCGTTTCAGCAATCGACCAACGAGCGTTTCAACCAGGTGTTCCGCCTGCTCGAAGGCGAGGTCGAGAAACCCCAGCGGATCTTCTTCGCCGGGCAGATGTTCGACGCCTTCAGCCTGCTGACAGATCTCGTGGGCCGCGCCGAGCGCGAAATCTCCCTCGTGGATGGCTACGTAGATGTCCACACCCTGAACATCCTCGCAAAGAAGCGCAAGGGCGTCGCGGTGACCGTCTACACGTCCGGCAACCGGCTCACGCAAGGCGACGTCGACGTGTTCAACGCACAGTACCCGCAGCTCACCGTCCGCCGCACCAGAACGTTCCACGACCGCTTCCTTATCCTCGACAGTGCGACCGCGTATCACATCGGCTCATCCCTCAAGGACGCGGGAAAGAAGTGCTTCGGCATAGACCCCATCCAAGACGAGGAGCTGACGAAGATGCTCATCGAGAAACTAAAGCTCCTCGATGAGCATCAAACGGCTTGAGCGTTATCCAACGCCCTGCCGCAAACCCTAAAGAATTCAGGCCAGCTCTAGCGAATGACAAGTTGAGATCGCACGCTGCGATTTCAACTTCGAGGCAGACCATGTCCGAGATACGACGGTAACCTTCGGACGACATTATGAGACGCTCAGCATCGCTCACTCTTCGAAGAAGTCCGTGCCCACGACCCTGATCTCGTACACCTGCCTCGTGCTCACGCCGACTCCGTAGTCAATCATGAGGCAGGCCAGGGCAGGGCCGTCGACGAGAACGACCGTCTGGCCCAGAAGGCCCTCGGCATACCCGCGCGCCTCCTTGGAGAACCGGGCCGTGGTGATGAACAGGCCCTTGGATGTGCCCTTGCCGGAGAGAGCCCCGGCAAACGCCTGCACCTCCGTTTTAGTTTTATTGGCATCCGTTTTGCCTTGGAGGTCGTTGCAATCTGCTCATATTTCGCTCGGAAGTCTTGACCGCATCCCTTGTGTAAAAGAAAACAGCCCAGAGGAACAAGGCCTCTGAGCTGCTAAAGTTCTTGGTCGCGGGGGCAGAATTTGAACCTACGACCTCCGGGTTATGAGAACGGCGAGCTACCAGACTGCTCCTACCGACGTAGGCGATAGCGCCGCTTGGGGCTGTTGGCCGTTCCAATCCCCTCAACAATTCCCTCTTCCATAAGCGCGGACAGATATCGGCGTACCGTTTTCATTGACATTCCCGACGCCTTCGCAAGTTCCGACGTGCTTACGCTCTCACGATCAGCAATGTAACCGAGGATGGCCGTCTTTACATTTTCCTTTGTGTATGACCGGCCTTCCTGGTCCGTCATACGTCGATGCCTCATGATCAAGACAAACTCATCGAGAGTACTCTTGGCAATCGGCGCGGGCATCAAGGCCTGCTCGAGCTCCCTATTAATCGTCGGATAGCCTGAGCCTCGATTTTCGACAACACGACCGACCCTGCCATCAACATCGGAATACGGCACATCCTCGAGAATTCGAGCCAAAAATTGGTTCCTCGACGCCGTTGCGCCTCGTTGTCCCAAACGTTCGACCGTCAACGAACCGAACAAGCCGCCGGGATTGGACAGCTCCAGGCGATCGGGATAAAGGTCGACCATTACCGGGGTGCCCAACGCGTCGGGAGAATAATCCCTATGCATCAGCGCATTAGCAACAGCCTCGCGGACCGCAGCCAACGGGTAGTCCGGCACGTTTTCCCTCAATGCACCTTTTACGATTGCGCCATGCTTCATGTTTCGCGATGCGGCCCGCACCGCATCGACCACCATGATGGGTATTGGCCCGTCAATATCAACCGAATCAGAAAAGCGTTCCCCGGCTCTCCCCACCTCGCCTTTTTTCGGTGTTGGATACGCCGTGAACACAACATTGGCTCGAGGAAAAAACTGCTGCGGACAAAAACCCAACGCCATAATGCCGGCAACGGTCGGCCTCAAAATCCCTTCAGCATCGGGAGAAACCACACGCCGATTCGCCATGAGCTCTTCATCGCTTAAGGCGGCGGACCTGCCCAGCGTTGTCGCTCTCACACGCGAGAGCCATCCCGTGAGCAATTCTTGGTCAAAGTCATCCATCGTTGCGCCCTCAACAACAGCGGCATCGTTGCGCGCGCTCCGGTATTGATTCTCGATGTATCGATCGATTTCATAAGAGGACATCTTATGATCGCCGTCACCAGTTCTTATGTATGAGCCAAGACGCTGTCCAAGCTTTTTGACATAGCACGGCTTTTCTCGAGACGACGCCTCGGGGACATTAACCACGACGACGGGCTTTGACTCAAACTCCAAGACTATGATGTCCACCATCTGAGGAGGCTCAATGAGCTCCCTCGCCGCTTGGGCACTATGCGCCTGGATTGTCTTTACATCAACATCCACCGAATGAAAGCCGTCTTTTTCGCTGATGCCAAATACGATCGTTCCGCCGGTTCCATTAGCAAAAGCGGAAATTGAGTCCGCCATCGTCTTGGGGAAACCGCCTGCCGCAGTTTTGAGTTCGTATTCGGCAAGATCCGTCCCTGCGGTCCTCATATGCTCAACCGCAGCGGCCAGTTCAATATCATTCGTTATGAACATAGCTCGCCCTTCGACCGAATCAATAGCTCGTTCCTACTATACCCCAGTCATTCCCTAGTTCCCTAGTAGAGTTCCCTAGTTCCCTAGTAGAGTTCCCTAGTTCCC
>CAUDCB010000201.1 GCA_958447915.1 uncultured Collinsella sp. | reverse complement strand
GATGTGTATAAGAGACAGGGAGACAGCTGCGCGGGAAAGACGCTTCTCGAGGTACTTGCGGATCTCGAGATCGTTACCGAGGGTCTTAGCGTAATCCTTCTCTGCGAACCAGCGGGAGCGCCAGTTCTCGGTGATGCCAAGACGGAAGCCGGTGGGGTAGACTTTCTGACCCATACAGCTTTACGCCTCCTTTCGAGGAGCAACGACGACGGTGATGTGGGAAGTACGCTTCAGAATGCGAGAAGCGGAACCCTTGGCGCGGGGACGGATGCGCTTAAGCGTCGGACCCTCGTCAACATAGGCAGCGGCGACAACCAGGTTGTCGGCACGCAGACCGTTGTTGTTCTCGGCGTTCGCAACGGCGGAACGGAGAACCTTCTCGACATCCACGGCGACGGCGCGGTCGCAGAAGTGGAGGATGTCGAAGGCCTGAGCGACAGGCTTGCGGCGGATCAGATCGACCACCAGGCGGGCCTTGCTGGGGGAAACACGCACGTACTTAGCGACGGCGCGAACCTCGGTGGCCTCAGTTTCAATAGACTTAGTTGCCATTTACGGTTAACCCCCTATTTGGCCTTGTGGCCACGGAACGTACGAGTCGGCGCGAACTCGCCGAGCTTGTGAACAACCATGGTCTCGGTAACATACACGGGCACATGCTTGCGGCCGTCGTGGACGGCGATGGTGTGACCAACCATCTCGGGGAAGATGGTGGACGCGCGGGACCAGGTCTTCACGACGTCCTTCTTGCCAGCCTCGTTCATCGCGGTGATACGCGAGAGAAGGCGAGTCTCCACGAACGGGCCCTTTTTGAGACTTCTGCTCATAAGTGCTTTCTCCTAAAACTCGGTATCCGAAATTACTTCTTACGGCGACGAATGATGTGCTGGTTCGAGACCTTCTTCTTCTTGCGCGTACGAAGGCCCTTCGTCGGCTTACCCCAGGGGGTAACAGAGGGACGACCAGAGGTGTGGTTCTTGCCCTCGCCACCGCCGTGCGGGTGGTCGACAGGGTTCATGACGGTACCGCGGACGGTCGGGCGCACGTTCATGTGACGCTTACGGCCGGCCTTGCCGATGACGATGTTGGAGTGATCGGCGTTGCCGACCTCACCGACGGTGGCGCGGCAGGTAACGAGGATGCGGCGCATCTCGGAGGAAGGCATACGGACGATAGCGTACTTGCCCTCCTTACCCATCAGCTGGCAGGAGTTGCCGGCGGAACGGGCGATAGCAGCGCCCTTGCCCGGCTGGAACTCGACGGCGTGGATGAGCGTACCGACGGGGATGTCGGCGAGAGGCAGAGCGTTGCCCGGCTTGATGTCGGCGTCAGAACCGGACATGATGGTCTGACCGACCTCGAGGCCCTTGGGGGCCAGGATGTAGCGCTTCTCACCGTCAGCGTAGTGCAGCAGAGCGATGCGAGCGGAACGGTTCGGATCGTACTCGATCGTGGCAACCTTGGCGGGCACGCCGTCCTTGTTGCGCTTGAAGTCGATCACGCGGTAACGACGCTTCACGCCGCCGCCCTGGTGGCGGGTAGTGATGCGGCCGTTGTTGTTACGACCGGCCTTCTTGGGCAGGGGCTCGAGAAGAGACTTCTCGGGCTTGGTGCAGGTGATCTCGGAGAAGTCGGAGATCGTCTGCCAACGCCTACCAGCGGAGGTCGGCTTAAGGTGCTTTACAGCCATTACAATCCCTTTCAATAGGAATCCGTTAGCCATCGCAGACAGGGATTCGAGGTTCTGCCTCGGGTGCGATGACACCGGACGTATACACGGTTCCGGGCGTGTCCATTTTATACGCCCAAAACCTTGAGCTCTCGCCTCCCCTTTTTGGGAGGCATGAGCTCACTCAACAGCAGCGAGTCTTAGGCCTGGTTGCCAAAGACCTCGATGGTGTCGCCCTCGGCCAGCGTGACGATGGCCTTCTTCCAAGAACGGGTCTTGCCGGCGACATAGCGCACGCGCTTGGTCTTGGGCTTGACCGTCAGGGTGTTCACGCGAACGACCTTGACGCCGAAGATCTCCTCGACAGCGTCCTTGATCTGATACTTGTTAGCATCCTTGGCGACCTCGAACGTATACTTGTTCAGCTCCATGCCGGAGAAGGAACGCTCGGACACGATCGGACGGATGATGATCTCGTGGGCGGTCATTTATGCAAGCACCTCCCCGAAGTGAGCGGCGATGTCGGCGGGCATCAGCACAGCGTTGTTGTTGACGAGATCGTAGGTGTTGGCCTCGTCGGCAGTGATGATGAACGTCTTGGGAATGTTGCGGAACGACAGGTAGGCGTTGACGTCCTCATCGCGAACGATGATGGTCAGACGCTTGCCCTCAAGGCCGAGAGCCTTGAGCATGGCGACGGCAGCCTTGGTGGAAGGCTTCTCGAAGCCGTAGTCGTCGACGAGCACGAGCTCGCCATCGGCCAGCTTGGCGGACAGCGCGGAGCGCATAGCCAGCTTGACCTCCTTGTTGTTCATACGCTTAGCGTAGGAACGGGGCTTGGGGGCGAAGACGACGCCACCGTGACGCCACTGGGCAGCACGGATGGAACCCTGGCGGGCACGGCCGGTGCCCTTCTGACGCCAAGGCTTCTTGCCGCCACCGGAAACCTCAGAGCGGCCCTTAGCAGACTGGGTGCCCTGACGCCAAGAGGCCATCTGGCACTTGACGATGTGGTGCATAACGTGGATGTTCGGCTCGATGCCGTACACCTCAGCGGCGAGCTCGGCCTCGGCGACCTTCTTGCCCTCGCTGTTCTTTACTTCAAACTTTGCCATTTAAGTGTTCTCCTTGGTATGACGCTGGGCTAAATGGGCTGGGCCCTTAGGCCATACGGATGGCGACGAGACCATTCTTGGCACCCGGGACAGCGCCCTTGACCAAGATGAGGTTCTGCTCGGCATCGATGCGGACAACGGAAAGGTTCTTGACGGTAACGCGCTCGTTACCCATGTGACCGGCCATCTTGACGCCCTTGAGGACGCGCGCAGGATAGGCGCACTGACCGATAGAACCGGGGTGACGCTGGAAGTGAGAACCATGCGTCATAGGACCGCGGCGCTGACCCCAGCGCTTGATGCGACCCTGGAAGCCCTTACCCTTGGAGGTACCGATGACGTCGACCTTCTCGACATCAGCGAAATCAGCGACGGTGACGACCTCGCCGACCTTGTGCTCCTCGCCGTTCTCGACGCGGACCTCACGAAGGAAACGGACAGGCTCGACGCCAGCCTTGGCGAAGTGACCAGCCATGGGCTTGTTCACGTTCTTGGCCTTGATGTCGCCGAAACCGATCTGGACGGCGTCATAGCCGTCGGTTGCCTGAGTTTTAACCTGCGAGACAGCGCAGGGGCCAGCCTGGATGACCGTGACGGGAACGACGTTGTCGTCCTCGTCCCAAACCTGGGTCATGCCAATCTTGCGGCCGAGAATCATGCTGATCAAGATATGATCCCAACTCTCGCGTGGTCTTGGGACAATGCGTACACCACCGAGCGTACGCCCCTAGAGGACCACTACTTACACGACGTGCTCCCCAGCCTTGTATTTCGCCCGGACTACCTGACAACCCTATTAAGCAGGCATTTTGTCCAGCCAGAATACTCCCCTGGTTACACACAGCTGTTTAGTATACACGGCTGCGGGCGTATCCATCGAGATTCATATTTCACTCACATTGTTTACGCAGGTAAAGTGCGTGGATGGCTCCCGAGCACGGCGGAGGGCCGGAGAAATATATTAAGGTCCCAGCTCTAAAGTCCTGCGCAAGACGGAGAGC
>CAUDCB010000200.1 GCA_958447915.1 uncultured Collinsella sp. | reverse complement strand
AGGATGTCCAGGAACATCTGCTTGACGGGCTCCTTGGGGGCGTCCTTGTCGTCCTCATCGAACTTGACGGGGCGGCCACCCACGATCACGTCGAGGATCTCGGCGTCGACGGCGTCCTTGGCGGGCTTGGCCATCTGCTCGCTCGAGAGGTGGATCAGCAGGTCGGAGATGGTAAAGACCGGGTCGTCCGCCTTGTCGCCGATGTTGATGTCGACGGTGGTGCCGTCCTTTTTGCAGATGACGCCTACGAGTGCGAGCGGGGAAGCGACCCAGTGGTAGCTCTTGACGCCGCCATAGTAGTGCGTGTCGAGGTAGGCCATGTCGCCGGCCTCGAAGGCGGGGTTCTGCTTGAGGTCCAGGCGCGGCGAGTCCACGTGGGCGCCCAGGATGTTAAAGCCCCGCTCGAGCGGGGCGGTGCCCAGGTTGACGAGCATGAGGTCCTTGCCGTGATTGGCGGCGTACACCTTGTCGCCGGCCTTGAGCGCGCGGCCCTCGGCGATCACGGTCTCCAGATTGACGTAGCCCGCCTCCTCGGCCATCTTGATACCGGTCTTGACGCATAGGCGCTCGGTCTTGTTCTCACTCAAAAACTGCTTATAGCCGCAGCAAAGCTCCTCGAGTTCCTCGATCTGCTGTGGCGTGTACTTTTTCCATGCGCAGGGACGCTCCATGACGCAGGCTCCTTTCGGATCGATCGTGCTGGTTGATGTACCGTGAGCCATCGTATCACGCGCGGGCCCGCGGCGGCAGGGAAGCCTGATGTGCGGTGGCCGCGGGGCGGGGAGCGTGTAAACTGGAGTGAGCAAACCGTGCCCAGCCCAAAGCGAGGTATTCAATATGTCTGACAAGCGCCGCACTTTTGCCGTCATCGACGGCAACTCGCTCATGCACCGCGCTTTCCACGCCGTGCCGCCCACTATGAACGCGCCGGACGGTCGTCCCACCAACGCGATCTTTGGCTTTTTGAATATGTTCCTCAAGATGATTGACGCCTTTAACCCCGACGGCGTGGTCGTGGCGTTTGACAAGGGCAAGCCGCGCGTGCGCATGGAGATGCTGCCGCAGTACAAGGCTCAGCGCCCGCCCATGGACCCCGATCTGCACGCACAGTTTCTCATGATTAAGGAGCTGCTCGCCGCGCTCAACGTGCCGATTTTGCAGTCCGAGGGCTGGGAAGGCGATGACATCCTGGGCACTATGGCGCGTCTGGGCGAGCAGGCCGGCTGTGACATGCTGCTGGTGACCGGTGATCGCGATATGTATCAGCTCGTGACCGAGCACGTCAACGTGGTCTCGACCCGCAAGGGCCTGTCCGACGTGGCGATTATGACGCCCGAGAGCGTGGACGATCTGTATCACGGCATCACGCCGGCGCTCGTGCCCGACTTTTATGGCCTGAAGGGCGACACGTCCGATAACATTCCCGGCGTGCCGGGCATCGGCCCCAAAAAGGCGAGCGCGCTCATTGCGCAGTACGGAAGCCTGGACGAGGTCATCGCACACGCCGACGAGGTCAAGGGCAAGATGGGCGAAAACCTGCGTGCGCACATCGACGATGCCCTGCTGAGCCGCAAAGTCGCGACCATCCGTACCGATGCGCCCGTTGAGCTCGATTTTGAGGCGACGTCCTTCCCGGCGTTTTCTGCCGATGAGGTTTCCGCGGCGCTGGGTACGCTCGGTATCACCGCCATGCAGAACCGTTTCTTGGCGCTGATCGGCGGCGAGGGCGGGGTTGCTGCCTCCAGTGTGTTTGAGATGCCCGCGATGGTTCGCGCGGCCGCCGGCGATGCTGACGCGCTTGGTGCCGTTGCGGCTGAGGTCTCCCGTGCGATTGGTGCCGGTGAGTGGGTCGCCGCCGTGGTGGACGACGACAAGGAAGAGGGGGCGCTCTTTGGACTGACGCGCACGCTGTGGTTGGCGACGTCCAAGGGTCTGTTCTCGCTCGAGGAGGGCGACAGCGC
This sequence comes from uncultured Collinsella sp., assembly GCA_958447915.1. Taxonomy (GTDB): domain Bacteria; phylum Actinomycetota; class Coriobacteriia; order Coriobacteriales; family Coriobacteriaceae; genus Collinsella. The sequence continues at coordinate 1,844 of CAUDCB010000200.1, read as the reverse complement.
TACGCCTGCCGAGGTCGATGGCTTTAGCGTTGCCCACGGCGTGATCGCCGGTGTGCTCGCGCGCCTATTTATGGAAGGCCGTGTGGCGAGCCCGGATATGAAGGCGCTGTTGCATGAGCTTTCGCCCATCGATTCTTCTGAGCCCGAGCTCATGGATCCGCTGGCAGTCGATTCTACGCGCATCTTCGATACCGTGGTTGCCGCCTACCTGCTGGATTCCGACCGCTCCGAGTTCGATGAGGCGTATCTGGCCGATACCTATCTGCAGATGACGCTGCCTGCGGCGCGCGGCGCGGAGGGTGCTGGCGAGGACGCTCCTGCCCCTGCTGCCCGCACTGCGGCCCTGACGCTGGCGCTCGTGGCGCCGCTGCGCGACCGCATGGCCCGCGAGAACGCCGCCAACGTGTTCGATGGCATCGAGATGCCGCTCGTGCCGGTGCTTGCCAAGATGGAGCGCGCGGGCATGCTCGTGGACCCCGACCGCCTGCATAGTCTGTCCGAGGGTCTGGCGACCCAGATTGCCGAGGTCGAGCGGAGCATTCGCGATCTGGCCGGCGACGAGACCTTTAACATCGGCAGTCCCATGCAGCTCTCGCACGTGCTCTTTGACGTGATGGGCCTTCCGACTAAGGGTCTCAAAAAGACCAAGCGCGGCTATTATTCGACCAACGCCAAGGTGCTGAGCGACCTTGCCCGTGACCACGAAATCGTGCGTCTGATTTTGGACTGGCGCGAGAAGTCCAAGATTAAGTCGACCTATCTGGACACGCTGGGCCCGTTGCGTCGTGGTGACGGTCGCGTGCACACCACGTACAACCAGACCATCACGGCGACGGGTCGTCTGTCCTCGAGTGACCCGAACCTTCAGAACATCCCGACGCGCTCGGAGTTGGGCCGTACTGTCAAGACGGCGTTTTCGGCAGGCGAGGGAAGCGTCTTTTTGGCGGTGGACTACTCGCAGATCGAGCTGCGTCTGCTGGCGCATCTCTCGGGTGACGAGCATCTGGTGCGCGCCTTTAACGAGGGCGAGGACTTCCATGCCGAGACGGCCGCGCGCGTGTTTGGCGTGCCGGTGTCCGAGGTGACGCCCGACCTGCGCAGCCGCGCCAAGGCCGTGAACTTTGGCATCGTGTATGGTCAGCAGGCTTACGGCCTATCGCAGTCGCTGCATATCTCGATGGCCGAGGCACGCGACATGATCGACCGCTACTACGAGGCATACCCGGGCGTGCGTACGTTCCTCGACAACGTGGTGGCACGTGCCAAGCAGACGGGCTACGCTGAGACCATGTACGGCCGCCGTCGCCATATCCCGGAGCTTAAGGCCAAAAATCTGCAGCTCCGCGGCTTTGGCGAGCGCACGGCCATGAACCACCCCATGCAGGGCACCGCGGCCGACATCATCAAGATCGCGATGGCCCGCGTGAGTTGCCGTCTGGAAGAAGAGGGCTTTGCCGCCCACATGATCCTGCAAGTGCACGACGAACTGGACTTTGAGTGCCCCGTCAACGAAGTCGAGCGCCTCACCGCCATGGTCCGCGACGTCATGGAGCACGTAGTAGACCTCCGCGTCCCCCTCATTGCCGAAGCCAGCACCGGCATAACCTGGGCCGACGCGAAATAGGAAAGCAACCACAGTTCCAAAGTAAACAGACCAGAAGGGAGTCCCTTTCAGCAAGGAACTCCCTTCATCCATAACTATTCAGCTAAGTATCTAGATGCTCAAGACACTATCTAGGCGGCAAGCAAGTTAACGTAGCCATGCCCGGGGCCGGCCGTTTGATTTTTGTAGATTCCGCACGAGCCGAAGGCCACTTAATGTGGCCTTCGAGCGAGCCCAGGAC
>CAUDCB010000199.1 GCA_958447915.1 uncultured Collinsella sp. | reverse complement strand
GGCGGCGGAACGTTCTAGCGGTCGTAAGCTATGGGATGGGCTTTTCTCGACAGCCGTCGGGGAAAGCCCATCCCCTTTTTATGCGCTACCTACGAAGACCGTCCCCAGCGACTAGCCATTTAAGAACGTTCCCAACGACTAGGTATGGCTGCTGGGCCTAGACGGTTAGGTCCAGCTCGTAGAGGAAACTTTCGCGCGGCATGGCGTGGCGGCGTTCCTCGCGGTTGGCGCGGTGCGTGGCAGTGCGCTTAAAGCCGTGCAGCTCGTAGAACTTCCACGAGCAGTTGGAGTCGGTGTACAGGTGTGCGCTGGTCGCCCCGCACGAGGACAGATGCGAGATAGCGGCGTCGAGCAGAACCGTGCCAACGCCCAGGCCGTGGACATCGCGATCCACGGCAAGCAGCGTGACCTCGTTGTCGTGCGGCAACGGGCTGCTCTCGAGCAGGCGGTTGTTGGTTCGGATGGTTGCGCGCACAAACGAGAGATACTCGGCGCACGCATCGGGCTCCAGCTCGCGCATTTGCGACAGCAGCGCGCGCTCGGTATCCATCCAATGTTCCTTGACGGTGGCGCCGGAGCTTTGTCCTGCGCGTGCAAGCGAAATGCCGCGCGCCTCGCCGTCAATTACGGCAACTTGCGAAAACGTGGAAGAAGAAAGGCAGTAGGCAAGATCGCACGCGGCCTCGAGGCGGTTGTACTCATCGTTATCCGAGTTGTTGTGCCAAAGCTGCTGCAAGATCAGCGCGATGGCGTCGAAATCTTCGGTATCAAACGGTCGGTAGAGAACCCGCGAGACCATGGTGCCTCTTTCTATTGCGGATGCATATCGAGCACAGTTCTACCACGCCATTGGCATCTAATTATGGTGCCCCTGTGTTCCATGAACTCACCGTGCCCAGTGGCGCTCCTGCAACCCCAGCTCGAAGCTTTTTCTGCACAGCCGTGCGTTGCGGGGTGCATCGTCGCGCTCGATGCGCTACATTGAATCAGTATTTTCAATGCCGCTGCGCGAGCGCTGCAGATCGACGTATCACCGACTCACAGAGCACGGCGGCGTACCAGACAGGAGGACTGCATGGGATCTGATGTGAAGATCGCACGCGCGTTGATCTCGGTTACCGATAAGACGGGCGTCGTCGATTTCGCACGGACGCTGGTTGACGACTTTGGCGTCGAGATCATCTCTACGGGCGGCACGGCTCGTGCCATCGAGGACGCGGGCGTTCCCGTAACCCCCATCGAGGAGTTCACGGGCTATCCCGAGATGATGGACGGCCGCGTCAAGACGCTGCATCCCAAGGTTCACGGCGCACTGCTTGCCCGCCGCGATTCCGAGCAGCACATGCAGGAGGCCGCTCAGCACGGCATTAAGCTGATCGACCTGGTCGTCGTCAACCTGTACGAGTTCGAGAAGACCGTCGCCAACCCCGAGGTCACCTTCGCGGATGCCATCGAGCACATCGATATCGGTGGCCCCTCCATGCTGCGCTCTGCTGCCAAGAACGCCGCGAGCGTTACCGTCATTTCCGACCCGGCTGACTATGACGCCGTCCTGGCCGAGATGCGCGAGACCGGTGGCTGCACCACGCTTTCCACCCGTCGCCGCCTGCAGGTGAAGGTCTACCAGACCACCGCCGCCTACGACACGGCCATCTCCCGTTGGCTTGCCGCCCAGGCAAGCGACGTGGCGGACACCTCTGCCAAGCTCGAGGTCTCGCTGGAGAAGGTCGACGACCTGCGCTATGGCGAGAACCCGCAGCAGAAGGCCACGGTCTATCGCTTTGCCGAGGGCTGCGAGAACACCGCGAGCTCGCAGTTCCCGCTCGTGGGCTCCGAGCAGATCCAGGGCAAGCCGCTCAGCTACAACAACTATCTGGACGCCGACGCCGCCTGGAACCTGGTCCGCGAGTTCGACGAGCCGGCCTGCGTGATCCTCAAGCACCAGAACCCCTGCGGTTCCGCCGTTGCCGAGGACATAACGGCAGCCTACGACCGCGCCTTCGCCTGCGATCCCAAGAGCGCCTTTGGCGGCATCATCGCCTGCAACCGCGAGGTTCCCTTTGATCTGGTTGAGCACTTCGCCGACCAGAACAAGCAGTTCGTCGAGGTCATCATCGCCCCGAGCTACACCGATGAGGCGCTCGAGCGCATGGCTAAGCGCCCCAACCTGCGCGTGCTGGCTACCGGCGGCGTGGACCACGGCGCCCAGGTGGAGCTGCGCTCCGTCGACGGCGGCATGCTGGTACAGGAAGTCGACCACGTGACTGAGGATCCCGCGACCTTTACGTTCCCCACCGACCGCAAGCCCACCGACGCCGAGATGGCCGAGCTCGAGTTTGCCTGGAAGGTCTGCAAGGGCGTTAAGTCCAATGCCATCCTGGTCTCCAAGGGCAAGGCCGGCATTGGCATGGGCCCGGGTCAGCCCAACCGCGTTGACTCTGCGCTGCTGGCCTGCGAGCGTGCCGAGGACTTCTGCGAGCGCGAGGGCGTGGAGAAGGGCGGCTTTGCCTGCGCAAGCGACGCATTCTTCCCGTTCCGCGACAACGTCGACGTGCTTGCCGAGCATGGTGTGACCTGCATCATTCAGCCCGGCGGCTCCAAGCGCGACGACGAGAGCATCCAGGCCTGCAACGAACACAATATTGCTATGGTCTTCACGGGCGCTCGCCACTTCCGCCACTAAGTTTCGCCCCGGGACAAAATAATCTCTGCAAAAGACGGCTGCTCCGTTTGGAGGGCCGTCTTTTTGGTATAAGAGGACGGAATGACTAACACGAAAGGTATAACCATGCCCCAGATTGATGATGACGAGCTGTTTGGCAATGCCGAGGATCAGCGTGCGTACGAGGACTTTTGCGCCAATCAGGAGGCGGTCGAGAAGTTCACGCTCGACAAGCCCGCGCTCATCTGCCGTTGGCGCATGTCCAACAAAAAGGTGCCCATGCTCAACCGTCACATCCGCGCGCTGTCCGAGCGTCTGGTGCAGGGCGAGCCACTTACCCATAACATGCTCAGTTGGGCCAAGCAGCACGTTGAGTGGTCACTTGCCGAGGGCGACTACACCGCCCGCGACGGCGTGCTCATGCTGGTGATCGACGTTAACGGCAACGCCGCCATGACAGTGGGCGAGTACGAGCCGCTGGCCGACACGTCGGCCAAGGCGCTGCGTGCCCGTTCTGCCGAGGCTCGCTCCGAAGCCGACGAGACCGGCGTGGCGCCCGAGCTGCTCGCAGCCGTCAACAACGGCGAGCTTGCCTTTGTGGCGCCGGCGGACGAGTGCCTGTGCGGCACGGCGACGCTCATTGAGCAGCTGGCCCAGACCAAGGGCATCCCGGTCACGCGCGTAGACATTCCCGCGCAGCTTAAGGGCGCCCTGTTCCTGGTGAGCGACGAACACGGCGTGGTCCCCGCAACCGAGACGGGCGCCGCCGAGGCCGACGCCGCCACGGTCGCCTTCTTCGCCGACGGCTACGAAAAGCTCCGTGCCCGCTGCTCCTAACCTCAAGGCGGGGTGGGCTTACTGAAGCGAGCGAGCGCGTTCGATGGCGTAGGCGAGCGACAACTGCTCCATCTCCGGGGCGCATTTGTAGCTCAGTCCGGTGAGGGCTGTCACCTTATCGAGGCGATACCGAATCGTGTTCGGGTGCTGGCTCGTCTGCTTGGCGGTTCGCTCGATACGTCGGTCGTTCTCGATGAATGCGGCGAGCGTGGATTCCAGTTCGCTGCCATGCTCGCTGTCGTGCTCACGTATCGGCGAGAGGATCGCCTCCGAGAACGATCGCATCTCCGGGGTTTCCGCAAAAGGCATCACGGTTCTCAGGATGCCGAGC
>CAUDCB010000198.1 GCA_958447915.1 uncultured Collinsella sp. | reverse complement strand
CTCCTCAAGCCTGGTCGCGACAACATCGTTGCCCGCACCAAGGAGCTCATGGAGGAGTTTGGCTCCGTCAACAAGGCGTAAGTAGCGGTTTAACTTTCCCGCCGGAGGCCCCGTTTCCCCTACGCTGGTTCCCTCGCGCTCACCTGGCTTCGCCCGAAGTCGCGCGACGGAATCAGCTCCGGGGAAACGGGGCCTCCTTCGTTAACTCGCTGCAGGGTTACTGGGCTGAATTTATTTATTGACTACCGTTCAGCGGTGTTGATGGCTCCTTTGTTGGGGCTTTCTTTTTTATCTCGCTACAATGTGCTTCAAGCGTTCTAATGACTTGGAGTTTGGTATGGCTGTTATTGATGTGCTGCCTTCGGATGGGAAGGTTATTGACGAGGGCCCTGTTGGCTGCTCTGTTGATGTTTGCAGTGATGATTTTCGCCATCTCGATATTGGGCTACCGCCCGAGATTCTTCGTCTTAAGGATGCTGGGTATTTGACGCAGGCTGTTGCTGCCTGCGATCGCCTTTTGGAGCAGAACCCTGAGCCTTCGCTGGCTGCTTGTGTTCGTGCAGAGCGGTATCGCATGCTCGAGACGCCGCTTCATTTTTCGGTGTCGCGTGATCGGGCCATTGCGATGATTCGCGAGGAGTGGCCAGAGTTTACCGAAGAGCAGTTTGATGACCTGATTAATCGTAAGCGTATTGACTGGCGCTTTATCGATGGTGAGCTGTTTGTTCTCGACAACTTCCTCGATTCGCTTCGCGTGTACCCCAAGGAGGTTCCGGGCCTGCGTCCCGATTCTACGGACGGCATAGCGCTGCGTAACCAGATGCTCAGGGAGATGGAGTCGCAAAACGGGTTGACTCGCGTCATCACGCTTAAGGCATCTGTGGCTGTCCCCGGGGCTCTGGAGGGGGAGGCTGTTCGCGCGTGGCTACCCGTTGCCGCCGCCTGTCGCCAACAGTCTCATATCGAGGTTCTCGATATGACGTCGGAGGGTACCGTTGCCTCTGAAAACGTTTCGGCTCGTACTGCCTCTTGGACATCTTCGACTGAACATTCATTCTCGGTGACCTATCGCTATCACATCGATACCGCCTATTGCGATATCTATGGTGGTGCGCTCCCATCGCATGCGTGCCTGGACACGCCGCTGCCCGAGGACACTTCCGAGGACCGTCCGCACATTGCGTTTACACCGTACCTGCGACAGTTGACGGAGCGTGTTATTGACGGGCTCGATGATCCGCTCGATCGCGCGCGTGCTATCTATGATTACCTGACACAGCATATCGACTATCGCTATCAGCCACCGTACCTGCTTTTGGGCTCCATCGCCGACGACTGTGCGCATTCGCTCCGCGGCGATTGCGGCGTTATGGCGCTCACGTTTATCACCATGTGCCGCATCGCGGGCGTGCCTGCTCGTTGGCAGAGCGGCCTGTATGTTGCGCCCGATTCGGTGGGGCCGCACGACTGGGCCGAGTTCTACACACCCCAGACCGGTTGGCTTAACGCCGACGTATCGTTTGGTTCCTCGGCACGCAGGATGGGGGAGGAGTGGCGCCGTCGTCACTATTTCGGCAATCTCGACCCGTGGCGTATGGTGGCCAACAATCGGTTCCAGGCTGAATTTGTGCCTGCTTTCGATGGTATGCGCGAGGATCCCTGTGACAACCAGATGGGCGAGGCCTCAATCGACGGCCGCGGATGTCGTCAGCGCGAGATGCTCCGCACGGTCGAACTCGTCGAAATGCTTGAAGTTCCATTTTCGGACTAATCAACAGAAAGCTGTGATAAACTAATTCACGCATTACGTGCCCGAGTGGCGGAATTGGCAGACGCAGTGGACTCAAAATCCACCGTTGGCAACAACGTGCGAGTTCGAGTCTCGCCTCGGGCACCATACATGCAAGTGAGCGTTCAAGGGGGGGGGTCAAGGCCCCCTTTTTCGTGCCGAACTCGCGTGAGCGCGCGGAGCGTTAAGCAAACAGGCCTGCGGCCTGTTTGTAGCGGAGCGTGGCGAGGGCGCCGTGCGCCCGAAGCCCGGGGCTTCGCGAAGCGAAGGCCCTTCGAGTCTCGCCTCGGGCACCATACATGCACCTGCGCTTCAAGGGGGTCAAGGCTCCCTTTTTCGTGTACGTAATGTGATAACGCGCGGTACGTGTTATTATCGCCAAGGCGTTGTTCCCGCAATGCCCTAAAGAGGAACCCGAGGGTTCCCACCTTTTGGCGCCAATGAGCAGCTGACTGGTCATACAACTTAGATTTATTTCCTCAAATCGAGGATGTCTATGTGTACGACCTGGTTGCAAAGAAGCGCCGGGTTATTTTTTTATGAATGGAGGTAGGGAAAATAGCTAAGTCTGATGACACCCGCATCAACGACGAGATCACCGCATCTTCGTGCCGTTTGATTGGCGTCGATGGCTCTCAGCTCGGCCTGTTCGCCATCCGCGATGCCCAGCGCGTCGCTGACGATCAGGGTCTCGACCTGGTCGAGATCGCTCCCAACGCGGAGCCGCCGGTCTGCAAGGTCATGGACTACGGTAAGTTCAAGTACCAGCAGGCCATGAAGGCCAAGGCCGCTCGTAAGAACCAGTCCAAGGTCGAGGTCAAGGAAATGAAGTTCCGACCCAAGATCGACGTTGGCGACTACGAGACCAAGAAGGGCCACGTTCTGCGTTTCCTCAAGAAGGGCGCACGCGTTAAGATCACCATCATGTTCCGCGGCCGTGAGATGGCTCACCCGGAGCAGGGTCTTAACGTTCTCGAGCGTCTCGCCGAGGATCTCAAGCCTTACGCTACGGTCGAGTCCAAGCCTAAGATGGAAGGCCGTAACATGCTTATGCTGCTCGCCCCGATTAAGGGCGCCTTCGATGAGGATAAAGCGGCAAGCGATACCAAGTAACTAGTGTTCTGTAACCGATTAAGGAGTATTTCATGCCTAAGATGAAGTCCCACAGCGGCACCAAGAAGCGTTTCCGCAAGACTGGTACCGGCAAGCTTATGCGCGCCAAGGCTTTCAAGAGCCACATCCTGAGCAAGAAGTCCACCAAGCGTAAGCGTGGCTTCCGTCAGGAGACCGAGATCGCCGCTGCCGACCGCAAGGTCATCAAGTCGCGTCTCGCCTAAGTTCGCGTTCCCGTTTTTCGTTTTACCGTCTAGGAGTTGATAGAACATGGCACGTATTAAGCGCGCTGTTGCCGCCAAGAAGAAGCGCCGTACCGTTATGCACCGTGCGAAGGGTTACTACGGTGCCGCTTCGCGTACTTACAAGCATGCTAAAGAGCAGGTCCAGCACTCCCTGCAGTATCAGTATCGTGATCGCCGCAACAAGAAGCGCGAGATTCGTTCTCTCTGGATCACCCGTATCAACGCTGCTGCTCGCCTGAACGACATCTCTTACTCTCAGTTCATGCACGGCCTGAAGGTTGCCGGCATCGAGCTCGACCGTAAGGTCCTGGCTCAGATGGCTTACGAGGACATCGAGTCCTTCAACGAGCTGGCTACCATCGCCAAGAAGGCTCTCGAGGCCTAATAGATTCTGTTGAATCGCTAGGGGAGTGTCGCACTGTGCGCGGCGCTCCCTTTTTTTATCGAAAGCGCTGGTTTATATAGCAAAGGCGCGGGTAGATAGACACTTACAGGTGACCGATCTTTATATATCTCTTAACCGAAGGGTCATCATCTGATACGTGCAGTATTTCTGCACCAGCCTTTCTATTACTTATATAGGAAGCGATATGTTGTGTAGGACTTGTGAAGAGTGGAATTGACGTCCCACATCGCTTCGCGGTCTGGCAATATGTCTCCTTGCCGCGCGGCCCGGTCGAACCGGATGAGCCGCG
>CAUDCB010000197.1 GCA_958447915.1 uncultured Collinsella sp. | reverse complement strand
GTATTGTATGAGGACGCGAGATGGAGCGTTCTTAGTCGATGCCCGATCAGCCGTCCACAGGCAATCGGCGATGTTGACATAGGAAATACGAGCGTCAGCGAGAGCCTTCGCGAAACTCTCCTCCGCCTTGTCCTCGGCCAGGGCAACAGTGCAGTAAAGGCCCGCGTCTGCATGCTCGATCGAGACCTCCCCTGCCGGAAACGCTTTCCGTACAAGCGCTGCCAGGCCATCGCGTGCCTCGCGAGCACGCACGCGCACGCGGTTCACATGCCGCTCGTAATCACCCGATTCCAGCAAGCGCGCTAAAGCGACCTGGTCAACAGAGCTCACCGACGAAGCGTAAAAACCAAGGTCGCGCCCAAACCGTTCCATCAGCTCATCGGGCAACACCATGTACGCCAAACGCAACGCCGATGAAAGGCTCTTCGAAAACGTGTTGGTATAGATGACCGATTGAGCGGCATCGATCGACGCGAGCGCGGGAATCGGCTTGCCGGCAAGGCGAAACTCACAATCAAAGTCGTCTTCGATGAGATACCGACCCGGCCGCTCGGCAGCCCAGCTCAGCAGCGCATATCGGCGCGCGATGCTCGTCACCAAGCCGGTTGGATATTGGTGAGACGGCATCAGGTGAAGGACATCGGCCCCGGTTTTCTGCAGAGCGCTCAGGTCCACGCCGTCGTCATCCAACGGGATATGTCGAACTTTGCACCCCATAGCCTGATAGATGCGCGTCAAGCGCAAATAGCCTGGATCCTCGACGGCATACACCTTGTCCGCGCCAAGCAACTGAACCAACATGGTATCGAGCAGCTGGGCGCCCGCACCGATAACGATATTGTCGGGATTGACATTCATGCCCCTTGTCCCGCGCAGATGGTGCGCAATCGCACGTCGCAGTCGAGCGGTGCCCTGCGCCGGTGCGGGCGAAAAGATTTCACGCTCGTCTTCGGACGTCAGCGTCGCCCGTAGCGCACTTTGCCAAAGCCGCGCCGCCTCCAAAGCGGAAGGAGAAAGTGCGTCGAATCGCTCTGCCTGCCCCATGGCATCATGCGCGCTGGGACCAACAGGAACAGCATCTCGGTCGATATCCCCCGCAGCCAAAGCCAAAACCGGCGCATCCGGAAGCTCGCACGCGTAGTAGCCGCGACGCGGCATTGAGCAAATATAGCCCTCGGCAAGCAACTGGCTATATGCATTCTCGATGGTAATGACACTGATACCCAGATGACTCGCAAAGGCGCGCTTAGACGGCAGATGCTCCCCTGCCGCAATGCGCCCGGCAACAATATCATCGCGAATTTGCTGGTAAACATACTCATAAAGCGATGCTTCGCCGCGATTTTCCAAATTGTAGTCAAGCATGGGTCTATCACCTGACCTTATCGAATCATTCAATCTGGCATTAGTCTGACCTTGTTATTATCTCGAAAACTGAGTATTTCGCCATACCCAGCTCCCCGATAGGATGTTCCGTCAAGCAATGCACATGCCAACCAAGGGAGCAACCATGGCAGAACAGACCAACAAGGCCGATCGCGTCAAACTCAATCGCGAGCTCGCGCAGATGCTCAAGGGCGGCGTCATCATGGACGTCACCACGCCCGAGCAGGCACGCATCGCCGAGGAGGCGGGCGCCTGCGCCGTCATGGCGCTCGAGCGCATCCCGGCCGACATCCGCGCCGCAGGCGGCGTCTCGCGCATGAGTGATCCCAAGATGATCAAGGGCATCCAAAAAGCTGTCTCCATCCCCGTTATGGCCAAGTGCCGCATCGGCCACATTGTCGAGGCGCAGATCCTGCAGGCCATCGAAATCGACTACATCGACGAATCCGAGGTCCTCTCCCCCGCCGATGATGTCTATCACATCGACAAGACCCAGTTTGACGTGCCGTTTGTTTGCGGCGCCCGCGATCTGGGCGAGGCGTTGCGCCGTGTTGCCGAGGGCGCCACGATGATTCGTACCAAGGGCGAGCCGGGCACGGGCGACGTCGTTCAGGCCGTGCGCCATATGCGCAAGATCCAAAAGCAGATCCGCGACGTTGTTGCTCTGCGCGACGACGAGCTCTTTGAGGCAGCCAAGCAGCTGCAGGTTCCGGTCGAGCTGGTGCGCGAGGTCCATGCCACGGGTAAGCTCCCCGTCGTAAACTTTGCCGCCGGCGGAGTCGCGACCCCCGCCGACGCCGCGCTGATGATGCAGCTGGGCGCCGAGGGCGTCTTTGTTGGCTCGGGCATCTTTAAGAGCGGCGACCCAGCCAAGCGCGCCGCCGCCATCGTCAAGGCCGTGGCAAACTTCACCGATGCCAAGCTCATCGCCGAGCTTTCGGAGGACCTGGGCGAGGCCATGGTGGGCATCAACGCCGACGAAATAGAGATCATCATGGAGGAGCGCGGGCGCTAGTCCAGCAGAAAGGATCGCACATGAGCGATTATGCAGACCAAACGGTCGCCGTGCTGGCGGTCCAGGGCGCTTTTGCCGAGCACGAGGCAAGACTGTCCGAGCTGGGCGCACGTTGTATCGAGCTGAGGCAGGCGGCCGATTTGCAGCAGAACTTTGACCGCCTGGTCCTCCCCGGCGGCGAGTCCACCGTTCAGGGCAAGCTACTTGCCGAACTCGGTATGCTCGAGGGGCTTCGCACACGCATTGTTGAAGGCATGCCTGTATTGGGAACCTGCGCCGGCTTGATTCTGCTGGCGCGCGACCTTGCCGCCCACGACGATAAGGGGACGCCGCGCCTAGCAACCATGGATGTGTTCGTTGAGCGCAATGCCTACGGCAGGCAACTCGGCAGCTTTCGAGCCAAGGGGCAGGTAGCCGGCATCGACGGTGAAGTGCCATTATCATTTATCCGTGCGCCCCGCATCGTCGAGGTCCACGGCGACGCCAAGGCCTTAGCGAAAGTCGACGGGCGCATCGTCGCCGCCCGCCAGGGCAACCAGCTTGGCGTAACCTTCCACCCCGAACTCGATGAAGACACCCGCCTCCACGAACTGTTCCTGCAAATGTAGGCAGCATAGAAACGAGCGTGGATTTTCGGACACACAACAAATGAGAGTGGATAATCTCCCACTTTGAGTTTGAATGCAGGCTCAAACCGGGAGATTATCCACTCTCATCCCATGTAGTCGTTGGGGACGTTCTTAAACGACTAGTCAAACAAGAACGTCCCCAATGACTACCTGACAAGGAGTGTCCCAAACTACCGGCAGAAAAGGAACGTCCCCAACTGCCACCCCCGGAGCAAGACAACGCCGCTGGTTGAGCATAAGTCAGCGAAAACGCCCCTAAGCGAGCAAGGTGACGTGAAATGAAAGGGCGCTGACCTTATGGTCGCGCCCTTGAAATTGAACGTCAGATTGCCACTTAGGGGCGTTTGCAGCGTCAACTGGTTACGCGGTTCGTAGAACCGCGTAACTAATTAGAAACGGTTGCCGCGGAAGCCGCCACCGTTGCGGCCGCCACGGTCGCCACCGCGACCGCCGCGGTCGTTACCACGGTTGCCGCCGAAGCCACCACGGTTGCCACCGCGATCGCCATAGCCACCACGGTTGCCACCAAAGCCGCCGCGACCGCCACGGTCGCCGCCACGGTCGCCAAAGCCGCCACGGCCACCACGATCGCCACCGCGGCCGCCGCGGTCACCGCCACGGCCACCACGATCGCCAAAGCCGCCGCGACCGCCACGGTCGCCGCCACGGCCACCGCGCTCGTCACGGCCGCCGCGAGGACCGCGGTCCTCGTCCAGGCCCATGGCGACAAGCGGAGCGATAACCTTATCGAGAGCGGCCATCAGCTCGGTGGCCTCCTCGTAAGAAAGCTCGGGCAGGAGCTTCTCCTTCTTATTGGCAAGCTTGACCAGGCCCTCAG
>CAUDCB010000196.1 GCA_958447915.1 uncultured Collinsella sp. | reverse complement strand
TTCTTTTGCATCACACGATGCCGAACCCCCGCGGGCTCGTAACGCTGCTCGACCGCAAGCCAGCTAGGCAGCTCGGCTATTGCCATGAGCACCGCTTTCCTTGACCGTCAGCGAAATCAGACGGAATGCGATGGTGAGCACCGCCACGCCAATCACGCCCGAAAGAATATACATCGCGGCCTGGCCGGCAAAGCCAAGGCCCTGCTCCTCGGAATAGGCCTGCAGATAATCGCCCGTAGGCAGGGCATCGGCAAAGGTCGGGGTATCGAGGCCGACCGAAGCCTGCAGGCTGTCGTCGCCAGCCTCCTGAACGGCGGTCGCGGCGCCCTCAGCGTCCCACTCGCCCCAGGCGTCACCCGTGGCCAGCAGGCCCAGCGGCGTGGCCACGACAAGCACGGCGACCAGGATGAGCGTGGGGACCAGCGAGGTCTTCTTGGCAGCAGCGTCCTCGGCAGCAAGCTGGCCATCGACGGCCTCGGGCCCGACGATAACGCTCGGCGCCGTCTTCTTAATGAAACCGTAAATCGCAGCCGTCGCCACGCCCTCGACCACGCCGGCAACCAGCACATGCGGGATCATCATGGCAGGAATGGCAATAGACAGTGGGAAGGGGCAGTACAGCGGCGCGCCCGAAGCGTTGGTAAAGAGCATCGGCTGAATACCAAACTCGATTGCCGCGCACAGGGCCGCCAGGCACAGGCCGACCCAGCCGCTTACGATGGCCGAAACCGAGGTGCCCCAGCTCTTGTCGTGCAGACGGCTGTTGAGCGCACGGAACACGATAGCAGCGGCAAACGGCAGCACGAAGGCCATGTTAAAGCAGTTGGCGCCAAAGGACAGGATGCCGCCGTCGCCAAACAGCAGTGCCTGTAGCGCCAGCGCGACCGAGACAGCGATAGCCGCAGCCTCGGGGCCCAGCAGCAACGCGATGAGCGCGCCGCCAACGGCGTGACCAGTGGTGCCACCGGGCAGCGGCACGTTGAACATCATGAGCAAGAAGGAGAACGCGGCGCAAATGCCCAAGAACGTCATATGCTCGCGATCGAGCGTGGCGCGCACCTTTTTGATGCAGTGGACCCATACGGGCACCATCGCCACCGCCATAACGGCATCGGTCTGCGGGGACAGGTAGTTGTCTGGAATGTGCATATACGCCTCCCGGTTGCCGGCGCATGGGGTTGCAGCGCCGCTTGAACCATTTCATCAGTGTTACGAGCACGATGATTCGTAACACGCCGCGGGTTATCATAGCAAAACGGCGCGCCGCCACAAAAGCAGCACGCCGTTTTGTAATGCGCATGTCATATATGAAAGCTCAGCGGTGCTTTATGCCAAGCACCGCGGTCACGCAGAGCCCACAGCAACCACCATCAGGCCCTGCGCTCCCGGCGCAAATCCTAGCCGCGGACCTCGCCGTTTACGCCCTTGCACACCTTGGTGACGATCTTCTGGTGCGCCTTCTCGACCTCTTCGCTGGTGAGCGTGTGGTCGTCGGAGCGATACGTAAGCGCAAAGGCCATGGACTTTTTGCCCTTGCCGATGCGAACCGGATCGCGGTAGACATCGAACAGGCGCACGCCCTCGAGCAGCTTGCCGCCGGCGCTGGTAATGCGGCGCTCAAGATCCTCGCAGGTCACAGCGTTGTCGACCACGATAGCAAGGTCGTGCTCAACGGCAGGGTACTGCGAGAACTCGCGGTAGTTCTCCTGATTGCGGGCGCCCTTGATCAACTTGTCCAAATCGAGCTCAAAGGCAACGACGACCTCATCGATGCCCATCGCCTCGCGCGCCTCGGGGTGGATCTCGCCGACCCAGCCCAGCACGGTACCGCCGGACAGAACCTCGGCCGCACGACCCGGCTGCAAGAAAGCGTAGCCCTCGCCCTCGACAGGACGGAAGCGAACCTTCTCGATGCGCAGCTGGGCGAGCAGCTCCTCGACAATGCCCTTGCCAAAGAAGAAGCGCAGCTTGCGGTACTTCATGTTCCAGGACTGCTCGCTCCACTGGCCCGAGAGCACACCCGCCACGGACTTGGTCTCCTTGGGCAGGCTGGCGTTCTCACGACCGTGGAACAGGCTGCCGACCTCGTACAGGTGCACGTTGGGCGTGCCGTGGGCCTCGTTGTAGGCCACGGACTGCAAAAGACCCGGCAGCAGCGAACGACGCATCTCGGTCTGCTCGGCCACCAGCGGGTTCATGAGCACCACGGGGCAGCCGCGGCCCTCGGTGGACATGCCGATCTTCTCCAGGTCACCCGGAGCGGCAAAGCCAAAGGTCGTGGTCTCGTTGAGGCCGCAGGCGCGCAAGATCTCGCCGACCTTACGGGTGAGCTTCTGCTCGCGGGTCAGGCCGCCGATGTGGTTCTTGGCAGCCGGGATGGTCGCCGTCACGCGGCCCATGCCCCACAGGCGCAGAACCTCCTCGATTAGGTCGATCTCGCGCGGCAGGTCGGGACGGAAGCTCGGCGGGGTGACCATATAGTCCTCGCCGTCGCGCTCGACGGTGCAGCCCAGGCGGGTGAGCGAGCGCTCGATAAAGTCGGGCTCGATGTCGGCGCCGCAGATGGCGTGCACGCGGGCCAGACGCAGCTTAATGCTGTCGATGGTCTTGGGCGCAGGGAACACGTCGATGTAGCCGGGAGCGACCTCGCCGCCTGCGATCTCCTCGATGAGCGCGCAGGCAACATCGGCAACATCCACGCAGCCGGTCTCGTCGACCTGGCGCTCAAAGCGAATGGAGGCGTCGGAGATCAGCGACAGGTCACGGCTGGTATGCGAGGTGCGACCGGCGTTGAAGCAGGCGCTCTCGACCATCACGTCGACGGTATCGTCCTCGATCTCGGAATCCATGCCGCCCATAACGCCGGCCAACGCCACGGGGCGCTCGCCGTCGGTGATGAGGCCCATGCCGGCGTCGAGCACGCGCTCCTCGCCGTCGAGCGTCGTGAACTTCTCATCTTGCTGGGCGGCGCGAACCACCACGCGACGCCTGCCCTCGCGCTCGGCAAAGGTGTCCAGGTCAAAGGCGTGCAGCGGCTGACCGGTGAGCATCATCACGTAGTTGGTGATGTCGACGATGTTGTTGTGCGGGCGCACGCCCAGGGCGTTGAGGCGCTTGACCATCCAGTCGGGCGACGGACCGACCTTCACGTTACGCACGATGCGGGCGACGTAGCGGTCGCACAGACCCTCGTCGGCGATCTCGACGGAAAGCTCGTCGTCGGTCGCGCGGCCGGTCTCGGCCTTGATGGCAGGCAGCTCAACGTGGAAATCGCGGTCGAAGATGGCGCCGGTCTCGCGGGCCATGCCGATCATGGACAGGCAGTCGGGACGGTTGGGCGTGATCTCGCAGTCGAGCACGGTGTCGCTCGAGCCCACGTACTCGGCAAACGGCATGCCGCAGGGCGTATCCTCGGGCAGGATCATGATGCCGGAGTGGTCGCCGCCCAGGCCGAGCTCGCGCGCGGAGCAGTTCATGCCCATGGACACGACGCCGCGAAGCTTGCTCTTCTTGATCTTGACGTCGCCGGGAAGCACGGCGCCGATCATGGCCGTGACGATGTGGTCGCCGGCCTCGAAGTTCTGCGCGCCGCAGACAATCTGCAGCGGAGCGGGGTTGCCGTCGGCGTCGAGGTTCTTGTCACCCACGTCGACCGAGCACACATACATGTGGTCGCTATCGGGGTGAGGGGTCTTGGTGAGCACCTTGGCGGTCACCACGTGGTCGAAGGACTCGCCCACAGTGTCGATCGCCTCGACCTCGGTACCGGTACGGATATATTCGTCCGAAAGGGTCTTGGGATCCTCCGGAATATCGATCATGGTCTTGAGCCAGTCGTAAGAAACGCGCATCTAACTGGTCTCCTTTCATA
>CAUDCB010000195.1 GCA_958447915.1 uncultured Collinsella sp. | reverse complement strand
GGCTAGTTTGTGGGCGTCTTGCCTGGCGCCCACGAGAGAGGCAACAGAGTAGAGACTACTCGTGGATTAGGGTACCGGAGAGGCCGGCCATGGTCTCGGCAGCCTTGTCCAGAGCGCCGATGATGCAGGTGCGGCCCTTGCGGGAGCGGGCAAACTTGATGGCGGCGCGGACCTTGGGCTCCATGGAACCCTTGCCGAACTGACCCTCGTCGGCCAGGCGCTCGGCCTCGTCGGCGGTGATGTCCTCGAGCTCCTCCTGGTTGGGCTTGCCAAAGTTGATGGCGACATGCTCAACGGCGGTCAGCAGGAACAGAACGTCGGCGTCGCAGTCCTCGGCCAGCAGCTCGCCGCCCAGGTCCTTGTCGATGACGGCGGGAACGCCCTTGTAGCAGCCCTTGTTCTCGTAGTCGCGGACGACGGGGATGCCGCCGCCACCGCAGGCGATGACGATAAACTCGTTGTCGAGCAAGTTGAGGATGGAGTCAGCCTCGACGATCTTCTTGGGATCAGGGGAAGCGACAACGCGACGCCAGCCGCGGCCGGAATCCTCGACGAAGACCTTGGAAGGATCCTCGGCCATGAACTCCTTGGCCTGCTCCTCGGTGTAGAAGGGGCCGATCGGCTTGGTCGGGTTCTTGAACGCGGGATCGTCCGGGTCGCACTCGATCTGGGTGACGACGGTGGCGGCGTGCCAACGCTTATAGCGCTTGTGCATCTCGCGGCCGATGCCCTGCTGCAGGTGATAGCCAATGTAGCCCTGGGACATGGCGCCGCACTCGGGCAGCGGCATCTCGGGGGTGCCGATGGCGTCGTGGGCGGCGGCGAAGGCGTTCTGGATCATGCCGACCTGCGGGCCGTTGCCGTGGGTGATGATGATCTCGTTACCCTGCTCGATAAGACCAAGGAGAGCGTGGGCGGTGTTGCTCACGGCCTGGATCTGCTCGACGGGGTTGTTGCCGAGGGCGTTGCCGCCGAGGGCGACGACAATACGATCGGGCTTGCCAAGAGGCTTAGACATTGCTGGAATCCTTTCTGTAAAAGGCCTACAACCCATTAATAACCCGCGTCCGTGCAATACGCGAGTTTATTAAGGTTTATATTCTCTTTATCGCTCATTTTATTCATTTTGAAAATAGTTTAACGGTGAACGGTCGTTTTTACCCGCTCAGCGTAAAGAAGCCCAGCTCACACATGTTTACGTCATCTACGTGCGACTTTATTTAATTAGAGCAGAGATTAGGCTGGATTATGCAAACTATATCTTTGCTAAACACATAACCGACACTGCAATTATTTACTCGCACTCTACGAGATTCTATGCACTTGCAAGACAAGTATGCACCCCTGCAATAACACGGGGCTTTTCATCCAACAAAAGGGATAGCCGAACGCGCTTCACTTTGCGGCAAGCGATTGTGAGTTCGCAGTATGGAACTTTACCGTCGGATACTGCATGAACGCCGCTGATGCCCTTTCGCTCCTGCCCACCCAAGCAGCCGAGAACGCTAACGGCGTCCCCAGCGTTTTCGCATGGCACCGCGCCGACTCGATGGCTTTGAGACCTAAGCGAATCTTTGCTATCTGCCAATTTTTGTACGATTTGGGTCAAATCTATTTGCCAATTTTTGTATGATTATGGGCAAATCTATTTGCCAATTTTTGTCAATGAGGTGTTTTAATGCTACGCCGTAAGGTCACTGACAGGCTTTTGAGCTGGAAGAACGACTCCGATAAAGCGTTGCTTGTTACCGGTGCGCGTCAGATTGGCAAGAGCTATGCGATTCGCGCGTTTGGTAAAGACAACTACGCGTCGTATTTTGAGGCCAATTTGCTGCTCGATGCCGAGGCAAGAGATGTGCTCATTGGCGCTAAGAACGCCGTTGACTTTATCAACCGCGTGGCCCTTCTTGCGGATGCACCGCTTGTTGAGGGAGATACGCTTATCTTTGTCGATGAAATACAGGAGTATCCGCAGATCGTCACGCTCATGAAGGCGTTGGTCGAGGACGGGCGCTTTAGCTATGTCTTCTCGGGGTCTATGCTTGGGACTGAGTTTAAGGGGATCTCTTCTTTCCCGGTGGGGTATGTCGAGCACATTGTTATGCGACCAATGGATTTTGAAGAGTTTTGTTGGGCAAACAGCATCAGCGAGAATGTGCTTGCAGACATCCGCAGCTGCCTTGTCGAGAGGCGTCCCGTCGAAAACTATATTCATGAGGCGATGCTCAAAAACTTTAGAGCTTATATCGTTTGCGGCGGCATGCCGGAGGTCGTACAGAACTATATTGATTCGGGTTATTCACTCGTGAGGACGCGTGAGCTTCAAATTCAGCTTGTCGATCAGTACAAAAGTGATATCTCTAAATATGCATCGACTCGAGCGTTTAACGTTCGCGCGATTTTCGAACAAATTCCCGTTCAGCTTGAGGCGGAGTCCCATCGCTTTGTTGTTTCATCCCTGGGCGAGGGGGCTCGCCTTCAAAAATACGAGCAGGATTTCCTATGGCTGGTGAACGCGGGCGTCGGTTTGATGGTCGCCCAGGTGACGGAGGCCCGAAGTCCTCTTAAGAGGACAGAAAAGGCGACCGCCTTTAAACTATACGAGTCTGATACAGGCATGCTCGCATCACGGTATCCCGGCAGCACGGCACGCGCTGTCTACCTTGATATGAAAACCCCCAACCTCGGCGGTCTCTATGAGAACGTGGTCGCGCAGGAGCTTGTCGCCCTTGGAGCTGATGCATGGTACTACCAGACACGCGAGGTCGGCGAAGTTGACTTTGTGATCGAAGGCACCCGCGGGCACGTTGTCCCAATCGAGGTCAAATCGGGCAAGAAGGTTCGATCCCATGCGGCCCTCGACCGTCTGATGAGCGTGAGCGAGTACAAAATCCCCGAGGCCGTTGTGCTAAGCCACGAGAACCTCAGCAAAGAGGGCAAGGTCCTGTACGTTCCAATCTATATGACATTCTGCCTCGATGAGTTTATGGAAAAGGACGACCCCAACAACGATTTCTCGTTTGCACCCATATCCCTCTAGGCCATCTGGGTCCGCAACCAGGTCCCCCTCTATGCCCAAAGCAGCGCGTGGTTTCGCGGCAAAGCCGCGAAACAGCGACCGGGACAAGGCACCCCACCAACCACGTCCTTCATCAGCCCACACAATCCGAGGACGTAGTCGTAGCAGGATCTGAGGGCTGACCTTCGCGGACATTCCGCAGGACGAAAGAACCCCCGCCGCACGTAGTGCGCAGCGGGGGTTCTTTCATGTCCGAGGACGTCCGCGAAGGTCAGCCCTCAGATCCTGCGGTGGGAGACCTAGGCCTCGTTGTACACCGTCTTGAGCTTCAGCAGGTGAGCGTAGCGATCCATAGCGGCCTGCTCGTTCTCCTTGAAGAGCTCCTCGGCGCGCTCGGGGAAGGAACGCGTCAGCGAAGCGTAACGGGCCTCGTTCATCAGGAACTCCTGATAACCGCCCGCGGGCTCCTTGGAATCGAGCGAGAACTTCTTGCCGGCAGCAGCCTCGGGGTTGAAGCGGAAGAGGTTCCAGTAACCGCACTCGACAGCCTTCTTCATCTCGGCCTGGCAGTTCTGCATGCCGCCCTTCTTGATGGAGTGCATCTCGCAGGGGCTGTAGCCGATGATGAGGGACGGGCCGTCGTAGGCCTCGGCCTCGTGGATGGCCTTGAGGGTCTGAGCCGGGTTGGCGCCCATGGCGACCTGCGCCACGTAGACGTAGCCGTAGCTCATGGCAATCTCGGCCAGGGACTTCTTCTTGGTCACCTTACCGGCAGCGGCGAACTGAGCGACCTGGCCCAGGTTCGAGGCCTTGGAGGCCTGACCGCCGGTGTTGGAGTACACCTCGGTGTCGAAGAC
>CAUDCB010000194.1 GCA_958447915.1 uncultured Collinsella sp. | reverse complement strand
GCGCCTGCAGCGAGCGCATAAAAAGAGAACGCGGGGCGTCCGAATTGCTCCGGACGCCCCGCCCCAAAATCTATCGAAATGGGCTAGCAATCGATGACGTGGAGGTCATGCGGGGTCTTGGTGAAGGGCTCGTAGCCGTTCTCGGTGACAATGCCGTAGTCCTCCAGGCGCACGCCGCCCACGCCGGGCAGGTACACGCCGGGCTCCATGGTAATAACCGAGCCGACCTCGATGATGTTCTTGCTACGGTTGAAGTTGGGCAGCTCGTGGATGTCGATACCGACGCCGTGGCCCAGGCCATGGTTGTAGTAATCGCCATAGCCGGCATCGCCGATGATCTTCTTGGAAAGCTTGAAAATGTCGTTGCCCTCGACGCCCGGATGGATGGCGGCGACGCACTCCTCGTGGGTGCGGCGCACGAGCGCGTACAGGTCAAGCTGCTCCTGGGTAGGCTCGCCCATCACGACGGTACGCGTCATATCGGAGCGATAGTCGCAGTAGCCCGCGCCGTAATCCATGAGGACAAAGTCGCCCTTCTCGATGACACGGTCGCTCGGAACGGCATGCGGGTTGGCGGTGTTGGGGCCGCTCGCCACGATGGAGCCGAAGGCCAGGCTATCGGCGCCGTTGGCGAACATAAAGTTCTCGAGCTCGTTGCGAACCTGCTTCTCGGTCATACCGGGCTTAATAAAGCCGAGCATATGCTGGAAGGCGGCGTCGGTGATCGACTGCGCATGGCGCATGAGCTCGACCTCCTCGGCGTCCTTGATGGCGCGCATCTTGCGGATGTCGTCATGCATCAGCGGCAGCATGCAGGCGACGGAACGATCCTCCAG
Source organism: uncultured Collinsella sp. (assembly GCA_958447915.1). Classification (GTDB taxonomy): domain Bacteria; phylum Actinomycetota; class Coriobacteriia; order Coriobacteriales; family Coriobacteriaceae; genus Collinsella. The sequence continues at coordinate 3,097 of CAUDCB010000194.1, read as the reverse complement.
ACCACGCTGAATTCCCTGGTAGAAGTTGATCTGCATGTCGTCCTCGACAGCGCAGACGCGGCACTTGTTGGCCGCGATCTTGCCGGCGACCCAACCGGGGATGGTGCCCTCGTCCATGTCGTAAACCCAGGGGCTGCCGGCGGGCGTGTTCTCCTCAAAGCTGTTGAGGTAGCGCGAGTCGGTATGGAACAGGCACTGGTCAGCCGTAATAAACGCCGCATGCGGGAACTCGAAGGTGTAATCGAAGACGCCCTTCACGCCCGTAAACCAACGAAGATTGGCCTCGTCACGAACCACGATAGCGTCGTAGCCGCGCTCAGCCATCAGGGCACGGACACGCTCGATACGACCGACAGGACCGGCAGCAAACTCAGACATGCAGATTCCTTTCTTGTTGTCTCCATAAAGACGGGACGGGTCTCAACCGAACGACGAAATCGCGCGCGATTCGCAACCGATTGGAAACCCGCCCCTCAACATGATACGAAAGACGATGGATGTCAATAAATCTTAGAGAAGTTCTTTGCGAGAAGCCAAGTAGGCGTGAGCATGGCGCTCAAGAACCTCGTCCTCAACGCTCGTTAGACGAATGGCGCCGAGTGCCGCGGGCAGCGGCAACATGCTGCGGTTCGAGCGGACAAACTGCTGCCTGCGGAACTCCTCGATATATGCAGCAGGCTCCAGATCGAAGGCAAGCTCCTCGATACCAAAGTCCTCCAGGCAGTCATCGACCTCAAAGACGTAATCGATATCGAAGTCGCAGGCATCGTGTGCTAGGCGCGCCTCAAAGCGCATGCCCTCGGACAACAGCTGGTAGGCAGGCACCTGCGAAGCGGCATCGCCCAAGCAGGCGCGCAGGGTACGCTCCCCCGTCTTGCCAAAATCGAGCGCATGGCGGGCGCTCGGGTTCGTGGCCATCAGTACGTCCTTGCGGGCAGTCTGAGACCACTGAACGGCATTGACGAGCGCGACCTCCTCGCCCGCGAGAATCTCGGGAACGGTCTCGGTAAACTGATTCCAGCGGGACTTACTACTCGAAAGCATGGTGCCAACAAGTACCGCATAGCCGAGCTTGAGGTCCTCGGGGTCCGCCTCGCGTACAAGGTCGAGGTCACACACGACCAAGCCCGGCTCGGGACAGAACGCGATAGCGGGAAGCGCATTCGCCGACGAGGCGACAAGCGGCTTCATGGTCGTCGCGACCGTAAGCATGGCGTCGAACGTCGTCGGCAGCAAGGCGCACTCGGTGCGACCGCACCACTGATTGGCACACCAGCAAACGACCGAGCAGGTCGCTGTGTCGCCGACAGCGACAACGAGATCGTCGCAGGTGATGCCGTTAGCCGACAGGGCGCCAAAGACGGTATCGGCATCAGCCAGCGTAGCACCGGCAGGTGAAACCTCGAGGACGAGCATCGACACGACAAAACCGGCGTCGACCAGCGCATGCTCGACAACCTCGCCAAAACGCTCGGATGTAGCGTCGTTCCAAACCACCATCGCGCGCTTAGGCTTGCCCACAGCCGAGGCAAACATGCGCGGCAGCTCCTCGAACGCGCCCAATCCGACGCGGACATCGACACTGCGGTTTTGGAAATTGATAAGTTGACGGCGAATCATAGCAGTCCACGCTCCAAAAGCATCTCGGCACAAAGGTAGGAAACGTCCTCGAAGGACTTGTTGCGAATATCAAGGGTAATATCGGCGGCCTGACGATACAGCGGACGGCGATGCTCAAACAGGCGCGCAGCGTGCTCGGGCGAGCGGAAATCGGGCCGGGTATCGGAGCGGCGAATCTGGCGCAACGAGTCCTCAAAGTCACCTTCGAGGTACACACAGGTACCCATCTCGTGCATCAGCTCAATGTTCACCGGCGTCTCGACGATGCCACCCCCGCACGATACCAGCAGGCTGCGCTCGCTTTGAAGCGAACGGAGTGCCGAGGTCTCGAGCTCGCGAAAACGATCCTCACCCTCGGTCTCAAATATCTCGGTCACCGACTTGCCGCATCGACGCACAACCAAACGATCGGTATCGATGAATCGACGCTTGAACATAGTGCCCACGTTGCGCGCAAGCGTCGACTTGCCCGCGCCCAAAAATCCGATAAAGAAGATATGGTCGCAGCCGTGTTTGATGTGCTGAGACATGGCGAAACCTATTCCTCGCAGGGAAGGTCGCGCAGGGCCCGGCGCTCAAAGATACGGAAGATCTGCGTGTACCACAGGTCCTGGGTTGCCTGCGGCTTGACCAGAATAGTGTCAACGCCGGCAAAGTTACCGCTCCACACGTCCGTATAAAGCTGGTCACCGATCAGCACGGCCTCGTCGGCCGTGGAGCCCAGACGCTTAAGACCCGCCTTCAGGGCAAACGGGGCGGGCTTCATGGCGTGGCTGATGGCCTCGAGCCCCAGCTCGCGCGCCGATGCCATGACCTGGTCGCGATGCCAGTTATTGGACACCATGCACAGCTTAAAGCCCTTGGCATGGGCGGCCTCGAGCCAAGCGGAAACCGCAGCGGGGACTTGCTCGGTATCGCGCGGAACCAGGGTGTTATCGCGGTCGAGTAGAATGGCGCGCTTGCCGTCGGCCCAGAGGGTATCGAGGTCGATACGGTCGACTGAGGCAACATATCGTTTGGGGCTAAAAATCCTCATGATCAATTCCAAGACTGTTGGTGCTCTTCGTAGGTCTTCGAGAAATACTCCTCGTCCTGTGTAATGTAGAAATACAGGTCATCGGAGTCGGTCGGCTCAAGGGTAGCCTTGAGCGCCTCGAGCGACGGAGAGCAGATGGGCGTGGGCGGCAGGCCCTCGTGCTTATAGGTGTTATACGGGCTATCGCTCTGCAGGTCGTCGGCGGTAACCTCGCCGCCGGTGACGTACATCATGGTCGCATCGCTATTGAGGTAACGCAGGCCATCGAGCTTGCCGGCAAGGCGGTTGTAGAAGACCGAGGCCACATGCGCGCGCTGATCGGCGTTGAGGCCCTCGCGCTCGACGATCGAGGCAAGGTTAACGATGTCGTAATCGGACATCTCCACGCCATCGCGCTCCTTGATCTTGGCCTCGCAGCTGGCAAAGTCAAGCGACTTATAC
>CAUDCB010000193.1 GCA_958447915.1 uncultured Collinsella sp. | reverse complement strand
GTGTACGAGGGTGGATACTACCAGATCGTTAGTGCCCAATCTGGCAAGGCGCTTGATGTTGATGGCGGCAATTTGTGCCCGGGAACTAATGTTCACCAATGGAATATCGGCAACAATAATGCAAATCAGTTGTTTTCCATTGTGCGTAACGATGATGGGTCATATACAGCGACCAATAAGGCAACCGGATTGGCCTTGACCGTTGGGGGTTCTAACGTATTTGGGGATGCCCCATCTGATTCAGACGCACAACGCTTGACGCTTACAAAACTGACCTCGCTTTTGCCCGAGGGTTTCTTTACAATTTCAAGTTTTGCTTCATCTTCTGCGGTTCTCGATGTTGCTGGCGGCTCTGTTGGCGACGGTGCCAACGTGCAGCTTTATAGAGGCAATAAGTCTCTTGCTCAGAAGTGGATAATCGCAAAGGTTGTCGACCGGGACAACACCTATACCATTGAGAGTCTGGTATCTGGCAAGGTATTAACGGCGGATGAGAACGGTAATGTTTGCGTTCGTTCTCTTACCAATGACGATTCCCAGCTATGGACCGCTCAGATTGACAACGGCTGTGCTGTCTTCGCTAGCGTGGCAACGGGAAAGGTGCTCGATGCCGCAGGGGGTTCAACAAGTAACGGAACAAATATCGGGACGTACGCATCTAATGGCACTGCTGCGCAGGCTTTCAAGCTGACTGCCTGTTCATTAGTTGACTCGGGCACCTATATCATAGCCGCCGCCTCGAATCGCTCCAAGGTGTTAGATGTATCGAGTGGTTCGCGTTCCAATGGCGCCAACGTTCAGCTCTGGTCTTCCAATGGTTCTGGTGCCCAAAAATGGAACGTTAGCGCCAATTCTGATGGAACAGTTTCGATCCAGAACTGTCGAAGCAAGAAGTATCTCGATGTGCTTAACGCGCAGGGTGTTTCGGGTGCAAACGTTCAGCAATGGCAGGGGAACGGAAGTCCCGCTCAACATTGGCGTATCGACTATGTAAGTGGTGGTTCCTTCGCTATTCGTTCAGCGATCAATGATTCGCTTGTTTTGGATGTGTATGGAGGAGCGCTTAATGATGGAGCCAATATCCAGATTTACGCCGCTAATGGCTCCGACGCGCAGAGATTCTACTTTGCCCAGACGAGCTATACGCCCGAGGCAGTAGATCTGGCTGTCCCAGTTTACAATCAGTACTCCGTTGGACTTCCCAATGGCTGTAAATCGGCGGCCCTAACCAATGTCCTTAACTACTACGGTTTCGGTGTCGGTCCTTGTGAGATGGCTGACCGTTGGATCCCTCGTAGTTCTTGGGACTTTGTCTGGTGCTTCTGGGGCGATCCCCATAGCTATTCCAACGGTAACGAGATCTGTGCTCCAGGACTCAATAAGGCTGCTAACAATTTCTTAGCGAGTCGGGGGAGTAGCTTGCGCTCGTACGACGTGTCGGGAACCTCTCTGTATGACCTCTGCAATTACCTTGATGATGGACATCCGGTCATTATTTGGACTACCGTTCATCAGGGCAACGTTGGAAATATCTATGCCCGACAGGGTGGATATTTTGCTTGCGTTAACTCGCATACGGTTGTTCTGAAGGGTTATAACCCCCAAACAAACAAGGTCATGATCTCCGATACCATCGATGGCTATACCACCTACGATCGAGATTGGATTGCTTGGGTTTACCAGCAACGAGGTGCGCAAGCGGTCGTTATTAAGTAACCAATTGCAACAATATTGCGGCCCGTATCAACTATTATAGATTCAGTGTTAATTTGAATCGGGGGTCTGATATGAGTTGCAACCGATGCGCCCGTGGCCTAGCTGCTATTTCGGTAGTGGCTTTGGCTGCGGGTCTTTTTGTTTCCTCCGTTGGAATTTCTCCATTATTTGCCGACGAAGTGTCCACGAACGGATCCGATGCTAATCGAGTAATCGAATTGGGTGCTGCCGATGACGGTGACGGTAGCTTCGCTCCGAATAACTCGACCGTGCTATCTAGTGAGGGGCGATCTGAAGACTCGTCGACAACTGCCGTCGAATCGGCCGATGGTACGACGCCTCAAGATGCTGAGAGCGTCGAGGACTTAGCTGTCAAAAACAAGGGGACGCTTTCTGATGGTGCGACCTATGTTTTTGATTGCAGCAATTCCTCACGCAAAGTGTGGGACGTTACGGGCGGATCTTCCTCAAATGGCGCTAATGTTCAGATGTACAACTCGAATATGACTAAAGCTCAGCGCTGGTTAGTACATGAGGACGAGAACGGCTTTTTAACTTTCGAAAATACCGGCTCCGGTTTGGTTCTTGATGTTTCTGGGGGCAAAGCTGAGTCGGGGCGTAATGTTCAACAGTATGTGAGTAATGGTACTCGTGCGCAAAAGTGGATTGCCGTTAAGGGCGCCGATGGAAGCCTGGCGATACATTCCGCGCTCGACTATGACTATGTGCTTGATATTGCAGGCGGTAGTTCCGCCAATGGCGCTAATGTTCAGCTTTATAAGGGTAATCAGACCGCTGCGCAGATGTTTTTTGCATTTGAGTCCGATCCAGTCGTTGATTCTTTGGGGCAAAGTGTTGCTGACGGTGTTTATTGTCTTCAATCAGCCGGTTCGGCACTTGATGTTAAAGGGGCCTCTTCCGAATCGGGCGCCTCGCTTCAGCCCTATGTTAAGAACGATACCGTAGCGCAAGCGTTCCGCCTTACGTATGACAGCTCATCCGGTTTTTACACTATCGCTTCGCTTGTTTCGGGCAGACTACTCGATGCGGATTGCGGCAGTGTCGTGCCTAACGGTGCAGTCCATCTCTATGGATCCCTCGACGATACTGCTTCATATGCAAAGAATCGTTTATGGGCTCTTGAGCCTTTTGGAGATGGCTTTGTCATTAAAAATGCTGCTAACGGGCTGTACCTTTCATTTGAAGGTGGCGTTGCCGTTACCGCTGTTGATACCGCCATCTGGACTTTGGCCCAGACGAATAGTTTTGCCTGGACGCAAACGGATGTTGATGCCTTTGCCGCTGCGCAGGGTTTGCAAATCGCGGACGGAACCTATGCGCTCTGTATGGATTCTTTGCCACGAAACGTTGTCGATGTTTCTGGTGGCTCGGCGGCGAGTGGTGCCAATATTCAAATGTATAACTCTAACAGCACTGCTGCCCAGCGCTGGGTTATCAAAAATGTCTATGGCTCTGATGGTCGGGCTACCGGCTACGTGACTATCGCTCATGCAGGGACCTCCTCCGTCCTTGATGTTTCCGGCGGTAGTAAAAAATCTGGCACCAACGTTCAGCAGCACACTGCGAATGGGACCGCTGCACAGCGTTGGATTCCTGTTAAGCAGGCAAACGGATCGTTTGTGCTGTATTCCGGTCTCGGACGCAATCTTGTTTTAGATGTGAGCGGTGGTAGCGTCTCGAACGGTGCCAATGTTCAGATTTGGTCAGCAAATGGCACTGCAGCCCAGCGTTTCATTGTCATTGATGCATACCCTCATGTCGGTCCTGGCGCTCAAACGGTTGCGGATGGCATGTATCAGATTAATTCGGCCGACGATTCTTCCAAATGTCTTGACGTGGCGGGAGGCTCCAACTCTAACGGCGCTCGCGTCCAAACATATTCTGCAAACGGTACGCTGGCGCAGTGTTTCAAGCTTTCGTATGACCCCGCTACGGGTTTCTATTCGATTCGTCCTGCGAAGTCGGGCAAGGGACTCGATCTTGATAGCGGTGATGTTATTCCTGGCGCTAAAGTTCAGCAGTGGGATTTTCCCGGAATTGGACCAAACCAGCAGTGGCGCATTGAGTCTGATGAAGACACATATCTAATCTGATCTGTTGCGAGCAATTTGGTACTGGAGCGAAAGGCCGACGGCTCCGTGACGACCGCTGTAGAAAACGGGAGCACTACGCAACGTTGGATCTTTGAGACTTTCAACGTGTCGCTCAATGAAGGCTGTTACTCCATTTACTCGGATTCGACGGGCAAATATGTTGATGTTT
>CAUDCB010000192.1 GCA_958447915.1 uncultured Collinsella sp. | reverse complement strand
TCGGCATCGCACTCGCCCTTGGCATACCACGCCATGGTGAGCTCAGCATCGTCGGGCACGTCCTTGGTCGAGCCCGACCAGCTGCCCGGCACCTGCACACTCGGCGTGATCTTTGAACCCACGCTCAGCGTAACGTTCTTGTCGGCAAGCTCAATGCCCGCCAGCTTGTACTGGCCCTTGAGCGTCACGGGGCCGAGCGGAGCTACGGACTGCGTGCCGCCGTAGGAGCTCTTCTTCTGCGTGCTGGAAACGGTATTTTCACTCGTAACCTTCACGCGCAGGTACTTGCCAGCATAGGCGGCGTCAACGGTATAGGTCGCCTCGGTAGCACCGGGGATATCGGTGTAAGCGGAGTCGTAGCTCGAGCTGCTGTTTGCATACTGCCACTGGTAGGTCACGTTATCGGTGCGGTCGATATAGTGATAGTTGGAGCCGTCCTTTTTGCGCACCTTAGTCTTGAGCGTATCGCCCACATGTACGCCGTTGGTGGCAGGAGAGCCCTCGAACTGCACGTCGTAAAGCTCCACTTGGCCCGCGACGGAAACGGGACCAGCCGCATAGTACGGCTTCTGCTCGCCATAGCCGCCGTTGGCCTTGGCCACGACGTAGCAGCCCTTAAGGGCGGCGGTCACCGTCAGGGTGTTACCGGTCTCGCCCTCGATAGGCGTGTTGCACGAGCTCGCGTAGTTCGAGGTGCCCTTATACCACTGCCACGTGACATGCGAATCGGTGGTAACGTCGGTGGAATCCGCCTTGGCGGTCGCCGTAATCGTGGAACCAACCTCGACTTTGCCCGAAGTCGGGCTCATAGTCACGCTCGTGACATTAATTGAACCGGTAGCCGCAACGAGAGCGCCCGTCGAGTTGGTCAAGCTCGAAGAGCCGATCTTCGAGGACACCTTGCACTTGAGGTACTTGCCGCCCAAAGCATCGGTTAGCTCGAGGGTCTCACCCGTGGCACCCGCAATGTCGGCATACGTGCCACTCTTGGTGTCAGAGCACTGCCACTGATAGTTGAGCTTACTCGCGTCGACGAATGCGCCGTACGCGCCGCCCTTCTCCTTGGCGCGGGCCTTAGCGGTATCCCCCACCGCAAAGACGCTCGTGTTGTCCTTGGTGTTAACGATAGACACGGCCGAAATCTCGACCGCACCGGCCTGTTTGACCTTGCTGGAAGTGGTCTTGTTCACCGTGTTGACACCAGCGCTGGCCTCGACCCTGATGTACTTGCCCTCAAGGTCGTCGCCCACCACGAGCGAAGCACCCGTCTGCCCCTCGATCTTGGTAAAGCCCGAGTACCGCGAGGTGGATGCGGACCACGTGTAGGTAACCTTGGCGTCGGCGGGGGTTTGCTGATAATAGCTTATGTACGGAGTCGCCGTCAGGGTATCGCCTATGCTCGGCGTGTCACTATTCAGCTTGACGCTGTTAAGCTCCATCTGACCGGCGCCCAGCACGGGGCCAGGAATGTAGTTGGCATTGATGCCCGAGCCGGAAGAAACGGACGGACCATAGTAATCCTTGCCATCAACCGTTACCTTGCAGATGAAGTATTTGCCTTCCATCGCGGCGGTGACGGTGAGCGATTGCTCGTGGCCTACGACCTCGGTGTAGTCGGCGACATTGCTGCTGGCCCTGGTCGTGCCGGCGAGCCAGGTGTAAGTCCAGGTGCCGGGATTGGCAACGGACTCAGTCGAAGTGCCGTACCAGTCGTCCTCGACCTCATCGTACATATTTGCCCAAAGCGTCTCACCGGCCTTGAGCGCGCCCGACTTCGTGGAATAGGAGCTGTTTTTATCCTTTGAGTCCTGGATGAAGACCTTGGCCTCGCTGGAAAGCGTTGTGGCGGACGCGGCAGCAACGGCGTTCTTCTGCTCCGAAGCAGCAGGCACCGCGGGAGAGCTCTCGGACACAGTCGCGTTATCTGCGGCGGTGTCAGCACCATTCGCGGCACTCGCAGTTGCGCCCTGATCTGCGTCGGCGACATCGGCAGTATCGCTCGCCGGCGCACTGTTCGCGCCGGTGTCGGCAGCAGTGCCATCGTCTGCCGCCGCACCCTCGCCGGCCGTCGCAGTCTGAGCCACGGCCTGGGCAATGCCCTCGGCGCCCTCGGCCCAAAGTTGCGCCGGCGTGGTGCCAAAAGCCATGGCAAAAGCCAGGAACGCCACCAGACCGCGCTTAGCTACGCCGCGGGCAATCGTTCCATACGGACGCCACGAGGCGCGCTGGCACTCGTCCTCAAACATATCCATTTGTCTCCTACTGTCTGCACTTGGGGCATTGCCCAGCGGCTGCCCCACATCATTGCGCATATTGCGCTCGAGTACCCCCATCGGGGTCCCCCTTCCCTCCAGAGCCCAACGCGTACCGGCGGCATGCGCCGCGGCCGCGTACAAGATGGGAGGCGATCCGACTTAACCTTACCGACCCAGGCACGTCGTCCGATCTGCGACGCGAACATCCCGAGCCAAGAGGAATTACGGTTACTGGTACAGCTGGGGACTTGCACCCCGATTCTCCCAAACGCGCAGGAAAACCGCGCATTCGTGCGTCTCCGCACCACCATCTAGACCATCGATTATTACCGTCGATATGGTAGCACGCAAAAGGGCCCCGCACACAGGCGAAGCCCAAGGTAAAAGCTATGGTTTGCGATAGGAAGGGGTGCGGATGGAGTGCCGAGCAAAAGGATCCGTCTTTCTCTGACCCCGGGAAATCGCTAACGCTTGCCGCCGTGGCTGTTGCGCCAGATCTCGCGGCCCAGCATCAGCGCCAGCGCCAGCGCACTCACGTAGCCCATAAAGCCAATGACCGGGATACCAAACACAACCGGCTCGATGCGCGCGTAGTACACCACCGACGAACCGATAAACAGACCGGCGATCACAATTGCCATCGACATGCGGTCGATAATTCCACCCAGCTGTCGCAGCGCCTTATCGCTGCTCATGATCTGCGTGTTCACCTTAAGCTGGCCGCGCGTGAGCATACGCGAAGCCAAGCCCAGATACTCGGCCGCCTCGAGCGAGCCTTTTGCCGCGCGATAGCTGCTCGCGGCAAGATCGCGTCCCATATCACGCACGCGCGCATAGGTGCTTTTTTCGTTTTTGATGTGCGTCTGGATGATCTGGATCATGTTGACGTTGGGCATATACTCGGTCAGCAAACCCTCGAGCGTCACCATGCCGCGGGCGAGCATCGTCACCACGCTCGGCAGCTCAACATCGTTTTTGCGCGCCAGATTGAGCAGCGAGGTCAAAAACTCGCCGATATCCAGGTCCTTAAGATCGAGCCCCGCAAAGTCGGCAACGATAAAGTCCAAATCGGACAAAAAGGCCGAATGGTCGAGCTCGGCCGAATCGCCGCGTGTCACGGCAAAGCGCATGAGCGAGTCCTTGAGCTTGGGCACGTCGCCCTCGGCCACGGCGAAAATCATATCCTTGACGATACCGCGGTCGTGGCTCGACATGCGCCCGACCATGCCCAGGTCGATAAAGTAGACGATGCCGTCCTTGAGGATAATGTTTCCCGCATGCGGGTCGGCATGGAAAAAGCCATCGTCGAGCACCTGCGTCGAATAGTCCTCGACAATCGCCGAGCCGATCTTTTCCAGGTCATAGCCCTCGGCCACCAGGCGCTCGGGATCGGCAATCGAGATGCCGTCAATGTAGTCCATGACCACGACGTGTTCGGTGCAAAGGTCCAGGTAGGATTTGGGACACGACACGCCATGGACGCTCTTATGGAACTCATAGAAATCGTTGAGGTTTTTGGCCTCGGCCAAAAAGTTGGTCTCCTCGCGAAACGAGGTCCACAGCTCTTCGACCACACCGTGCAGGTCAACAAACTGATCGGTGTTGACGAACTTGGAAACGATGCGCACCACCGAGCGGATGATGTCGATGTCCTGCGCCATGACCTGCTGCGCACCGGGGCGCTGCACCTTAACGGCCACGTCCTCGCCGGTCACCAGACGGGCGAGGACGTGGCCGTTAAGGTGC
>CAUDCB010000191.1 GCA_958447915.1 uncultured Collinsella sp. | reverse complement strand
GCGCATACCCGTTGATTGTCGCTTGGTATTCAGATTTGTGGAGAAACCCGAAGATCGTGCCAAATGGAATCCACCTTTTGGAAATTAAGCATTGGTCTGGACGAAGCCGCCATCAAACGCATTGGCCTCGAGCACGCGGGCACAGCCGTTAACGACGTTATCGAGCGCCGTGGGGCTAACGTTGACCGAAACGCCAGTCTCATCGCGCAGGCGCACGTCGAGACCGCGCAGCAGCGCGCCGCCACCGGTCAGCAAAATGCCGTAGTACATAAGGTCCGAGGCAAGATCGGGAGGCGTGGCGTCGAGTGCGTCCTTGACGGCCTTGGCCATCTCGTCGAGCGGCTTGTTGAGTGCGCGACGAATCTCCTCGCTCTCGATGCGCACGGTCTTAGGCAGACCGGTGATCACGTCGCGGCCGTTGACCTCGACGTCGAGCTCGTCCTTGAGCGGCACGGCGGAGCCGACCTTGATCTTGATGTCCTCTGCCGTACGCTCGCCGATGGCCAGGTTGTAGGCATCGCGGACGTGCGTGAGGATAGCCTGGTCGAACTCGTCGCCGGCAATACGGATGGACTGCGAGACGACGATGCCGCCCATAGCGATAACGGCAACCTCGGTGGTACCGCCACCGATGTCGATGACCATGGAGCCGGTGGGCTCCTCGACGGGCAAGTCGGCGCCGATGGCGGCAGCCATAGGCTCTTCGATCAGATAGGCCTGGCGGGCACCGGCCTGGATCGTGGCCTCAAAGACAGCGCGCTTCTCGACCGACGTGACGCCGGAGGGAACGCAGACGACAACACGCGGACGCGGAGTCCACGGATAGCGCTTCTCGGACGCCTTGTCGATAAAGTAGCGAAGCATGGCCTCGGTAACGTCGAAGTCGGCGATGACGCCGTCCTTCAGGGGACGAACGGCCACGATGTTGCCGGGCGTACGGCCGAGCATGCGCTTTGCCTCGATACCGACCGCCAGGATGCGCTCGTCGTTCTTGTCGATGGCGACAACAGAGGGCTCGCGAATGACGATGCCCTTGCCGCGCACGGAGACAAGCGTATTGGCGGTGCCGAGGTCGATGGCAAGATCGCCCGCATAGCTACCGAAGAACATATCCATCAAAGAAAACAACGCAACTCCTGATGTGTTGGATGATTGCTGGAAAACTACTAGCTCATCATACTAGCGCAAGCCCGGCACCTCACTTGCGGTGAAGCGCCGGGCAAAGCTAAATCCCATAAGGTCACTACTGGTTGTCAGCAGCCGAGAAATCCATATCGAGCGAGGAAACGGCCCAGCCGATATGGTTGTCGGAGCGCACGAATTTGACGGTGTACTCCTGCTCGCCGCCCTTGGACAGCGATGCCTTCACCTTAGCGGTCGTCTCGGTCATGGACTGATCCATGCCCTCGACGGACACGGTGGCACCCTGCGGAATCGAGGAGATAATCATCGACTTGGCGTCCTCGGACAGGCTCGAGGCCAGGCAAGACTCGGCCTTTGCGGTGTCACCGTCGCCGGCGGCCTGGAACAGATCGGAAACCACAGATTCCTGAGACGGGAAGCCAAAGCCGCGCGTGTAGGCAAAGCCCAGACCGCCCGCGGCGATCAAAATGAGCAGAAGCAGCACGATGAAGACTTTAAGACCCGTGTGGCGATGGCGACGACGGACCTTGGCCTGCTTGCGGTCCTGACGGTCCTGCTGGACCATCTCGGACTCGGACAGCGTAAAGAAGCCGGTGTCCGAGGGATCGGGCATAAACTGACCGGTCGCGCCCGTAGGATCGAGCGGATCGACGGCAGGAGCGTCCATCGCGGGTGCCGGAGCCGTGGCCATGGCCGTCTGGGCAGACAGCGCGGCAAGCGAATCGTGCACGCGGGCAAGCTCATCGGCCTGCTCGGAGGTGAGCTGGTAGATGCCATCGGCAGTAGCGGCGTTAAAGGCGTCGAGTGCGTCGGAGGGACGGCCGGCGGCAGAAAGCGCCTGACCCATGCCGGCGTTGAGCGCGCGCGTGTCGTCGCGGGGGCCGGCAAAGTCGATAGCCGTGCGGTAGGTCTCCACGGCATCCGCCGGACGGCCGAGCTTAATGAAGCAACGACCGAGCTCGCCGAGTGCGGCGGCAGGAGCCGGATTGGCGCCGTCGATGGCGGCCTGACGGAAGGCGGTTCCCGCGTTGGCATAGTCGCCCGACTGGAACAGCGCGTTACCCAGGCCCAGATAGGCCTTAAACGGCGTGGCATAGGAAGCATCCTGCGTAGCAGCAGAGAACGCCTGGGCGGCCGTCGTGTAGTCGCCCACGGCGGCGAGCGCCTTGCCGCGGTTGGTGAGCAGCGCGCCGCGCTTGCCGTAGGTGCCGTCGTTGAGGGCGGCGGCATAGGCCTCGGCGGCCTCGGCATACATGCCCAGGTGCATCAAGGCGTTACCACGAAGGTGATCGGCCTCGCCCATAATCTCATCGGGAGTCTTTGCCGCCCCAAGCATCTGGGCTGCAGCGGAAAAATCACCCGCGCGGTAAGCGGCGCGGCCCTGTTGGATCAGCTGGCTATTCAAGGAAATCCCCTTTACTCGTGAACGATCTCGACGTGGACGATCTCGTCGCCGGCACGCAGCTGCGAAATCACATCGAGACCCTCGACCGTGGTACCAAAGACGGTGTAACCGGAATCGAGGTTATGCTGGGCGCCCAGGCAGAAGTAGAACTGCGAACCCGCGGAATCGGGGTCCATGGAGCGTGCCATGGCAAGGGCGCCATCGACATGGCTGTTGCGCGGATTGGTGGCAAACTCGCCCTTGATGCAGTAGCCGGGGCCACCGGTACCGGGCATGCCGTCGGGGCCCTCAAGACCGGCAGCGACGTCGGCGCCGGACATATCGCGGGTATTGGGGTCGCCGCCCTGAATGACGAAGCCGGGAACATAGCGATGGAACTTAAGGCCATCGTAGAAACCCATCGTGGAAAGCTCGCAGTAGTTCGCGACATGAATGGGAGCGCCCTCGCCGTCAAACTTGACCTTGATGGTACCCTTCGACGTCTCGATTACGGCGCACTCGTCGCCGGCAAGCTGATACTCGGGCGTGTAGAGCTCTTTCTTAAAACCAAACATGTGGTTCCTTCCTCGTGCGTTTAAAGCATATTTGTACGAATTGTAGCAATAAGCATGCGCTTACATCAATTGCGCACGTAGGTTATGCCGACTATGGCGAACTAATTTTAGGAACGCTGCTGCGGCTTCCAGGAGCCCACATTGGCGTCGTACTGGTTCAGCGCGCTGTTGCCGCCCTGCGCGATGGGAGCCAGGATCTCGCTTTGGTGGGAACTCATCGACTCGCCATCGGGAATGGCCAGCGAGATGTCCCAACTCTGGCAGATCACGTCAACACGCTCGTACATCCACTCGGCAAGCTGCTTTAAGTGGGCGATGTCATCCGCATAGACCGTATCGTCCTGGTACTTAAGGTTGTTGAGCTCATCTTGCGTCTTTTTGATCTGGTCGCGCAGGGCGTAGGCACTCTGCGACAGCTCCTGACGGGTGGACAGCGGCGTTCGGAGATAACCGTTGTTAAAGGAATCGATGACCTCGCCGATCTGGTCCTCGTCGCCGTAGGACACGATGGTCTGATACAGACCGTCGAGCCTGGTATAGAGCTGGTCGTCGGTTAAGACGGTCTCCTCCTGAACGACCTCGGACGTATCCTCTTGCTTGGGCTCTTTCTCGGTGGCCTCGCCCTTTTGGCGCGACGGGAAGGTGGTCTTGGCGGCCTGGCCAAACTGGTCGTAGAAGCCGGGCATGACGCCCATGGGATCGGCAGTCACAAACCAATACGCACCACCGCACACGGCGGCGAGCACCGCGATGACGATGAGCGGTTTTGGGATATGGCGCTTGTGCTTATGATAGGCATCCTCGTCGGGGTGGACCTTGCGCTTGGGCTTTTGCTTTTTAGGCTGGGCATCATCGCGCAGGGACACCGGCGTGGGGATATCGACCTTGGGGATGCCAAAGTCCTTATCGAAGGC
>CAUDCB010000190.1 GCA_958447915.1 uncultured Collinsella sp. | reverse complement strand
TCGGAAGGCACGTGCAGACCTTTCGTCATGGCCTCCTACCTTTCTTTCGGGCCTTACTGGCCGATTCGTTAGCGCCCCTCCGTGTGAGGCGTTATTGCTGACGATATATTTATATCCAAAATTAGCCCATACTTCCACCTCGCCCCCGAACGGTTTTTTATAAGGGGTGAACGGCATACACATATACTTCACGCATGGCACACTTCGACATAATAAAGTGTATTTACGTGCTTAAACGCTTTTCCAATCTGATAATTGATTGAAACTTATCTTTCTAAACCACCCTCAAATTGCATATTTTCACTAAAGATATGAATAGAATTAGCGATTCATACCACGTCTCAACCATTTTCATTTTTATTCAGAAAAAAGTTTGTCCTATTCATTTCTGGTATGCATATTACCGTTTACCAGACGCCTGGTACCGTTCACCGGAAGCTCAGTATAAGGCCCAACGGATACCGGCTCGCCTTACGGCCTCATTTGTAACAACTTGACTTCTCGGTATAGAAAAACAGACCCGCTCCCCTCATGGGAAACGGGTCTGTAATCGATAATCTTAGACAGATTTGAGCGGCTTTGAGAGCCGTCGGAATCCTATCGATCGAACTCCGCCAGCGCCTCGCCCAGAAGCCTCAGGCCCTCGCGAAGCTCCCAGTACTCGACCTCGGCACCCAGCGTACGCGGAATCTCGTAGAGTGGTGCATGGAAGGCCACTCGGCAATCACATGGTCGCCGGGCTCGACCACGGCCATGTGGCGTTGAGGTTCGCACCCGTACAGCCGTTGGTCTGCAGGATATGGTCGGGGTTGACCTCGCGACGATAGAGCTTGGCGACTTCTGCCTTAAAGTCGGGCGAACCCTCGATCCAGCCGTAGCTCATCTTCTCACGATCCAGGCGCTCGTAGAACGTGGCGCCGTCCTGCTCGTCAAGCGCGCGAAGCTCGCCCATGGTCAGCGACGAGATCGTCGACTGGGCAATGTCCCACGTAGCGTTCTTCTCCCAAACGTTGAGCCACTCCTCAACGCCAATTGCCTTGATATCCATGGCCACCTTATCTGATCTTAATTTAGCGTCAATAAACATGAATGGGACGGTGCGAAAGAACCGCACCGTCCCATTGGGAGACATCTAATGGCAGCTAGATGTTTGTATTAAGACCTGTACGGGTCTTTGAAAACCTTAGAGGTCCTCGCGCCAGAAGGGCATGCTCATGCAGCGCGGGCCGCCGCGGCCGCGGGAGAGCTCGGCGGAGGGCACGACGAGAAGGTCCAGGCCCTCCTTGTACAGCACGTCGTTGGTGACGGTGTTGCGGGCGTAGACGCAGATCTTGCCGGGCTCGACGCACAGGGTGTTGGAGCCGTCGTTCCACTGCTCGCGGGAGGCCGCGATCGGGTCGCCGCCGCCGCAGGGGATCAGCTTGACCTGGTCGACGCCGGTGGCGTCCTCCAGGACGTGCTCGAGGGTGTCCTCGATCAGGCGGATGTTCACGTCGCCCGGGTTCTTGCCGGCGGTCAGCTCGTAGACGCGCAGGGTGCCCATGATGGCGGGGTGGATCGTGAACTTATCGACGTCGATCTGGGTGAAGACCGTGTCGAGGTGCATGAAGGCGCGCGAGACGGGGATGTCGAAGGCCAGGATGCGCTCGACCTTGGAGTCGGAGTTCCAGAAGATGTTCTGGGCCATGACGTCGATGGCTGCGGCCTGGGTGCGCTGGGAGATGCCGACGGCGAGGGTCTTCTCGTTGATGTTCAGCACGTCGCCGCCCTCGGTGTGGAACTGGCAGTCGCGGCGGAAGTACAGGGAGGCGTCCTTGTAGTCGGGGTGGTACTTGAAGACGTACTTGCCGTACAGGGTCTCGCGGTTGCGGGTGACCGAGTACATGCGGTTGAGGTTGACGCCCTCGCCGACGACCGCGAACGGGTCGCGGGTGAAGTAGAGGTTGGGCATCGGGTCGATGATCAGGTCGGACTCGGACTCGGAGTTGACCAGGGAGTCGAGGGTCGTGGACGCCGTGAGGGGCAGCTCGATCTCGGCCTTGGTCATGCCGGCCATGGTCTTCTTGACGAACTCGAGGTTGTCCTCGATGGAGTCCAGCTTCTCGCGGACGACCTGCGGCATGTGCTGGCCGCGGATGCCTGCCTCGGCGATGTACTGGTCGGTGAACTCGGCGCGGGCGCCGGGGACCTGGTCGAACACCTCTGCGACGAGGTTCTCGAGGTAGAGCACCTCGACGCCCTGGTCCCTCAGGATCTGGGCGAAGGTGTCGTGCTCCTGCTGCGCGACCTCCAGGAACGGGACGTCGTCGAACAGGAGCCGCTCGAGCTCGTCGGGCGGCAGGTTGAGGAGCTCGTCGCCGGGACGGTGCAGGCAGACCTTCCTGAGCTTGCCGATCTCGGAAGGCACGTGCAGACCTTTCGTCATGGCCTCCTACCTTTCTTTCGGGCCTTTCGGCCGAATCTATCAGCGCCCTTCCGTAACGGGCGCTGCTTGCTGACAGCTCTAGTTATATCCAAATTCCACCCGCAATTCCACCTCACCCCCGAACGGTCAACAAAGTGCGATGAACGGTATATCGCATGTGATTCCCCCATGATGCACTTCGGCGTTCTAAAGTAGCTTTTCTAAGGTAAATGCTCTTTTTTCTTAAAAATCATTCGCAATTACAACTCCAATCTTTCGATTAAGAATTGCATATCTAAAACGGTTTTATGTATATAAATGACGCTTGTTCGTGTTTCTGTCTGTATTCGATGATATTCAGCTACCTATCATTCTTATTCACACATACTCACCAGTTGAGTGAGGATATAGACCGTTTTTCACAACGCGAAGGGCGTCAGCTCTATGGCTTGTCAGCGTAAGAAGTAGGTAAAGATACCGTTCACGCGATACGTCCGTGCCATAGGCCGACTAAATTGAGACAATAGTGAATAGTGTTAGGCAACCGTCCCCCACGGGGACTGAACGGACAGATGCATATGCCGAGCAAAATCGAAAAAAAGCAAGCCGCTGCAAAGCTGCGTAAGCCGCCGCGCGACTTCTCGTACACGCAGAACCGAGAGCTCAGCTGGCTGCGCTTTGACAACCGTGTGCTTGACGAAGCCTTCGACGAGACCGTTCCGCTGTTCGAGCGGCTAAAGTTCGTGTCGATTTTCGAGTCTAACCTCGATGAGTTTCTCATGGTGCGTGTGGGCGGCCTGTCCGACCTGGCAGAACTCAAAAAACAGCCCGTGGACAACAAGAGTAATATGACCGCCTCTGAACAGGTCGATGCCGTCATGGCAGAGCTGCCCGAACTCCTTACCCGTTGGGAGTCCATCTTCAAGAGCATCGAGGGCAAACTCGACGCCTTGGGCGTTCACCGCGCTCGCATCGATTCGCTTACGCCCGAGGAGCGCACTTTTGTCACCCGCTACTTCCAGGCCTACGTGTCGCCGGTCATCTCGCCGTTGGTCATTGACCCGCGCCACCCCTTCCCCAACCTGCGCAACGGCGCACTCTACCTGGCCTGCGGCCTGGACGGCGTCACCGACGAGGAGAGTCTGCTGGGCCTTATCGAGATTCCTACCTCGATGAACCGCGTGGTCGAGATCCCCTCGCCCACCGGCACCTACTCCTACATCTTGCTCGAGGACGTCATCCTCGCCTGCCTGGACAGCTGCTTTGGCTCCTATAAGCCGCTCGACCGCGCGCTCATCCGCGTCACCCGCAACGCCGACATCGACCCGGACGGCGAGGGCGTCGAGGAGGAAGAGGATTACCGTCAGCACATGAAGCGCATCCTCAAGAAACGCTTGCGCCTGCAGCCGGTGGTGCTCGCGGTCTCGGGGTCGCTCGAGAAGGCGACGCTCAAGACCATCCGCAAGGCGCTCGAGCTTTCGCGCCGCTCTGTCTTTACCTGCGATATCCCGCTCGACCTAGGCTACGTCTTTGGCATTGAGGGCAAGATTCCCGAGCACCTGCGCAACGAGCTGCTCTTTACGCCGTTTAAGCCGCAGCCCAACTCCACCATCGATATGACCCGC
>CAUDCB010000189.1 GCA_958447915.1 uncultured Collinsella sp. | reverse complement strand
TCGCTCCTCTTTCGCGGCGACCTGGGGCACCTGGAACTCGCTCGCTGACTTTTGCGCAACCAGCGGTGAGCGATTGCTCGGGGAGCGCATTGCTGGATGGTCTCGCGCTGGGGCCTGCTCCGGGCGGGTTGCCTTGCTCCGGGAAGTGGGCTTCGCGAACTTCCCGGAGCAAGGCCACCCCGCCGGGCAAGGCCCTCTCGACCGTTTCGATATGCGGGCGCTGATATTTTTTAATGTGATGGGGCTGTTGCTGTTGCGGCCTTGGAAACTGTATATCTTACTTTGGTCAGCCTACGATACGTTGCCGGGGCCGGGGAGGCATACTTTGTTTTGAGAAGTTCGCGAAGCCCACTTCTCAAAACAAAGTATGCCTCCCCGGCCCTCGTCCGTGAACTCTTCCGCTGGGCGAGTCATAGACGCCGCGTACCGATAGGGTGAGGTGGCGGCTTGAAATTGGTGCTATATTCAGCTTGAGTTGTTAAATGTTAGTAGGAGAGGCTGATATGGGGCTGTTCAAGAAGAAAAACCCGCAGGATGCCTTTGATCCCGATGTGTTTACCATCACGGATACGATTTTGGACCCGCCGCGGTTTACGTTTTTGCCGGCTATCTACCAGGATGCCACGCGTCGCAAGTGGGCCGTACATCAGCGCGGCGGCGAGCCGAAGATTTTTGCCTATGCGGACGTGTTGCAGTGCGAAGTGGCCGAGGCGGGCGATCCGGAGGCCGATGAAGCGGTCTCTAAACAGGAATTTGCCCAGCGTATTCTGGCAAATCCCGCTAAGGCGGCAAAAATGAACGCAGCCAAGCGTAATATGTGTCTTGGTATGGGCGTTGTTGTGGCGGTTCAGACGGGAAAAGACGAGGTTTCCAAACTAGAGATTCCCGTTATGACCGATGAAGTCAAACGCGATTCAAGCCTGTATAAGTCGTATCGGAATGTCGCCGAGAAGATCAAGGCCGAATTTGATGCCATGGGTGGTCTGGCCTAATTTTGGCGACATACGTTTCTGAACGAGGAGTCTGTGCAATGGCAGGCGAATCTTATGCAATTCCCCCCAAAGATCGTGCTGTTGAGGGGATTCTTTGGTATATCCAGCACCATCAGCTTGCCGGCGGCGATCGCCTGCCGGCCGAGCGCGTGCTGTGCGAAGAGATTGGCGTTTCGCGTACGGCGTTGCGCGCCGGTATCACGCGGCTCATCTCGTGTGGAACGCTCGAGAGCCGTCGCGGATCGGGTACGTATGTGTGTCCTCCCAAACCGCTCAATATCTTTCAGGAAACGTATAACTTTTCCGATGCTGTGCGGACTGCCGGCCTGCACCCCTCTTCTCGTCTGGTTTCCACCGGGGCCATCGAGGCGGATGAGGCGCTTGCCGACAAGCTTGGGGTTGCTGTAGGCGCTCCTTTGCTCCGCATGCAGCGTGTTCGACTTATTGAGGGCGAGCCGGCGTCAATCGAGACGGCTCACGTTAACCTGTCCCTGTGCCCCTCGCTTCCCGATCACGATTTTGAGTGTGAGAGCCTTTACGATGTCTTGCTCAAAGAAGGTGGCGTGCGCGTTGAGCATGGACGTGAGCATATCTCCATCTCGCGTTTGAACGCCGAAGAGGCCGAGTTGCTCCAGCAAGAAGAGGGAACGCCGGTGTTCTATGAGAGCACGATAGAATTTGATAAGGACATGCGTTTTGTGGAGCATTGCAAATCGGTGATTTTGCCCACAAAGTTCCGCTTTGCCGATAACGGCGAAAAGAACGGCATGAGGAGCGTGGCAGGTGAACAATGGCTGAAACAGTAGATGCCACCCCGGTTTATATGCGCATTCGACGCCGCATCGAGGAGCGTATCGAGCGCGGTATATATCCCACGGGTTCCATGATTCCGTCCGAAAAAGACCTCGCCGAGGAATTTGGTACGACGCGCTTGACCATCCGAAGCGCTGTCGATGAGCTGGTTCGGCGTGGGCAGATTCGACGCGTCCGCGGAAAGGGCGCGTTTGTGGCACAGAAAGTGCCCGTTGCCTACGAGCGAACGGGAGGCTTTCGCGAATCGGTTCGTGCTTCGGGCGGCGAGCCGTCCGTCCGCATCCTCGCGCGTTCCAAGCGTTATGCGGGTCCATATTATGCCAACCTGTTTGGCATTGCCGAGGACGATTTACTGTATTCGATTCGGCGTTTGAACTGCGTCAACGGCGATCCCGTATCGATTGAGATGGCGTTCATCCCGTGCCTGCTGTTTCCCACAATCGAAGATATTGACGTGTCGGTCTTCAGTTTGTACGAGACCTATGAGATGTTGGGCCGAAAGCCGGTCATGGCACAGGAAAAGCTCGATATCGGAGCGCTGGGCGCGCGAGATGCCGGCCTGCTTGGACTGGAGCAGGGCGATCTTGCCTTGACGCTTGAGTGCGTGAGCTTCGATGCGAGCGGCCAGGCAATCGAGTACGTCAAGTCGTTTAACCGCGGTGATGCGGGTGGATATACCTATACGTACTAGCTGGTTTTTTGCATAACGGGCTGAAAGAGCTGACGGAATTTTGATTCGTTGAGCAGACTGCATATACAACCTTACAGGGCTCAAAATCGACCGTTCGCCGATGGGGATAAATTAATCGACAAAGAGGTATCAAAAAGCCGTAACCTGTAACTGTGATTGGTATCAAATACTAATGATTTGTTACGAGGTGAGACGATGAAGATGCTCGATTACGTTCAGCTTGCCCATGTGCGTATGGGGGAGAACCTCGAGCGTTCGTCTGAGCTGGTAGCGCAGCTCGTTGATATTTTCCAGTCCGGTTCTTTTGACGCGCTGCGCATCGTTGCTTCGGGTTCGTCGCGCCATGCCGCCGATTGCGCCCGCGATTACCTGCAAGATGCCCTGCAAATGCAGGTGTCCGTTGTGACGCCCGAGGCCTTCGTCGATTTTGAACACACCTATCCGCAGCATGCGCTCAACATTGCCGTTTCGCAGAGTGGCTATTCGACCAATACGATTGCGGCGCTCGATTACATGCGCGCACACGATATGGCTGCAGTTGCGCTCACGGCAAACGTCGAGGCACCCATCAAGGAACACGCTGACATCGTTCTTGACTACGGTGTGGGCGTCGAGTCGGTGGACTTTGTGACTCTGGGCGTCGAGGTGCTCGTTGAGTACCTGGTGCTCTTTGGTATTTACGGCGGTCAGGCGCGCGGAACGATTGACGCCAAGGGCGTTGCCCAGCGTCTTGACGACCTGCGCGAGGCCATCCAGGCCAATGCCGTGATGTGCAAGACCGCCGAGGCATATGTCCAAGACCACATGCTCGAGCTTTCTGAGCACACGCCCGCCATGGTCGTCGGCAACGGCCCCAACTATGGCGTTGCCGAAGAGGCGGCCCTCAAGCTGAGCGAGACCATCAAGATTCCTGCCATGCATCACGAAGGCGAGGAGTTCGTCCACGGTCCCGAGATGCAGATCGTTCCGGGCTATCTGGTGTTTATCGTCGACGATCCGCAGGGGTCGGAGCGTCTTGCGAATATCGCTGATGCGCTATCGAACGTTACGACAAAAACGGTGCTGCTCACGGCCCATCCCAAGGGTAGGGCTCACGAGGTTGCGGTGCCTCAGGTGGCTCCGCTGCTCAGCGCAATTCCCAATCTTGTGTTCTTCCAGACGATTGCGGCCATGATAGCCGAGCGTCTGAAGTCATGGGACGTGCACCCGTATCTTGATGCCGTCTCCAAGCAAATGGAGGTCAAGGCAGAGGGCTACGAAGAGTCAGTCAATGCGCTTAAGGCCAAAGCGGCCGAGTGTTACGGAATGTAAGCGGGTTTTGATGCCCGTTGGCATGGGGGATGTGGAAACAACCCCAGAAAGGAGAGACAAATGAAGGAAACCGAGAAGATCGAGATCATGCATTTCGACCAGGAGGGCTATCTCGAGGACGGCAAGGCGCTCTACGAGACCGGCAAGAAGATGACCGCGCTCGCCGACAAGGTCGCCGACGAGGGCTACGACGCCGTGTTCCTGATGGGCGTCGGCGGCACCTGGGACGAGCTCATGCAGCTCGAGTA
>CAUDCB010000188.1 GCA_958447915.1 uncultured Collinsella sp. | reverse complement strand
AAATAAACCTGTCCCTTTTTGGCAGGTTACTCGGCACTCTTGAGGGCACCGACCATGTCAATCTTGTTGAGGGTACGGTTGGTGGCGAGGTTGACGATAAACGTAAAGCCAAAGGAAAGCACCACGGCGAGCACGTAGCTCAGCGGCTCGACCTCAACGTCAAAGTACAATGACGGCATCTGCAAGATGTACGTAAAGCTCTCGGCCAGCGCACCGCCCAGCGGTACGCCCAGCGCGGCTCCGATCGCCGTAAGAATCAACGTCTCCTTGTTGACGTAATGGTGCACCTCGCCACGACGGAAGCCCAGCACCTTGATGGTCGCCAGCTCGCGTTCGCGCTCCGAGATGTTAGTGTTAGACAATGTAAATACCACCACAAACGACAGGCACGCCGCCATAAAGGTCACAAGCACCACGACCGAATTGATAATCGTAAAGTTTGCCTCATAGTTTTCCCAATGCTCGGCGGTACTCGACAGCGTAATCCAACCATCGCTCTTAAGACGGTTGGTAAACGCAATCTGATCGGCCGACGAACCCTTAAGCAGCGCAAGGATGCCGTTGAGGCGCGCGCTTCGACCGAACGCGCGCTCATAGGTGCCCTGCGTCATGTAAAGCGTGTTGCCCAGATAGTTGAGCGAGATGTCGCTGACTTTGACCTTGGCAACATTGAGCGACGAATCCTGGACGTGAGCCGTGTCACCCGGCTTGATCCCCAGCACCAGCTGTGAGCTCTTGCTCAGATACACATCTCCGTCACGCAGGGCGAGCGGTTCTTTGGACTCATCCTCCAGGCGCACATAATCGCCCAAGTCACCCGTGCGGTCATCGGGCACCACGATCAGCTGCACGGTCTCGCTCTTACCGCCAAATGTAAAGGTGACGTTGTCGGTCATAATCGGCAGCGTCGAAGTCACGGTCACGTTGGAATCCTTGGCTGCACTGTGCTCATCCAACGCCGCACACGTCTGCGAAAAATCATCGGGGTTGGCGACCGCAAGCAAGTCGTAGCGCGTGATGTGCCCGTACTGTTTGGGCGAAAGCGCCACCGACGTATCGCGGATACCCATACCGCAGATCACGAGCGCCGTGCATCCCGCGATGCCAAAAATGGTCATAAAGGCACGCTTTTTGTAACGGAACAGGTTGCGCGCAGCCACCTTGTTCAAAAAGCCCATGCGGCGCCAGATAAAGCCGATGCGCTCAAGTAGGATGCGCGAGCCGGCGCGCGGGGCCTTGGGGCGCATGAGCGAGGCCGGGGTCTCGGCCATCTCGTGGCGGCAGGCGATAATTGTGGCGCCCACCACGCCCACGGCAAACAGCGCCACCGAGACGATCGAGGACACGATGTCGTACGAAAGCAGCATCTGGGGCAGCGAGTACATGTCGTCGAACACCGTAAACAGGAACAGCGGCAGGCCCACAAATCCGATGATATTGCCGAGCACGCCGCCGATCAGGCACGCCCACAGCGAGTAGTCCACGTATTTGGACAGAATGCGCCCGCGCGAATAACCGAGCGCCTTATACAGGCCGATGAGCGTGCGCTCCTCCTCGACCATACGCGTGGCGGTGGTAAGGCTGATGAGCACGGCGACGATAAAGAAGATGAACGGGAACACCGTCGCAATAGCCTCAATTGACGAGCTATCGCTCTCCACGCTTGAGTAGCTTGCGATATTGTCGCGGTCCTGGATGTACCACGTGCATTCACCCAAATCGGAAAGCTCGGCGCGGGCATCGGCAAACTGCTGGTCGGCGGCGGCGCGGCGATGATCCAGGTCGGCCTGAGCCTGGACGCGTTCCTCGCTGCCCTGGGCCATGCGATTGATGTTGTCCTGCTCAATCCCAAAGAGCATATTCGCCTGGCGCTCGGCCGCATCCAAGCTTGCCGGCGTGTCGACTGTCAGCTCCTGAGCGCGCGCCTTCTCACGCTCCTCGCGGATCTTCTCTATATTGCTCTTGACCTTGTTGATCTTTGCCGCGTAGGCATCCGAATAGGAGTTGAGGCTCTCGGCTCCCTCGACGACTACGTGGACTGCAGAATAGGACGACGACGTCGCGGCGTCCTCGCTCACATAGAACTTATAGTCCGCCGCCGAAGCAGCGCGAAAGGCGTTGACTGTCGAGTCGGAGCTCACATCAGTGGGATCGAGGACCTCGGCCGTAATGGTGTAATCGCCCGCGGCAAACTGATCCTTGGCGCTTTGGTTCGACGAGCTCGCGTCATTGGCGGCAAAACTCACCGTATCGCCGAGTTTTTTGCCCGAAGCCTTCAGGAACTTCGAAGTCACCGCGACCTCATCGGCGCTCTCGGGCAAATCGCCGTTCACGAGCACCGGCTGATCGATGTTCTCCTTGGAGAGACTTTGCACGACCACGCGCTCGCGCGTTGTGCCCACGGCGGTGTAGGCGGTCTCGGCGTAGATGCCCTCGGCCGTTTCGACGCCATCGACCTCTTGGATGGCGTCGAGATCATCGTCAGTCAGGCCATAGGTCGACTGCACGTTAATGTCATAGACATTTTGCTGGTCGAAGTAGGCGTCAACCGAATCGCACAGGTCCTCGCAACCCGCCTTAAGGCCGCACATCACGCTCACGCCAAGCGCGGTGATGACCACGATTGACAAGAAGCGCTTAAGACTGCCTCGGATTGTGCGGTAGATGCCACGGCGAAACACCGTCGGCACCATATCGTTTGAGCTTTGAGCGGTGCGGTAGGTCGCGAACTCTCGGTCGCGACCTACGTGCTCCGTATCACGGTTTTGGCTGTTTTGGCGGTCCTGGTCCATGGGCGCTACCACTCGATCGTCTCGATAGGCACGGGATTTTGCTGGACCGTCTCGCTCTCCACGCGGCCATTCTTAAAGCGAATCAGGCGATCGGCCATGGGCGCGAGCGCGGAGTTGTGGGTGATGATAATGACCGTAATGCCTTGCTTGTGACAGGTGTCCTGCAGCAGCTGCAAGATCTGCTTGCCAGTTTTGTAGTCAAGCGCGCCCGTGGGCTCGTCGCACAGAAGCAGCTTGGGATTCTTGGCCAGTGCGCGAGCGATGGACACGCGCTGCTGCTCGCCGCCCGAAAGCTGCGCCGGAAAGTTGGCGAGGCGCTCACCCAGGCCGACCTGGCGAAGCGTCTGTTCGGCATCGAGCGAATCAGGGCAGATCTGAGCTGCGAGCTCAACGTTTTCGAGGGCCGTCAGGTTGGGAACCAGATTGTAGAATTGGAAGACAAAGCCCACGTCGGCGCGGCGGTATTCCACGAGCTGCGCCTCGTTAGCGGAGCTCACATCGCGCCCGTCCACCGTCACGGTGCCGGAAGTCGCCGTATCCATGCCACCCA
This sequence comes from uncultured Collinsella sp., assembly GCA_958447915.1. Classification (GTDB taxonomy): domain Bacteria; phylum Actinomycetota; class Coriobacteriia; order Coriobacteriales; family Coriobacteriaceae; genus Collinsella. Next base: position 720 of record CAUDCB010000188.1, on the reverse strand, counting down.
GAATGTTGAGCGCCGTGGTTTTACCGGCACCCGAGGCGCCCAGGATAATGGCGAGCTCACCGCGCTCAACCGTAAAGCTCGCGCCGTCGAGCGCGTGAATGCGGGCATCGCCCTCGCCGTATGCCTTGATGACGTCTTTGAATTCGATATAGGCCATCGATTAATTCCCATCTGGTCGGATAACTCTTTAGTATTACCCATTTCGCACCGACCAAATAGGGACAGGTTTGTTTTGGCAGGTTTTATATGGGGAAACGGCAGCTATAGATGAGGCGCCGGGGAGGCAGAGAAATCATCGACGGGGTCAGGCCGACCGCTAAACACAACGCACGCATCTCAATCTGTCAGCCAAATCATTCGAACAGCTGTTCGTTTCTATGATATGATTCCGTTATCTAAGCAGGCCAATACGCAGAAAGGCGGCCAACATGGCGTTCGACTTTAAGAAGGAATGCAAGGAGCTCTACAAACCTGCAAGCAAGCCGAGTATCGTAGCTGTCCCGCCTATGAGCTACGTTGCCGTTCGCGGAAAGGGCAACCCAAATACCGAAGGTGGCGAGTATCAAAACGCCCTGCCGCTACTTTACGGCATCGCCTATACCGTCAAGATGTCGAAGAAAGGCTCAAGGAGTATCGAGGGCTATTTCGACTTTGTGGTACCGCCGCTCGAGGGTTTCTGGTGGCAAGCCTCCCCGCTCGGCGACATCGATGATGTAAGCA
>CAUDCB010000187.1 GCA_958447915.1 uncultured Collinsella sp. | reverse complement strand
AGTCGGGCCAGCACTCGATGGCTGTCAACGCGTAACGGGCGGCTTGTGCTAGACTTCTAGTCTCACGGGGGCGTGGCGGAATTGGCATACGCAGGAGACTTAAAATCTCTCGCCGCAAGGATTGTGGGTTCGAGTCCCACCGCCCCTACCACGTATTGTTTACGGGCCCGTGTCCCTTTGGGATGCGGGCTCGTTTCTTTTAGATGCCGGCGGACTTTAGAAGTTGCGGTGGAATAGTTCCTGTTTTGGCCGTTTACCGGCCCATTTAGGAACTTTTTCACCGCAACTTAGATTGGCACTCCCCCATTTTTCGATGGAAAAACGTGGTTGTCTCGCACATTTTCCGATGGAAAAACGTGGTTGTCTCGCACATTTTCCAAGGGAAACGCCCAAATGGCCTTATACTAGCCAAGAGAGTTGGGAGGCAATATGCAGCGACAGCTTATGAGTGAACTTATCGCTTGGAAATCGAGAGCGAATCGCAAACCCCTCTTGCTTAAGGGTGCCCGCCAGACAGGAAAGACTTGGCTTCTTAACGAATTCGCGAGCCAACAGTATCGAAACATCATTCGTTTCGACTTTATGCTCGAACCGAGCGCACGCTCGCTGTTCGATGGAGACCTCGACCCCAAGCGCATCATCTCCCAGATAGAGCTTCTTCGCGGCCAAACCGTAACTCCGGCAGACGCGCTCATCATCTTTGACGAGATCCAAGAGGCACCGCGCGGCATCACCTCGCTCAAGTACTTCAACGAACTTGCGCCCGAATACCATATCGTCGCAGCCGGCTCCTATATGGGCCTCGCGCTCCGGCGCGAAAACGAGTCATTTCCCGTCGGCAAAATCGACCAGCTCACCATGCGTCCCATGGGGTTTACCGAGTTCGTTCGCGCCGTCGATGGCGACCCGCTCGCCGACGCCATCCTTGCCGCAGACATGAATCTTCTGGCAAACGTTACCGAAAAGCTCGAGCACTTGCTCAAGGAATACCTCGTTGTCGGCGGCATGCCCGAAGTCGTCTCCGCCTTCGCCGCGACCCGCGATTTCATCGAAGCCCGCAGGCTTCAGCAACAAATCATCGAGGCTTACGAATCCGATTTTGGCAAACATGCGCCCGCCCGCATTGTCGAGCGCATGAGGCTGGTTTGGAAATCCCTCCCCGGCCAGCTTGCAAAGGAAAATAAAAAGTTCATCTACGGAGCCCTTCGCCCCGGGGCGCGCGCACGCGATTTCGAAGAGAGCCTCCAGTGGCTCATGGACTACGGAATCATTCATAAGGTTCCGCGCGTTTCTGCCCTCAGAGCACCGCTCTCGAGCTATGAGGATCTCTCGGGTTTCAAGCTGTTTTGCATTGACACCGGCATCCTTGGAGCGCTCTCCAGCCTTCCCCCGACCATCGTCCTAAACGGATCCGCTGTTTTCACTGAGTTTAAGGGCTCGCTCACCGAGCAATATGTCGCACAGGAACTCTTGCTGCAAGGCAAAAGTCCTGCGTACTGGTCCTCTACCTCCGGCAATGCCGAAACCGACTTTGCCATCGACCATGCGGGAACCGTGCTTCCGCTTGAGGTCAAGGCGGCGGAGAACCTCAAAGCAAAGAGCCTGAAAATAGCCTGCGATAAATTCAAACTCGAACGCTGTGTGAGGACCTCCCTGGCGGCATATAGAGACGAGGGCACGCTCGTCAATATTCCGCTTTGGGAGATTGGACAGATCGACAAGCTGGCATAGGCGCTGTGGGGACGCCCCGCAAGGACTGTCCCAAGGTGCCGGCAGAAAAGGAACGTCCCTAAGTGCCGGCTGTTGAGTTGCGGTGGAATAGTTCCTGTTTTGGCCGTTTACCGGCCCATTTAGGAACTATTTCACCGCAACTTATTGGAGGGCACTCAGGCTGGGGGTCCAGCCGATGGTGGGTAGCTCGCCGTCGAGGGTCTCGTTGATGGTGGCGGTCATACCGGCGAGCAGGCTGTTCTCGCTCACGGTAAGCGCCCTGTAGCCACCGGCGCGCATGAGTTCGCGAATCACCACGGCACCTGCCAAGATCACGCCAGCGCGTTTGGGCTGCACGCCCGGCAACGCAGCGATGCCATCCGCGTCCAACACAGACATGCGCTCGATAGCGGCCGAGACCTGCTCCAGCGAAAGCTCGCGCAGGTGCACAAAGCTCGAATTGTACGGTTCCAGCTCATGAACGAGCGCCACGAGCGTGGTGACGGTGCCACCCACCGCAACCAGGCGCTCGGCACGCTCAAAATCGACGGGCAGGCCCTCAAAATAGGCAGCGAACTGCTCGCCCGCCCAGTTGGCGGCGGCAGCAAGCTCGCCGACCGTTGGCGGCAATGCCGAGAAAAACCGCTCCGTCACGCGGCGGCAGCCAATGTCCAGCGAACGCGTGCCCTCCAGCGCAAAGACCCCACGCTCCGGTGCGTACACACCCGTCGCGAGTTCCGTGGACCCGCCGCCCGAATCCGCGACAATAATGCGCTCGCCTGCAAAGTCGTGCGCCACGCCAAAAAACGTCAGGCGCGCCTCGACCTCGCCCGGAATCACCTGCGGTTCGAGCCCCAGATCGCGCAGGCCGTCCAGCAGCAGCGCGGCATTGGATGCATCGCGCGCGGCGCTCGTGCAGGTGGTGCAGATGCACACGGCCCCAAAGGCACGAGCCTCGTCCACAAACATGCGGCATGCGGCGAGCACGCGCTCGACCGCCGCCTCGCAAAAGCGGCCCGTCGCGTCGACGCCCTCGCCCAGATCGGTAATCTCGGTATGCTTGGACGATTCCACGATCGCCCCGGCCTCGACCTGCGCCAGCACCAGTCGCGACGACACCGTTCCCAGGTCGATCGCCGCCACCTTATATCGTTTGCAACCTGCCATTGCGGGCTCCCTTCTGGGCGCTACTCGCCGCTGGACGCGACCGTCTGGCCCTCGACACCGTTAAACCCAAACAGCATGTCGAGCGCCTGGATATACCACGGCGCGTCTTTGCCGACTTCTTCGATTTCCTTGGCCACTTCGCTGGCCTTTTTGGCGTTCGACGACTTCTTGCTCGAAGACGAATCCGAATCGTCGTCCAGGCCCAGCACGTCAATCTTGGTCTCGCCGGACATTACCAGCCCCAGGTCCTCGGTCGCCGCGTCCTTGATGCCCTCCTCCGAGAGCAGCTTGTCGACGCTTTTTTGCAGCTCGTCATTGTATTGCTGGCGAATCTCGACCTGCTTGGCCAAGATGTCGCTCGAGCGCTTGGCCACATACAGATCGCGCACGGGAAAGTACAGGCTCACGAGCACCAAGGCAACGACGATGCCGATAAACAGCCCACGCTGGGGCCCATGGGTAAAGTCGTAGATCGCTTTGACCACCGCGTTGTCGTTGGCGTAGTGCATAAAGTCCGAACCCGAAAGACGGCTCGACGGCCTGCTCGACCTATCGTGCGCCTGAGCCGAGGGGCGCGATTCGTCCGTCGCGCGCGACGGACGGTCCGGGCGATGCGTCGACATATTCATTTGAGCATGGGAGTGCGAAGTGCCTGCCGTGCGATGCGTGGGACGGGCAGCACCCGTATATTCGGGCCCGCCAAGCTGCACCGAATGCGCGCGGCGAGACGACGGCTCACGCGAACCGGCGGAATAGTACCTGTTGTCGTAAATCTGATCCATGTGCGCCTTGTGCGGTTGAGGTTTGTTTGCGCTAAGTATTCTAGTTATAGCACGAGCGCGCGCACCGCCTTCGGCAGCCTTTGCTCGACATAAAAAAGGCGCTGAGCCACACGGCCCAGCGCCCAATAGCGGCCATCAGAAGTGGAACGGAGCCGAGTCAACCCCGCCCCCGCACACGCCGCTTGCCTAACGAATGTTGTAGAACGCAGACTTGCCGGCGTAGCGCGCGCTGCCCTCGAGCTCGTCCTCGATACGGATGAGCTGGTTGTACTTGGCGATACGGTCGCTGCGGCACGGGGCGCCCGACTTAATCTGGCCAGCATTAACACCCACGACCAGGTCGGCAATCGTGGAGTCCTCGGTCTCGCCGGAACGGTGGCTCACGATGCAAACGTAGCCGGCCTCC
>CAUDCB010000186.1 GCA_958447915.1 uncultured Collinsella sp. | reverse complement strand
ACCGAGCCGTACGCTTGAACTGAGAAGGGGGAGGCCTCGCGGCCTCCCCCTTTTTTGCGTTATATACAAGCTGTGTCTTGTGAACGGGCTCTTCTTCTGACTCTCTTACTGTTTGGCTGTTTTTTGAACTGTCGCTTTGTATTTGCGCGATAATAACTCGCATTGACGTTAGGGAGGGCTTGATGTTTACCGTTTTTGTTTTGGGCAATATTGCTTCGGGTAAATCGACTGCCTGCCGCTATCTGGAATCTCGCGGAGCCCTGCTTATCGATTTAGACGTTCTTGCCAAATCGCTGTACGTGCCGGGGTCGGATATCGTCAATGCTCTTGCTGAAGAGTTTGGCTGGGATATTTTGGACGAGGAGGGCGGCGTTCGACGTAACATCCTCGCTTCTCGAGCTTTTGTCTCTCCTGATGCGGTTGCAAGGCTCAATAGCATTGTGCACCCCGTTCTCATTGAGCAGCTTTCGCTGAGGATTCTCGATCCTGTCTGCTGCACGGTTTCGTCTCCCCGCTATCCCTTCGCTGCGGTCGAAGTATCTGCTCCGACTGGCTTTGAGGACGCCTTTGGCCTTGCGGATGAAATTATGGTTGTTAGTGCTCCTTTGGCGGTCCGTCGTGAACGTGCCATTCACCGTGGTATGGAGCCATCCGATTTTGATGCTCGCTGCGCTTGCCAACCCGATGAGTCTTCGCTTTGCCGTCTCGCCACAACCGTGATTGATAACGCAGCGGGCGACAACACGCTCTTTGAACAACTGGATGCATGGCTTGCTCGCCATGGCCTTATGGACGCTACGAATAAGGGGGCGACAGATGCCTAAGACGCGTTTCTTTACGTGGTATCGCTTTGTGCCGCTGGCTCTCGTTTTCGTCTTTGGCCTTATCTCGCTCGTTTACTCTTGTGCTCCCGCCGCTTTCTTTAAACCGCTTTATCCGATTGACTATGAGGCGTATGTAAAGCAGTCCAGTATTTCGCATAATCTCGATCCGTATCTGGTGTGTGCCGTCATCAAGTCGGAATCAAACTGGGATCCCGAGGCGGAATCCAACCAGGGCGCCCAAGGTCTCATGCAGCTTATGCCTGAAACCGCTCAGGATATGATCGCCAAGGGCCTTGTCGACGGGGACGAGTATTCTGCCGATAACCTGAATGACCCCGCTACGAATATCGAATTTGGGTGCGCGTACCTCTCGTACCTGCTGACGTATTTCAATGGCTCGACGGATAGCGCTATTGCTGCTTACAATGCCGGCATGGGCAATGTCGACGGATGGGCGCAGCAGAGCACCTCGCTTCATAATGCCATCACCTTTCCCGAGACGCAGGCGTATCTGATTCGCGTCAATAATGCCTGGGTTCGCTACAAGACTCTCTATCCCGATCGGTTCGTGTAGGACTATGCCTGCCGCCTGCGTATACTGCAGATATATGAGTTAGGAGTATCCATGGCGGAATTTGAAGTTGAGCGTGTTGGAGGAGAGCTCAAACGTTTTGGCGTTGAGGGCTCTGAGGTGCCGTTTGAGGTCGTGTCTCCATACGAGCCCGCTGGTTCCCAGCCTAAGGCCATTGAGTCGCTTGTGAAGGGCGTGAGGGACGGAGATCGCTATCAGGTTTTGCTGGGCGTGACTGGTTCGGGCAAGACCTTTACCATGGCCAAGACCATCGAAGCTCTCGGTAAGCCGACGCTGGTCATGGCTCCCAATAAAACCCTCGCCGCCCAGCTCGCGAGCGAGCTCAAGGAATTCTTTCCCAACAACGCCGTGGTCTACTTCGTCTCGTACTACGACTATTATCAGCCCGAGGCGTATGTACCGCAGAGTGATACGTATATCGAGAAGGATTCCTCGATTAACGAAGAGGTCGAGATGCTGCGACATCAGGCGACCGCATCGCTGCTATCTCGACGAGATGTGATCGTCGTCGCATCGGTCTCGTGTATCTATGGCATCGGTTCTCCCGAGGACTATGCGGGCCTAGCTCCGAACGTCGACAAGAAGGTGCCGCTCGAGCGCGATGACTTTATCCATGCGCTGATCGATATCCAGTACGATCGCAATGACTATGATTTGGCACGTGGCACCTTCCGCGTGCGCGGCGATGTCGTCGACGTGTATCCGCCCTATGCCGAGCACCCGTTGCGGTTTGAGTTCTTTGGCGACGAGGTCGAGCTGATTGCCGAGATTGACGAGGTCACCGGCGAGATGCTGCGTGAGTACGAGGCCATTCCCGTGTGGCCGGCCTCGCACTACGTGACCGAGAAGCCTAAGGTCAAAGCGGCTCTGAAATCAATCAGTGAAGAGTGCGAGAAGCGTGTGGCCGAGCTCAAAGCGACTGATAAGCTGCTCGAGGCGCAGCGTCTGCAGCAGCGCACCGACTATGATCTCGAGATGCTCGAGACCATGGGTTTTTGCAACGGTATCGAGAACTACTCGCGCCATCTGGACGGTCGAAAACCGGGCGAGCCGCCGTTTACCCTGATCGATTACTTTCCTAAGGACATGCTCTGCATCATCGACGAGAGCCATGTAACGGTGCCGCAGATCCGCGGCATGCACGAAGGCGACCGTTCGCGTAAGGTGACGCTGGTGGAGCATGGTTTTCGTCTGCCTTCGGCACTCGATAACCGCCCGCTTCGATTTGATGAGTTTGAGGCAAGGATTCCCCAGTTCATCTACGTTTCGGCCACGCCGGGCGATTATGAGTTGCGCGTGAGCCAAAACGACGTTGAGCAGATTATTCGTCCGACCGGTCTGCTCGACCCCAAGATCGATGTGCGTCCGGTTCGTGGGCAGATTGACGATCTTGAAGACGAGATTCGCGAGCGCGTGGCCCGCAAGGAGCGCGTGCTGGTGACCACGCTCACCAAGCGCATGGCCGAGGACCTGACCGACCATCTGCTTGATGCCGGCATTAAGGTCAATTACATGCACTCCGATACGGCGACGATGGACCGTGTCGAGATCCTGCGAACGCTGCGCGAGGGAAAGATTGATGTTCTCGTTGGCATCAACCTGCTCCGCGAGGGTCTAGACCTTCCCGAGGTCTCGCTGGTGGCAATTCTCGACGCTGACAAGGAAGGCTTCTTGCGCAACCGCCGTTCGTTGATTCAGACGATTGGCCGTGCGGCCCGTAATGCCGACGGCGAGGTCATCATGTATGCAGACGTTGTGACCGATTCGATGAAAGAAGCCATCGAGGAGACGCAGCGCCGTCGCGAGATTCAGATGGCATATAACGAAGAGCATGGCATTGTGCCCAAGACGGTCCGCAAGGCCATTAACGACATTTCGAGCTTTATTGCCGAGGCCGAAAAGACTGTGGGCTCGAAGGGACGCTCTAGGGGCGATTCGCTGGGTCACGGTGCGTTCTATACACCCGACGAAAACGGCGAGGGCGCCGCGCCGGAGACGGTGACACCCGAGCAGACGCTTGCCGAGCAGCTGGAAGGGCTACCGCATGACGAGCTTGTGCGGATCGTCGAGACCATGGAGGAAGACATGCGTAACGCTTCCGCCGCCATGGACTTTGAGGAGGCGGCACGTCTGCGCGATGCCGTCGTTCAGATTCGGGCGATGCTTGAGGGCGCATCTGAGGACGAAACGATCGAGCGTTTGCGTTCACAGGCTCGCAAGGGCTCTACCTTTGCTTCGGGCAGAAAACGCCAGGGTGCGCGATTCAGGAAGTAGCGAACAGACCCCGAGTTCCCTGTGGAGCTCGGGGCCTGTGTCGTTCGGACGCGGGGGTTCGTGCACTAGAGGTCTGCTATCAGCGCCTCGGCGCAACGGATGCCGTCAGTGGCGGCACTCATGATGCCGCCGGCATATCCGGCACCCTCGCCGCAAGGGTAAAGACCCGGGGTCGACGCGGCGTGGCATGTTCGATCGCGGGTCACGGTGACCGGGGAGCTCGAACGCGTCTCCACACCAGTGAGAACCGCATCGGGACGGTCATAGCCACGCAGTTTCTTGCCGAGCAGAGGGATTCCCAAACGAAGCGATTCGACGATATGCTGCGGGAGGGCATCGTCGATCGCCGTCCAGGTCACGCCAAGTGGATAGGTTGGTTT
>CAUDCB010000185.1 GCA_958447915.1 uncultured Collinsella sp. | reverse complement strand
CGTCCATCTCGTCGAGCTGCAGGCGCTCGGCGAGAGCGGAGACGCAACGGTTCTCCTTCTCGGCCGGCAGGCGGGAAGCCTTGTCCTGCTCGATCTCGATCTTGATGGCGTCGCGCATGGCCTCGATGCTGTCGAAGCCAAAGTCGGACTTGACGAGCTCATCGGTGAGCTCGGGGGTGTTGCGGACCTTGATGCCCTTGACGGTGACCTCGACGGTGTGGGTCTCGGCCTCCTCGCCCTCCTCGACCTCGTCGGTCCAGGTGACGGTCTTGACGTCGTCAACGTTGGCGCCGATCAGGGCCTCGTTGAACTCGGCGGGGTTGCTGTCGCTACCGGCGATGAGCATGCGGCCCTCGGCGGCGAAGTTGTCGGCGTTCTCAACGGCCTTGAGGTCAACGGTCACGTAGTCGTCAGCCTCGACAGCGCGGCCCTCGACGTCCTCGAAGGTAGCGCGGTAGTTGAGGAGCATCTCGACCTGGTTGTTGATCTCGGACTCGGTGACCTCCGCAGGGGGCATCTCGATCTCGACGGCGTCGAAGGAGGAGAGCTCGGCAGCAGGACGCAGGGAGAACTCGACGGTGTAGGTGTAGTCCTCGTGATCCTTGGCGAGGTCGAGCTCCTTGTAGTCACCGTTCTTGGTGGGGACGATGTCCAGCTCGTTGAGGACGACGGGCTCGTTGGCGGCGATCAGGTCGTTGGTGGCCTGAGCGAGGGTAGCCTCGGCGCCAAGAGCGGAGTCGATGACCGGACGGGGGGCCTTGCCGGCGCGGAAGCCCGGGAAACGGTACTTCTTGGCGGTCTCCTTGTAGGCCTTCTTGATCGCGGCGTCGACGTCGGCGGCCGGGATGGTGACCGTAGCGGTGAGCTTGGCGTCCTTGACGTTAGAAGCGGTGATGTTCAACACGTTCCTCCTCATACTGCCCAGCTTATCTGAGGTGCTGGTACCTTTATGCAACAAGCGTCGCGACGGCCGGAGCCGACGCAGGTGCGTTGGTGCGGGCGAAAGGACTCGAACCTTCACGGGAATCCCACCAGAACCTAAATCTGGCGCGTCTACCAATTCCGCCACGCCCGCATGAGCGCACAGACTAGGAATGATAGCAGATACGAACGGCAAGCGCACGCACACCTTTTACAGGCTCACGACCTCACCACGAGTGCAAAAGGCGGGGCGAGTTGCCCCGCCCCGCCAATTACGACTTGTTCGCTGACCCGCTACTCCCCCAGCAGCGCTTTCTCCGGCGTGATCGGCAGCGAGCGAACCTGATGTCCGGTGGCGTGCGCCACGGCCGAGGCCACGGCGGCGAGCGGCGTGTTGATGACGACCTCGCCGATCGACTTGGCGCCAAACGGGCCCGTCGGCTCGTAGCTCGGTTCAAAGGCCACGCGAATGCTGCCGATATCCAGGCGCGTGGGCAGCTTGTAGCTCATAAAGTTGCCGGTGCGCAGGCGGCCGCGATCGTCATGCTCGACGATCTCATAGAGCGCGTGACCGATACCCTGGGCAATGCCGCCCTCGGCCTGGACGCGTGCGAGTGCCTCGTTGATCACGGTGCCGCAATCGACGGCAGCGGCGTAATCCACCACGGTCACCTTGCCGGTGGCCTTGTCGACCTCGACCTCGGCAATGCCGGCCATAAACGGCGGGGGCGAAACGGGCAGGCAGGCAGAGGCATGCGAGGTGAGCGCGTCGCCGCCCGCGATGTTCTTGACGCACAGGTTCGCAAAGTCGCGCAGCGTAAGGTAGCGACCGCACTCGCGAGCAGCGCGCTCGTCGGACAAGCGCACGTACTGGCCGTCGAAGACCACGTCGGCGACGTCAACGTCCCACATCTGGGCCGCCTTGGCGCAGATCTTCTCGCGCAGCTCGGTCGCGGCGTTCTTGGCGGCAAGGCCCGTCACGTAGGTACCGGAGCTCGCGTACGAGCCGGCGTCGAACGGCGACACGTCGGTATCCACGCCGCGCACCACGATCTGCGAGCTCTCCACGCCCAGCTCCTCGGCGGCAATCTGCGCCAGGATCGTGTCGACCCCCATGCCGTTATCGGTAGCGCCGGTGCCGATGGTAATGAAGCCGTCCTCTTCCAGGCGCATGTCGATGCCGGCGATGTCCACGTTGGAGATGCCCGAGCCTTGCATGGTGAGCGCGCAGCCCAGGGCGCGCACGCGGTCGCCCAGGTCCACGGCCAGCGGCTTGTCGCGCCAGCCGATCATATCCATCGCGCGCAGCAGGCAGCGGTCGAGCGCGCAGGCGTTAAGCTTCTCGTTGTAGTACTGCGGCATGATCTCGCCCTCGCGCACCATGTTCTTGAGGCGCAGGTCGGCAGGGTCCATGTGCAGCATGTCGGCGAGCTCGTTGACGGCGCTCTCCACGGCAAACTGGCCCTGGGTGGCACCGTAGCCACGATACGCGCCACCACGGTTGGTATTGGTGTAGACGGCGTCCCAGCTGAAGCGGCTCGCCTTCACGTGGTTGTAGATGGGCAGGCTCTTGTGGCCCGAAAGGCCGATCGTCGTGGTGGCGTGCTCGCCGTACGCGCCGGCGTTGGACAACGTATGCAGGTCGATGGCCGTGATGGTGCCGTCGTTCATGGCGCCCAGCTTAACGGTCATCTGCATCTGGTGGCGCGAGTTGCCCGCAGTGATGGTCTCCTCGCGGGTGTAGCAGCAGTAACTCGGACGGCCGGTCTGCTGGGTCACGAACGCCACGAAGATCTCGCAGCAGCCCGTCTGCTTGGAGCCAAAGCCGCCGCCGATGCGCGGCTTAATAACCTGCACCTGCGACTGCGGAATGTCGAGCGACTGCGCGACCATGCGGCGCACGTGGAAGGGCACCTGCGTAGAGGTGGTCACCGAGATGCGGCCGAACGCGTCGGTCGTCGCAAAGGCGCGGAAGGTTTCCATGGGCGCGGTCTGCGTGGCCTGGCTGGTGTAGGTACGGGTAAAGACGACGTCGCTCTGGGCGAACGCCTCGTCCAAGTCGCCAAAGTCGCTCGAGCCGCTGCACACCAAGTTGCGCGGGACGTCGCCGCCCTGCGGGAACATAAAGGTCACGTCGCCCTCGGGGTGGACCACGATGTCGTTATCGAGCGCCTGGGTAAAGTCGAGCAGCGGCTCGAGCACCTCGTAGTCGACCTTGATGAGCTTGAGTGCCTTGTCGGCGGCCTCCTCGGACTCGGCGGCGACGATCGCCACCTCTTCGTTTTGGTAACGGACGAGGTTCTCGAGAATCAGGCGGTCGTAGGGACTCGGCTGCGGATAGCTCTGGCCGGCAATGGTAAAGCGGCGCTGGGGCACGTCCTCGTAGGTGTAGACGCCCACGACGCCCGGCACCTTCAGAGCGCGCGACGTATCGATGGAGCGGATCTTGGCGCGGGCATAGGGGCTGCGCTTGAGTTTGACGATGAGCGCACCGGCGGGCACCATATCGCCGGTGTAGACGGGACGACCCTCGAGCAGGGCCTTCGAGTCCTTCTTGGGCTGCTTGTGGGTAATCTGCTTGTAGGAGACACCGTCGGAGCTCGTGTCGTTGACGGGCAGCTCGGGCATCTCAAAGCCCACCTGTACGCCGGACTCGTTAAGGAAGCGGACGATGGCGCGCAGTTGGCTCTCGTAGCCGCTGCAACGACAGAGGTTGCCGGCGAGCTGGCGCGAGAGCTCCTCGCGCGTGGCGACGAGGCTCGGGTCCTCCTTGGCGGCGCGGGCAAGCGCCAGCACGTTCATGATAAGGCCGGGGGCGCAAAAACCGCACTGCTCGGCACCCTCGGCAGCCATCGCACGGGCGAGCGCCTCGGACTCGGCCTTGAGGCCCTCGAGCGTGGTAATGGAGCGGCCCTCGACGCGCGCGGCGGGAACCGAGCAGCTCAGCACCGGATCGCCGTCGAGCCACACCGTGCACAGGCCGCAGTTGGTGGTCTCGCAGGCGCAGCGTACCGACGCGCAACCCTGCTCGCGCAAAAGCGAAAAGAGCATGGCGTCGGGGGCAATCTGAACCTTGACCTTGCGGCCGTTGAGCGTAAAGGAAAGATCGATGAGTTTGGCAGCCATTAGCGCACCTCGCTAGAATCGACGCCGGGCACGCGGCGGCAAGAATACTCGTCCGTGGCATATTTAGGGA
>CAUDCB010000184.1 GCA_958447915.1 uncultured Collinsella sp. | reverse complement strand
CGCGAGCGATGGCGTCGGCCACGACATCGGTATCGGTGTGATAGGCGACGCGGGCATTGTCGTACTCGGGCAGTTGATGCAGGGCGTTGACCAAGATCACCGGCTCGGCATCGCGCGCGAGCAGCACGCCGCAAAAACGCTCGAACATATCGGCATAAAAGCCGGTCAGATAGTAGATCGACCACGGGTCATTCACAAGCAGCTGCGCACCGGGGTGTTGCGCCTCGAGCGCATCGAGCACGCGCGCCACGCGCTGGTCATCGACATGTGCCATACATCGTCCTTTCGCTAGGTTGCCACCATGGTATCCCCAATGCCAGGGTAATCAATTTGGGACGGGGCTATTTTAGCTGCGTCAAACATGCGGAATGATAGGTAAAAGTAGTCATAAGAGGCCCGTCTCAAATGGGCCGGTTTCAAAACTATGGCGGATTACGGGGCTGGATCTGTATTACTTGACCATGGGAAAAATCGCGAAATTAAAACCGCAGGTAGACGGCCTATCCAAAATCGAAAATTGCCGGTATGGATGGGGTTCTCCGAATCAGCCCCGTAATCCGGCATAGTTTTGAAATGGCACCAAAGTAGGCACAAGATAAATATCGAATCCAAGGATAGTTGCGGTGGAATAGTTCCTGGATACCGGGGTTTTGGCGGAAATCAGGAACTATTTCACCGCAATTGAGGAGGGGCGGGGTGGATGGCGGGGTACCCAAAAAGAGCCCCGTCCCAAATGAGCTGCTTAGGCTGGGTCGATGTCCATGCTGGCGATGAGGTCGGTACCGGTGTCTAGGAGGTTGGGGAGGACTACATCGCCCATGCGGATCGGGGCTTTGACCTCCAGGCCGCGGATGAGGTCCATCGCCTGGGCGTGGAGTTCGAGCGGGATGGCTTCGGCCGTGCGCACGGGCAGCAGCGCCTCGTCGCCGCCGGATACGGCCACGATCGTGGTAAGCACGCGCATGGGACAGGTGAGCTCCTGATGTGCAAACTTATCACCGCGCGGGCAGCTGTTGCCGGTTACGGAGCGTACCTCTACCACGGCGCCGTCTGCGCTGCGCTCGACCTCCACGGTCAGGAGGCACTCGGATGGGCAGGTGGTGCAGTTGAACTGCAGCGTTTCAATCGCGTTTGTGCTCATGACTCTACGCCTCCTCAGCGGGGTCGACGGACAGGACAATCTCGCTAACGCCCATATCGAGTGCGCGCTGAATCACCTTTGCCGGTAGCGGGAAGCTTTCCATGACGCTCGGTTTAAACGGGCGAACCTTGCCTGCAAACAGCTCCTCGTTGCCTGCCAGAATGCGCACGCGGGCAGCATCGACCGGCCGACGTACGCGGAAGTTGAGCTTAGTGAGTGACACGGCCGTGATGCGTCCCGGCAGTGCGTAGCCTGCGATGCCAGCGGGGGAGACCGTGAGCTGGCAGCCCGCGCCCGCCACTCCCGCCGCGGTGCCGACAGCCCCCAACGCCCACGCCGCCGCAGCCGCACCGGCACGTTCGGACTCGGTCGTCACGTTGTCGGCCAGGTCGTGCACGTGCAGCACGTTGCCGCAGGCAAATATGCCCGGCACGCCTGTCTTCAGGCTCTGATCCACCACGGCACCGCGCGTACGTGGGTCCAGCTCCACGCCCGCGGCAACCGAAAGCTCGTTTTCGGGAATCAGGCCCACCGAAAGCAGTAGCGTGTCGCACGGAATAATGCGCTCGGTCCCCGGAATGGGAGCCAGATGCTCGTCGACCTGGCTTACCTCGACGGCCTCCACGCGGCCGTGCCCGATCACGCGCGTGACGGTGGTGGACAGGTGCAGCGGAATGCCAAAGTCATCTAGGCAGTTCTTAACGTTGCGGCGCAGGCCGTTGGCGTACGGCATGAGCTCGTACACGCCCTCGACAGAAATCCCCTCAAGCGTGCAGCGGCGCGCCATGATGAGTCCAATGTCACCCGAGCCCAAAATGACGGCGCGCGAGCCGGGCTTGAGGTTTTCGATATTGATGTATCGCTGCGCCAGGCCGGCCGTAAACACACCGGCAGGGCGGCTGCCGGGAATCTTGATCTCGCTGCGGGTGCGCTCGCGGCAACCCATGGCAAGGACGACCGCGCGCCCGGTGAGCTGCAACATGCCGGTGGGGCTCATGAGCGTGACGGTGTGGACCGCGGCGGCTTCCGTGGACTCGCCCGAATCAATCCCAAGCACCATGCTGTCCAAGAACAGCGCAATGTTGGTCGCGCGCACCTGGTCGATAAAGCGCTGCGCGTACTCGGGACCGGTGAGTTCCTGCTTAAAGTGCGACAGTCCAAAGCCCGGGTGAATGCACTGTCGCAGGATGCCGCCCAGATGCTGCTCGCGCTCCACGATGGCCACGCGCGCGTCGGCCTTGTGCGCGGCAAGCGCGGCTGCCATACCGGCGGGGCCGCCTCCGATGACGACCACGTCGAAGGCCTGCGTCGACACGGCCTCGGCGGCGCCGCTATCAATCGCGCTCGATTTGAATTCCGCCATCCTAGCGCACCCCCTTTAGCGGTCCCTCGACCAGCCAAGATCCGACATCCTCCAACAGCACTTCGCTGGGGTCGCAGCCCAGCTCGCGCGCCAGGATTGCCGCCACGCGGCTCTGGCAAAAACCGCTCTGGCACCGACCCATGCCCGCGCGGCAGCGGCGCTTAACGCCCTCGACCGAAACCGCACCCGGGCGGCATCGAATCGCGGCCACGATTTCGGCCTCGGGCACCGTCTCGCAGCGGCAGACGATCTGCCCCCATGCGGGGTCGGACTCAATGAGCTCCTCCTTGCGTGCAAGCGGCGCACGGTCGAAGTCGTCCGGCGCGTGTCGAATCGGATCCCAATCGGCCCGTTCGCGCAAAGCAACGCCCGCCTCGCGCATCACGTGCTCCATGCGCTCAGCAATGGCCGGCGCGCTCGCCACGCCTGGCGACTGAATGCCCGCCGCCTGGAACAGGCCTGGCACCACGGCGGACTGCCCAATAAAGAAGTCGTTTGTTCCCTGAATGACCGGACGCCCGCCGGCAAATGCGCGCACCACGCGGCGCGTGTCCAGATCGGGCACCAGCTTGCGCGCGCCGTCCAGCAGCGCGTTGACATCGCTTACATACGTTTGCGTGTCGCCCGGCTCGCGCACGGCAGCCGTCGCGGTGATCACGGTGTTGCCGTGGACCGTGCCCGTGACGATTACGCCCTTGGACACTGGCGTGGGCACGGGGTAGAGCGGCATGAGCGCGCGCGGCTCTTTGTCCAGCACAACGATGTTGCCCTGGCGCCAGACCATCTGGAACTCCTCGGCGCCCGCCATGTGCGAGATATCCGCGGCACCGTTGCCCGCGGCGTTGATCAGATAGCGGCAGCGCACATCGCCGACAGGCGTCACCAGCGTAAAGCGCGCGGCCCCGTCGGTAGTCTCGCCGTCAGCAACCTCAATTGCTTCCACCGGCGCGGACCGCATAAACGTCACCCCGTTGGCCACAGCGTTCTCCAGCGCGGCGATGGCGACCTCAAAGGGATCGACAAAGCCAGTCGAGGGGCACCACAGCGCGCACGTCGCCTTGGCACTTGCGCGCGGTTCCAGCTCGTGGATGCGCTCGGGGCCGATAATCGACAGCTCGGGCACGCCGTTGGCCAGGCCATTCTGGCGCAGTTTCTCCAGGTGTGCGCGGTCTTCGTCGTTAAACCCCAGCACCATGGATCCGGTGCGGCAAAACAAAAAGCCCAGTTCCTGGGCCCACGTGCCATATAGCTCGCAGCCGCGGGCGTTGACCTGCGCCTTTACGGTGCCCGGCGACGGATCGTAGCCGGCGTGTACCAGGCCGCCGTTGGCCTTCGATGCGCCTGGGGCGACATCGTTGGCCGCCTCGACCACGCAAATGGACAAGTCATAGCGCGCGAGTTGCCGCGCGATGGCGCACCCGGTGATGCCCGCGCCCACAATCGCAATATCAAACGTTTCTGTCACAGTGCCTCCCAGACAAGTTGACAGGCTGTCAATAGGACTATCCTACGGTCTGCAGACCCCCAGTGCAGCGGCAATGCGGCGAACAGCCCCACTGCATCCGCCAACGGCAGGCGTGGGCCGGCTCAGCACGGATGCCGGCCACGTTAGAACGCGAGATCTTCCCGCCCAACCTCGCGGTCTGCGCCGTTACCTGTTACAGATTGAGATGTTGAGTCCACAGGCGC
>CAUDCB010000183.1 GCA_958447915.1 uncultured Collinsella sp. | reverse complement strand
CGCCGACGTGGACGCTGCCAGCGCTGCGGTTACCGCGGCGCAGAGTGTCGTGACTGCCAAGTCTGATGAACTCGATGTCGCCAAGGGCAAGGCTGCCGCTGCCCGGCGTGCGCTGGATGCCGCTCGCGCCGGCGTTGGCGACAAGGAGAGCGCGCTTGCTGCCGCCCAGGACGAGCTGGCTGCGTACTCTGCCGACGTTGCCGCTGCTCAGCGTGCATTTGATGCGGCCTCGGCGGTGCTCGAGGGGGCGCGTGCCGTTCAGGCTGACGCGCAGGCTGCAGTGAATGCCGCGCAGGGTGCGGCAGGCCAGGCAGATGCCGACGTCGCTGCTGCCCAGGCCGAGCTTGTCGCCGCCCAGGCTGCTGCGAGCGGTGCCGGCACGGCTGTGACCGCGGCTCAGGCCGCATCCGTCGCGGCTGCTGCTCGTGCGGCTCAGCTACATGATGCCGCCGCGGCGCTTGCTCAGGCGACGGAGGACAAGGCCGCTGCCGATGCTGCTGTTGAGGCAGCGGCTTCGGCGAAGACCGATGCCGAGTCTGGCGTGACTGCGGCGGACGACGCCGTAACGGATGCGACCGCTGATCGCGATGCTTCTGCCGCCGCGGTTGCCCGCCTGCGCAGGATCAACCTTGCCGACGCCATCGCTAGCGGCCGTGCCAACGATGCGGATGAGGCGCTCAACGCTAAGATCGCTGCAGCCCACGATGCCGCCGAGCGCGCCGCAGCTGCCAAGATTGAGCTCGACGCTGCCGTTGCTGCGACGGATGCTGTGGCACCTGCCTACTTGGAGGCGCTTGCCAACTATACCGCCGCCAAGGCCGAGCTCGACCAGGCTATTGTCGAGCTCAACGCCGAGATCGCTCGCCAAGAGGCCGCCGAGCGCGGGAATGGCGAGCAGACTCAGCCTGCGACGCAGGTGGCGTACCAGGCCAAGCACATGACCTCGGCGTCCGAGGCCACCACGCAGCAGACGACGATGCCCGCCACGGGCGACGTGTCCAACCTGCTGGGCGAGACGTTCGTAATTGGAGGCACGGTCCTGGTTGCCGCCGGCGTCTTCCTGTCCGACAAGCGCCGCCAGCTGATCCGTTAGGGACGGAGGAAAGCGGATCATTTTCGGCGCGCGCCGCAAGGGCATGGGTCCTGCGGCGCGCGCCGCTTTTATCTTCAAGATTAATTAAGGAGGGACATATGCAAATTAGAGGAGAGGCCGCGATTGCCTGTGGGTTCATGGCGGGCTTGGCAACGGGGCTGCTGTTCGATGGATGTTTCGACAGCTACATCAATCGATTCTGCGATTCTGATTTTCCGAGAGGCTGGCCTCGGAAAACGGCACCGGCTCGTCAAAAGGCGGATGCGCCCATCAAGTCCCGCAGCGTGGCTGCTTCAAAAACCAAGGTGATCGTCATCAAGAACGGCAAGATTTATCACCGTTCTGGGGGATGCAAAAACCTTCCTCAAAATGCCATTAGAACAAGCGTGCCACTGGCGACCGCGCTCAAACGAGGAAAGACCCCCTGTTCAGTATGTTGCCCGCCAGCGGCTTAGACGATTCTTCGGGGGTGTTCTGCAAGGACATGGGTCCCTGCGGATACATGGGTTTAAAAACGTGTCCGCACGGCATGGGACACTTACCCTGCCGCCCTGCTCTGCCGCGGCGGCATGTACCCAAACAACGATCCTCTAAGGAGTTCGATACCAATGAGCGATAACACCAAGCATCTCGCAAAGAAGTGCGTCAAGGACGCGGGGCCGTGCCTCGCGTTGTGCCTTGCCGGCGCAGCGGTCGCGCTGCTGGCTGTTCTGGGGCCATTCGACGTGCTCCGAAGTGCCAGTTCTCTGCACGTTTGCATGGCCCTTGCCGGCGCCATGATGACCGGTGGCGTACTCGATCTGGTTTTTTGGGTGCTCGATCCGTTTGGATGGAAGAACGAAGGGTAAGTCCTAAGGAATGGATACCCCGCAGCAACAGGAGGTCCCCGTGATCTGGTTTACCAGCGATACTCACTTTGGACACGAGAACATGCTGCGGCTTAGCGATAGGCCTTGGTCGACTGTTGCGCAGATGAACGACGTCATGGTCGCTAACATTAACAGCAAGGTCGCTGCGGATGATGAGCTCTACATCTTGGGCGACTTTAGCTTTAAGATGACTGCCCAAGATGCCTACGAGCTGCGCAAAAGCATTGCCTGCAAACGCGTCCACCTGCTGCCCGGCAACCATGACAAGGACTGGACGCAGCCTGCGGTAGCGGATGCTTTTATCGTCGAGCCGCCCATTTGCGTGCTCAAGATCGACCGCCAAAAAATCGTGCTGAGCCACTATCCTATGGTCGACTGGCAGGGCATGTCGCACGGCGGCTGGCATCTTCACGGGCATATCCACAGTTGCGGCGGCGCGTACAACAAGTTCAACCTCAGACAGGGGCTGCTGCGCTATGACGTGGGCGTGGACGCTAACAGCTACGCCCCGGTAAGTCTGGATGAGCTCAGGTCGTGGTTTGCGCAGGTAGACGAGCCGATGTGTTGCGTTAAATGGCCGTGGTGGGTCAACGCCACGGGCGACGAGCAGGTCGAGCACGATCTCGAAGCCTATAAGAGTGAAGTGGTGATCCGATGACGGTCTATGTGACGGGCGATATTCATGGCGGCCTCGACATGCAAAAGCTGCGCGATTGGGACCTTGGGGATAGCCTGACGAGCGACGACTATCTGATTGTCGCGGGCGACTTTGGCTTTCCGTGGGATTTCTCTGCCGAGGAATGCACCGATATCGCTTGGCTGGAATCGCGCCCCTATACCGTGCTGTTCGTCGACGGCAACCACGAGCGTTTCGATCACTGGGCGGAGCGTCCCATGGAGCTGTGGCACGGTGGGCTGACGCAGCGCCTGTCGGATACCTCGCCCATACGGCGCCTGACGCGCGGTGAGGTTTTTGAGCTCGACGGCTCAACGATCTTTACCATGGGCGGTGCCACGAGCGTGGATAAGGAATACCGCATTCCGTATTCCAGCTGGTGGCCGCAGGAGCTGCCGGACGAGCGCAACTTTGAGGAGGCGCGGACAAAGCTCGACAGCGTAGACTGGAAGGTCGACTACGTGATCACCCACACCTGCTCTACGCGCATGCTTTCGCCCACGCTCTATCCGGGGCCTGGCTGGAATTACCCCGCCGTTGATCGGCTTACGGCATTTTTCGATGAGCTGGAAGACCGCTTGGATTACAAGCGCTGGTACTACGGGCATTTTCATCGGGATGCCAACCCTGCCGAGCGCCATACCGTGCTCTACGACTGCATCGTTCGCCTGGGCGACGAACTCCAGCCCTGGGATGTTGCGTAGGGGTGGGCATAGCGAGCGCTTCATACGATGCCTTGGGTAGTTACCCTACATTTCAGTAGTAATCTTTATTTGTAGGGTAACTTAGGGCATGCTGGGAGCTGGAGGAGATGTCGCCCGACGATCTAGAGTTTCAGCGCCATTCGGTTGGTGCCCGGTAGGGTGGCGAAGCCAAAATGTTCATAGAATGCTGCCGCCTCATCATCTACTGGATCGACAACTAAAGCTCGCGCTCCTGCTAGGGCAGAAATTTTCAAGGCGTTCTCGATGGCATCTTTGAGCAGTGAAGCTCCGAGACCAAGCCCCTTGAACTTCTCATCGACCCCCATCATTCCAAGCAGCACTGTGGGGACTTGGGAGGGGGAGTTTCGCACGAACCATCCTCCATCAACATTTTCGCGAGCCACGGAGTGCGTGCACAACGTATAAAACCCAGCGACTGCACCGTCGCAATACGACGCGTATATAACTGCTGATCCTCTTCTTCGCGCCGAGGCTGATCTATTTTTAGCCCATCCGTCTACAAGAGTATTTCCGCAGTGGAAAGCCTCGATGCCTTGGCCAACGGGGAGTTGAACGGGCTTGGTAAATGTGCTCATTCCCAAACTGCCTTACGGTCAAGCAGCGCTTTTGCGGCTTGGGGCATGGGGGAATCGAGCATTTCGCAAAATGCATCGAAACCATCAGGAGAAAGATAGGTTGTTGACGCCTCGGCGATATCACGTGCGGAGCTCTCGTCAAGGTGAGCTGTGGCCCATTGGGTGAGAGTTTGGCCACGTAAGGCCGCGGCGCGCTCGTAAGTAAGGCGTTGACGTTCGGGCAACCTTAGATCCATACGGCGTTGTTTCTCACTCGTTGGCATGGCA
>CAUDCB010000182.1 GCA_958447915.1 uncultured Collinsella sp. | reverse complement strand
GTTTATTGGACATATGAGGAGCAATGCTCTTCGATATGACGTTCGGGCGTTGCCAAAATAGCCTCTTGGGGCAAAATATGCTGTTACTTATTTAGTAACAGTACTCATATTTGCCCTTATTTGCACACGGCCTTTTATAACCCCCTGTCAAACAGCCCAGAATGCGCCTTACAGAGCTTCCAAAGCACTTGCGATGCGCTTCATGGCTGCGTCGGCAGCTGCTTGGTCGGGGGCTTCGGCCAGCACGCGAATCACTGACTCAGTTCCGCTCTTGCGCACGAGCACGCGGCCCTCGCCCGCCAGCGCGGCCTCGGCCTCGGCGATCGCGTTCTGCACGCCCATGTTCTCGAGCGCGGCGTCCTTATCCGCCACGCGCACGGCAACCTGCGCTTGCGGCAGCAGCTTGCACGGAGCCGTGAGCTGCGAGAGCGTCTCGCGCTCGGCGCGAATCACTTCCATCACGCGCAGCGAGGTCATAATGCCGTCGCCCGTGCGCTCGATATCGCCAAAGATCGTATGGCCCGTCTGCTCGCCGCCCAGGCTGTAGCCGCCCTCGCGCATCTTGGCGTACACGTGACGGTCACCCACGCCGCTGGTCACGGCACTCAGGCCGGCAAGCTCCAGCGATTTGATCAGACCAAAGTTGCTGGCGATCGTCGGCACCACGGTACCGCCCGAAAGGCGACCGTGCTTGTTCAGATACACGCCGCACACGTACAGGATCTGGTCGCCGTCGACCACGCGGCCGCGCTCGTCCACGGCCAAGCAGCGGTCGGCATCGCCGTCATAGGCAAAGCCCACGTCCAGGCCCTGCTCCACCACGTGGCGCTGTAGGCGCTCCATATGCGTGGAGCCGCAGTCGACGTTGATGTTAAAGCCATCGGGCGCGGCGTTGATCACGCGCACATCGGCGCCCAGCGCGTCGAACACCGGCTTGGCCACCGAGGACGCCGAGCCGTTGGCACAGTCGATGCCGATCTTGACGCCCTGCAGCGAAAAGTTCGCGCTCGCGATGAGCGAGGCGATATAGCGGTTGCGACCCTGCATGTAGTCGACCGTGGCACCAATATTGTTGCCCGTAGCCAGCGGCACGTCGCTCTTGCCATCGATGTAATCCTCGATGAGCTCCAGCACGTCCTCGTCCATCTTAAAGCCGTCGCTGTTGACGAGCTTAATGCCGTTATCGCAAAACGGGTTGTGGCTCGCGCTGATCATGATGCCGCAATCGAAGCAGCCCTCCACGGTCTGATGCGCCACGCCCGGCGTTGGGATCACATGCAGCATATATGCGTCCGCACCGCTCGCGACCAGGCCACTCACCAGCGCCGCCTCGAACATGTAGCTCGAACGACGCGTGTCCTTGCCCACGATCACGCGTGCCTTGCGCTCGCGGTTGGCACCGTAATACCAACCCACAAAGCGGCCGATCTTGTACGCATGCTCCACGGTCAGCCCAACGTTGGCCTCGCCGCGAAAGCCGTCGGTGCCAAAGTACTTCATAAGAGGTCCTCTCTATAGATAAAGGCGCGCCGCCAAAGCAACGCGCCGCCAGCCTATTATCCTTTAAAGCAACCGCAGGGGCTACACCGTGAGAAACATCATCACGATGATCATGGCGAAGCCGATAAGGTCGGTCGGCAAAAACACCGTGCCCAACATAACGGCGCTGGTGATTGTCGCCGAAACCGGCTCCACAGTTCCGATGAGGCTCGCGCGCACCGAGCCGATGTCCTTAACGCCCTGCATATAGAGCATGTAAGCGAAAAACGAGCCGATAACCACGAACACCGCAAGCGCCTCGATGCCGGCAGCGTCGAGCGCCGGCATATGCGCCCAGGGCTGCACGAAGACACACGAGACCACGCCCGCCGTGAGCATTGCCGAGCCCGTGACGATGGGGCTGCCGTATTCGGGCAGGATCTTGGCGGGAATCACCGCCATACACGTGGCGCTGACCGCACACATAAGACCTGCTGCCAGGCCAAGCGGCGAGATATTCAGGCTGGTGGGGTCGCCGCCGGTGGCGATTAAAAAGGTTCCACCCAGAGCCAGGCCAATGCCGATGACTTCGCGAGTACGCGGCATGCGGCGATCGGTCACGCAGGTGTAGCCCATGATGATAACAAGCTGCAGGCACTGGAGCACCGTCGCGGTTCCGGCGTTCGTCAGGCGCACGGCCGAAAGATAGCAAAACTGGTTGAACAGCAGGCCAAAGGCGGTAAAGAGCAGCAGCTGCTTGCGATCGGCGGGTGTAGTCCAGAGCTTAATCAGGCGCTCGCGGTCGCGCGTGACAACCACGGCCATAAAGAGTAGACCGGCGAGAATCTGGCGCACGCTCATAAGCCACAAGGTGTCGACGTGATAGGTATCGAACAGAAAGCTCGCGCTGGTGCCCGAGAAGCCCCAAAACGAACCGCCCACCAGCGTTGCCAGGACGCCCGTGATCATCTTGCGCGTCGAAGCGCTGTTCAGGCGGTCGCGCCATGCACGGCGGGTGCTGCGGCTGAGCTCGTCAGTTCCCTCGGGCACGACAAAATCGGACGCCGCCGTCATCGGCACCGAGGCCTTTTCACGTGCGTGCTGCGCCGAGCGCTCCTGTTCCATTCCACTCCCCCGAAATCAATTGGCAACAAAGCGCTCAAACTGTAGCACGAATATTGGTATGAAAAAGCAGACGATTCGCAACATCTATGGGCGCCCAAATTGTGGGGACGAAAGGCGCAGACGTGCTATGCCGAGTGGTTGGAATCGTCTAGGCGCGGGGGCTGGCTTCCGCACTTCCCTCAGCATGTTCGCCGTCGCCCTGCTCCTTGGCGTCGTCCTGACCCTCCTGCTCGCGACGGCGCTTTTCGCGAATCTGCTCCACGGCAGCACGCAGGGCGGCCTCGTCCTCGGCACGCGCCACATCTTGCGTGGCCTTAACCATATGGCGAATTTCGAGCACCAGCAGCGCGATCAACGGCACCACGATAAACGGAAAGAACAGCAGCGGATTGGTGAGCAGCGACACCACAACGCCCAGGCCTGCCGAGACAAAGACCACGCGGCCCACAACATCGGCGGCGGGCACGGGTGCGGCGTCCTCGACCGGATTGGCGTCACCCTTGGTGTGGTAGACCGGCGAACCGTCGGACGCGGCCTCCACGGATACGATGCGGTGCGTGTTGAGCGAACCCTCCAGCGCGTCATCGGACGAATGGAAGGTGATGATATCGCCCACCTGGTAGGCCTGGCTGTTGTCGGTATCGACGACGATAAACGAGTGCACGGGAATCGCCGGCTCCATCGAGCCGGTCAGCGTACGCATAAAGCCGTAGCCCATGATGGTGGGAATCTCGCCAGCGGGCGTGAACACCGTGCGCAGCAGCACCACAAAGGCGACGAGGATCACCACGGTCGCTAACACGTTGATCACGCGGAGCACGTGCTTCATCACTTGTCGTCGTCCTTTGCGGAAGTCTCGGGGTCGGCAGCGACCTCGGCCTCGGTGGCATCCGTCGCAGAAGCGCCATCCTCGTCAGGCGCGGTGGCCACGCCCTCGCCAGCCTCGCCGCGCAAGCGGGCCAGCAGATAGCGCGACAGGCTGTTGCCCTCGGCGCGGCGCTCGGCACGCTCACGGTTGCGCTCGGCCCGCTCCAGCTCTTGCGCCAGCGCGTCCAGGCGCTGCTGCATCTCCGCGCGAGCGGCCTCGAGGTCGCGCTCGCAAGCGGCACGGACGGCGGCGACCTCCTGCTCGATGCGCTCCCCCACCTCGAGCTCGGCCGCGGCAATGCGTGCATCGGCGTCGGCACGGGCCTCCTCGGCGGCACGCGTGGCGGTGTCGCGCTCGGCGGCAGCGGCGGCGACCTTTTCGTTGGCATCCACCGCAGCCTGCTCGACGGCAGAGTCGGCAGCAACGCGGGCAGCATCGATTGCGGCATCGGCGGCCTGCTGGGCGGCGGAGACCTTCGCCTCAGCCGCGGCAACGGTGTCGGCGAGCGCCTGCTCCGCTGCGGCTGCCGAGGCGTCGGCCGCCTCCTGCGCGGCGCGAGCATCGCGTTCGGCCGTCAGCTGCACTTCCTCGATCTGCAGCTTGGCGGCGTCCAACTTGGCAAGCAGCTCGGCCATCTCCTTGGCAGAGGCCACGCTCACGGCTGCGATCTCGGCCGCAGACGTGTCCTTGGTGTCATGCAGCTCGGCAGCCTCGGCCGCAGTCTTGGAGGCCAGGG
>CAUDCB010000181.1 GCA_958447915.1 uncultured Collinsella sp. | reverse complement strand
TCGATAACGACCGGCAAACGCGTGCCGTCACGTTCGACCAAAAAGCGCGCCTGCTGACGGCGCGAGCAGTCACGGCAACGGACCTGCCCCGTCGCATCCGTGGCGCAGGCGCCCTCGGCAGTCAGCAAGCAGTGCTCGCACACCATGAGCTCGGGACGATCGGCGTCGACAGGCCCCAAGACACCGGGGCAAGCGGCAAGCTCGGCAACACGCTCCGCGTCATCGGCGACAAGCTCGGCAGGCAAATACACATGGCCCGCGCCGAGCCCGCGTAGCCAGGCAAGCGTAACCCGGTTCGCGCAAAACACCGGTGCTGCAACGTCAAACGCCACACCCAGCTCACGCGCCATCGCCACCTGTCCCAGATTACGGCAGACGACGCGCCCGGCACGCCGCATAAGCGAGCGGGTACGCGAGGCATCGGCTGCGCGACAGGCCTCGTCGAGCACCACGATCGCATCGGACAGATCGCGCTCGCCACACGGGTCGGCATCCATCAGCTGCCAGGCAAAGACCATGCGAGCGGAAGCCCCCTTTTCCGTCGGCTCCGCCAACACCGCCTCGGGCACGTCGCCAACAGCCACGGCGCCCTCAAAGGGCAGTATCTCAACGGCTCGTGCAACGGGTACGACCGCGTCCGCCTCGACCCGCATGTGCTCCAGCGCCGTCGCCGTCTGCTCCAACACGCCGGCGCTGCGAATCAGGTACACCTCGCAGCCCGCATCGACCTTGCGCTTGCAGTGCACGACAACGCGCTCCCCCGCCTCCGCATCCACCGGGCAGGGCACCTGGGGCCAGCGCTTGGGCACATCGGGGCGTGCATCGGCACCCGGATAGAACCGGATCTCGAGTGTGTCACCCGCGGCCACGGCGGCATCGAGCTCGACGGTCACCTCTTCGTGACCCACCGTCACCAAGTGGCCCACGCGTACGCCCTGGTTAATCGCACGCTCAAAGCTCATGAGCTCAGCACCCGATCGCCCCCGCAGATACGCATCGGTAAACCCGCGGTTGAACGACCTGCCCAGCTCGCGCTCGAGCGCCGACACGGCAGCGGCATCCCACGCGCCATCGCGCAGCATATCGAGTGCACGACGCCACACCCGCACCACGTTGAACACGTAGTCGGGATTTTTCATGCGTCCCTCGATCTTGAGCGACGCCACCCCGGCCCCAACAAGCTCAGGCAGGTGCGCAATGCCCAGATAGTCGCGCGGGCACAGCAGACGATCGCCCTCCACGGAAACGACGCTCTCTCCCGCCTCGTCCACCAGGTCGTACGCCAAGCGACACGGCTGCGTACAGTCGCCGCGCATCGCCGATCGTCCACGCCGCAGGGCCGAAAACTCGCAGGCACCCGAATATCCAATGCAAATCGCGCCGTGGCAGAATACCTCGATAGGCACGCCGGTAGCACACAGGGCGGCGATCTCGTCGACCGCCAGCTCGCGCGCGGTCGTCACACGCTCGACGCCCAGCTCGTCGGCAGCCAGGCGCACGGCGCCTTCGCTATGGACGCCCGCCTGCGTGGACAGGTGAATCTCGACCGCGGGAATCGCCGCGCGCAACGCGCAGGCCAGACCGGCATCCGCCACGATCAAGGCATCGGCACCCAACTCATGCGCGTGCGCCCCCAGCGCCACCGCGTCGGCCAACTCGTCATCGAACACAAACACGTTGAGCGTCACGTATACACGCACGCCGTGCGCATGCGCCACGACGCAGCCGCGCAAAAACTCGTCGTCGGTAAAGCCGTGTGCGCTCACGCGGGCGTTAAACCCGCCCAGGCCCGCATAGACGGCATCGGCGCCCGCCGCGATGGCAGCGAGCATCTGATCGAGCCCGCCCGCAGGCGCCAACAGCTCGGGCAGCGCCATCCCAGCAGCCCCCGGCTTCCTCCCATATTGTCCACTCGACCCCATCGCCCGAATCGCCATCGGCAAACTCCTTACCAACAAGGTATGCATTCACTCTGAAAAATGCCGTCATCCAGCATACACGAGGCCTCGTGCGCCTCGTTTGGTTTATCGTGTAATAACTTATGTCCATCCTGCCCCAGCGGCGCACCCGCCGCCCGGCACGACATACCTGGAGGTCAATATATGGGTCCTCGCCAACGACAGGGACGCAGTCGTTCCAAGACGCATGCCCTGCCCATGATCCTGCTCTCGTTCTTGGGCTTTTTGCTCATCGCGGGCGTAGCGTTTGGCATCGGCATGATCGGCAACGTCAACCGTTGGCTGTCCGATCTGCCCGACTATACCGACGCCAACGCCTATCTGGTGAGTGAACCCACCGAGATCGTCGATTGCAACGGCAACAAGATCGCGAGCTTCTACACGCAAAACCGCAAGTCCGTCACCAAGGACCAGGTCTCTCCGTACGTGCTGCAGGGCACCGTCGACGTCGAGGACGAGCGCTTCTACGAGCACGGCGGTATCGACCTGTGGGGCATCGCGCGTGCTGCCGTGGCAACCGTCTCCGGTGGCCACGAGGGTGCATCGACCATCACCCAGCAGCTGGTACGCAACACCATCCTGCAGGAGGAGCAGTTCGATTCGACCATCGAGCGTAAGGTGCGCGAGGCCTACATCGCCATCAAGATGGAGGAGATGTACTCCAAGGACGAGATCCTCATGATGTACCTCAACACCATCTATTACGGCCACGGTGCCTACGGCATCGAGGCCGCAGCCGAGACCTACCTGTCCAAAAGCGCCGCCGACCTCACCCTGAGCGAGGCCGCGCTGCTCATCGGCCTTCCCAACTCGCCTTCGCAGTACGACCCCACGGTCAATCCCGATCTGGCACTGTCTCGCCGCAACAAGGTTCTCGACAACATGCTGCGCCTGGGCCACATCACCCAGGAGGAGCACGACGCCGCGCAGGCAGAGCCCATCACCCTCAACGTAACCGAGATTTCGGGCAGCGGCGTCGACGTGTATTCGCAGCCCTACTTTGTCGCCTATGTTAAGCAGCTGCTGGAGCAGGAGTTCTCCACCGACGTGCTGTTTAAGGGCGGCCTAACCGTCAAGACCACCATCGACCCCACGATGCAGCAGACTGCCGAGGAGGCCGTGCGTGCCCAGCTCGACACGCTTTCGCTCGACGGCCTGGACATGGGCATGGTCGTCGTCGACCCCAAGACCGGCTACATCAAGTGCATGGTGGGCGGCTACGACTATAACGCCGACGAGAACCACGTGAACCACGCCACGGCCAAGCGGCCCGTGGGCTCCACGTTTAAGGCCTTTACGCTGGCCACTGCCATCCAAAACGGCATGAACCCCAACGTCACCCTCAACTGCAACTCGCCGCTCAAAGCCAAGGGCACCACGACCGAGGTGCAAAACTACGCCAACCAAAGCTACGGCACCATTACGCTCAAGCAGGCTACGGCATACTCCTCCAACACCGGCTATATCCAGGTTGCAGAGGCCATCGGCAATAACAAGATCATGTCGCTCGTCAAAAAGCTCGGCATCGATCCTTCTAAGGACAATATCGAGGACGTTCCCGTCATGACGCTCGGCACCGGCTCCATCTCGCCGCTCGAGATGGCCGCGGCCTATGCCACGTTTGCCAACGGCGGTTACTATCGCCAGCCGATCGCCATCACCGAGATTGATTCGCGCACTGGCTCGGTACTGTACCAGCACACCGATAACCCCTCGCAGGTGCTCTCCACCGGCGAGGCCGCGGCAGTGACCGACGTCCTGACCGGAGTCATGCAGGGCAGCGGCACGGGTGCCGCCGGCGCTCTGAGCGTGAACCAGCCCTATGCCGGCAAGACGGGTACCACCGACAACACCACCAACCTGTGGTTCTGCGGCTATACCCCGCAGCTGGCATGCGCCCTGTGGACCGGCTACTCCGCAGGTGAGATTCCCATCCAAAAGTACGGCACGGATCTGCTGGGCGACAGCACCAACCTGCCCGTCTTTAAGAAGTTCATGAACACCGTCCTTGCCGGCACCGACCGCGAGGAGTTCCCGACGGGCACTGCCCCCACGTATAAGAACAACAACGTCTGGAAGTTCTACGGCACCAACAACGCCAAGAAGGAAGAGTCCAAGGACGAGAACGAAGAGGACGAGAAAGAGACCACCACGACCACGACGACGACCACCACGACCACCGAGACCACGGGCGGCAGCACCACGGGTGGCACCGGCTCGACCGGCGGCTCGACCGGCGGCTCGACCGGCGGCTCGACCGGCGGCTCG
>CAUDCB010000180.1 GCA_958447915.1 uncultured Collinsella sp. | reverse complement strand
GCCGCGCGAGTTCAAGCTCCCTGCCACTGAATTCCACTGACTCGCTTCCTTCCGACTCGGTTTTGTCCGAGTTAATTGTATCGCATGAACAAGTTTATGCTCGAGTTTACTCGGACAAAACCGAGTCGGTTCTGTCCGAGTAAGTTTGAATAGCGAATCGAAATTGTTATGTCCACATGGCGATGGCGAACATGGTTTCCATAAGCGCCGCGTTCGCGCTTGTTATTGCCGCAATGCGCTGTGTCGCTGAGGCGCAGATCGTACCGCTCGAAAGCGTCTTTTGGTTGGCGAACCTGGCCACGGGCGTGTTCTGCGGTGCGACGATTTTCGCGGCCACGTTTGCTGTCCTGTGTGCAACGTTTTTCACGGCGAAAAGACGCCGTGCCAAGCTCGAGGCAGAACTCGACTCCTCAGACGACATCTAATGCGCAATGGGCCGGCTCTGGGTATCCAGAACCAGCCCATTTTGATGTTCGATTAGCCGAGTCAGCGCCTCTCACAAAAGTAAGTAGGAGCTAGCGAGGCCTATCCGAATTGACCTCATTGGCGGTGTCGGTTTCGAGCGCCGTGCGGCGGGCGCTGTAGGCGACGAGGCCGGCGCCTGCCGCGGCGAGTGCTGCAGCGGCTGCCGTAAGGGGAGCGTTGACATCGCCCGTGCCCGCAAGTGCGCCCGCTTTTCCGGAGCGCTTGTTATTGTCGTGGTCCTTGCCACTGCCGGAGCTGCTTCCGCCGGAGCCGCCGCCCTCGTCAGTACCGCCGCCACTTGAGCCACCATCGCCGTCCGCCGGCATCGGGGCGTCGTGAAGTCCTGTCGTATCCGCGCTATCGCATACGCCGACCTGAATTTCTGAGCGTTCGCATGCCGCGTCGGGCACATGAAGCTCGTGCAGTACGGCACCCAGCGCCGAGTTTGCGCCCGGTCGGATTTCCTTGAGCGTTACGGGATCGAGCGCCACCAGGTCACGCGCCTTCGCATACAGCGTTACGCGTTTGCCCACTTCGTCGCTCCAACTCTCGGGGATGGCGAAGCTCATGCGGAACTGTGCCGTGCAACCCGGTGCCAGCACGGCGTTGCCGTTGTCGGCTACCAGCGGGTGCGTTGCAAAACATGCGCCCAGCGTCTCGAGCGCGTACTTCACGTGTGCCATGTCGTTGGCCGAAGCGTCTTCGGCAAGCTCTGGATCGTGGATCGAAGCCATGCGTGCGTTCGCTCCGAATCCGATGGATGCGCTGGAGAACGGCTGGCTGGAGCCCTCTCGGTACAGATCGATCGTGCCGGCGGTCAGCAAAGTGTTGCCGTCGTTTCGCACCGTGACCATGAAGGACTCGCCTGCTGCTCCGGGCACCACCGCGCCCGAGGTAGCGACCGCGCCCGTCGGAGTGGCACACGCCACCAAGGGCACTTCGATGCCGTGCAGCTCTGCCTCGCTCTGCTCCGCGCTCACAATGTGCGTGGCGAGCGCGGAGAGAATGCCTCCCGACGTCAAAAATGCCGTTATCTGATCGACGGGATGGTCCAGCTCGCACATCACGAACGGCTCCGTGAACAGATCGCCTGCCAAGGTGCTGGCGAAGATGCGGAAGTGCTTGCCCATCACTGCTACCGGGTTGCCTTCTTCGTCGTAGGTTTGTCCCACCTTGCCATCGGTGTTCTCTACATAGAGCACGCACCTGCCGTTGTTGCTCACGCTAAACGATGCCGGGCCACAGCCTGCGGCACCCACGGGCCGCGTTGCAAATGCCGATGCGCCTCGCGTCCAAGTAATATGCTGCAGTTGCTCGTTGACGGTTGCCAAAAAGCCCGTGTGCTGCGGCCACGGCACCGCACGGGGCACCGCGGCGTCCGGCGGCATAACGCCCCAGCCCGCAATGGACCGGCCGATCACGGCGTACGATGCGCAGCCGCAACCGTCTGCGGTCTCGTACGCAACGGGCACCACCATTTTGCCGTTGATGTTTTCGGGCTCGCCCAGCTCGATATTCGAAGGTGCCTGCGGAAAGCGGAGAACTTGGCGGAACGTCAGGCTGTCGCCCGAAACGTCCGACCACAGGGTAAAGCACTCCAGCGCAACCTCAGCCCCGTTGCCGAGCGCCTTTTCTGCGGTGGTTCCGCGGCGGTGGAGGTAGGCACCCGACAGGCGCCCGTCGACCAGCGTCTTGCCCACCGTGATACGCGGGCACTGCAGGCAATGGTAGCCATCCTCTTGCAGGCGGCCGTGCGAGATGCTGCGCCATGACGTATGCGACACCACGCGGATTTCGTCATTACTTATGCGCAGGCGTACAACGGACAGTATGCCGGCTGTGCTTGCCGTATCGAAAAGGGTGTTGTCGCCGGCGGGGCGCTCGCCCGAGACCAGCAGCACGTAGGCGCCCCGGTTTCCTCTACCGTCCGTATATTCCACCACGTCGAAGTCGTAATCGTATATGCTGTCGCGCTCCACGTCGTTCTCGCCAAACCCAAGGGGAAAGTCCACGGGCATGGGAGCGGACCACGTGCCGTTTGCCTTTGTGTGCACCACCAGGCGCGAGCGGCCATTGTCGTCGTAGCGCACCGAGGCGATACGGAACAGGCATTCTGCGCCGGCAATCATTGCCAGCTTCATGTGAGCTTCGCTGAGCACGCCGGAAAACAGCACACTGTCGCTCGATGGTTTGATACCGCCACGCTCGTCCTCCGATACACCAGCAGAATTGGCGTTGGGGTCCGCAACGGCGTTCGTCGCCTGCCCGATATAGGTGTACTCATACATTGGCGCGGCGTTTTCGTCGTTCTCTATCAGTGCATGGACGAAATGCTCGATCTGTCCCGTGTCGTCGCTTTCTGCATCCGCCTCGAGCTCAATGTGCGTAACCGCTTGATCCCAATCGCGCACGACAGGCGCGACGTTTACGGCAGTGGCCTTAACCTCGGCGCGTGCGAGCAGCTCGGCGTTGGTGACGATGGTGGCCGATGCGATTAATTGCGGCACACCACCTGCCTCGGCGTTGCCGGCTGAGCCGAAGCGGGCATCCAGCGTATAAGGCGTATCTCCACCCAAGGCCAGCTCAGAGCGCTGGAGCACATACTGATCGCCATTGTTCACTGACATATTCCACGAATCGAGGAGTGTGAGCCACGATCCCGACCAAGCTTTGGTGGTCCACTTGAACATGACGAACTGGAGTATCACATCGACATCGACGTCTGCACCTACGCGCAGTCGCGGAAGCTGGTGTCCATCCGCCTTCTCGTACCCAATGAACAACGTGAGGGACGCGGCGCCGCGCACGGCAGACGAGGCGACGCCTGCAACGCCGGCGCCAAAGGTGACGGCAAGCCCGATCTGGATGGTGAATGAGCCCGAGGTGTTGGAATAGTCGAGCGATATGTTTTTGAAAAACGCTGCGCCGCTACCGTGTGTGTGGGCGCCCACGGCGAGCGCCAGTTTTGCCAGCACCCAGGGGTTGACGTTTAGGAAAAACGGCACCGGTCCCAAGGTGAACTGTTCGGTCCAGTTGAGGTCGGTTCTTACCTGGAAGAGGGCCTTAATATTGCCGTATGCGGGGTCGTTGTTGTCACCCCAGGTTTTGCCCACCCAATCGTAGGCGAGCGAGCCGTACAGCTGTGTGGCGATATCCATCGTGAACAGCAGCGTGCAATGGTGGCGAAGGAGCTTGGTGTTTCTTGGGTCGGTGCCCGAACCGGCACTCATGCTCTTGTACTGATTCCACTTCCCCTCCATCTCGTCGAGGTAGCGGTTTGCCTGCTTGGCACCCGACTCGCGCGGTGATTTCTTCCAGTACTCTGGATCTGGATTGCCCGAATCGTTCATATAGCTGGCTGGTTTGTATCCTCCGCCAAACAGCACGTATCCAGCAAACGAGAAATCAAAGAGGATCGGAAATGTGGGTATCCAGCACGTGAACTTATTGCCGCCGATGCCGGGAAACGCCGCGGGGAAATCAAACGGAGTGATCTCTTGGTCCATGGTGGTGGGAATGATGGTGGTCGAGCCCGATTCCGCCTTTGCGGCCGGCGCGGTGACAACGGCCATAGGGGATGAAAGCGTGTAGGTTTTGCCCTGATAGTCGAGGACAAAGCGCAGTTTGCACCCTTCTTCCAGAAGGCCCGATGCCGCGTCGAGAAACATGTCTTCGAGTGTGAACGTCGCCAGATTATCCGCGCCCGATGCGCTGGCCTTGATCTGACCGATCTGCGTGACGGTTTCGGGTGAGCTGCCCGCGGC
>CAUDCB010000179.1 GCA_958447915.1 uncultured Collinsella sp. | reverse complement strand
GTGCTCGGCAACTCAACGAGCGCATTGCCTCGCTCAAGAGTGAGCTGCTGACACGCGAGAATCTCTACATTTTGCATTCGACGGGTACCGACGGCTTTGAGGAGACCGAGTGCGCTTTGGCGCTGACGCCCGAGGAGGCGAAGCGCTATCGTGTCCAGCCCTACATCGACAACATGGGCGATATGCTGGCTGCGGCCGATCTGGTGCTCTCGCGTTCCGGTGCCTCGAGCGTGGCCGAGATCGCCGCGCTTGCCGTGCCCTCGGTACTCGTACCGTATCCGCACGCCACGGCCGACCACCAGACCACGAATGCGCGCTACCTGGTCGACGCCGGCGCCGGCGTGCTTTGCGCCGATACCGATATCGATGCCCCCGCCTTTGCCGACGAGCTGCTGCATCTGATCGATGACGCTGCGGCGCGTGATGCCATGCGTCAGGCGGCGCGTGGCTTGGGCCAGGACCGTGCCGCCGCACTTTTGGCCGACGCGGTAGAGGGATTGCGTTAGTTAGACGGGATATCGCCGGTCGCGCTCGCGCGGATGCGGCAGGTGCGGTACAGTTAATGGGTTACAGGCAGTGTTTACGCAAGGAGTACACGAGCACATGGCTGATTCCCAGACTGCAACCTTCGCGCCCGAGTTCAAGAGCGCCCACTTTATCGGTATCGGTGGCGCCGGCATGAGCGGCATCGCCCTCGTCCTGCACGAGCGCGGTTATACCGTTACCGGCTCCGACCTTAAGACGTCGCGCTATATTCGCCAGCTTACCCGCGCCGGCGTGAAGGTCCGCGTGGGCCACGAGGCTGCGACGATCGACGAGGTCAAGCCCGATGTGGTTGTGGTCTCCACCGCTATTCCCGAGTCCAACCCCGAGCTCGTGCGTGCCCGCGAGCTCGGTATTCCCGTGTGGCCCCGTGCCAAGATGCTCTCGGCCCTGGGCCACGGCTACACCACCATCGCCGTTGCCGGCACGCACGGCAAGACCACGACGTCTTCGATGTGCGCCACGATGCTCGATCGCATGGGTCTGGACCCCAGCTTTTTGATCGGCGGCATCGTCGAGGGCTACGACACCAACGGCAAGAACGGCTCGGGCGACTATTTTGTTGCTGAGGCCGACGAGTCCGATAGCTCCTTCCTGTTCCTTAACCCCAACGTGGTCATCGTTACCAACGTCGAGGCCGACCATCTCGATCATTACTCGGGTATCGAGGAGATCGAGGCCACTTTTGCTAAGTTTATGAGTCTGGTGGGCGAGGACGGCACGGTCATCGTCTGTGGCGAGGACCCGCATCTGGTCGAGCTTGCCAGATCGACCGGTCGCCACGTGCTCTCCTACGGTTTTGCCGAGACCAACGACATCGTTTGCGTGCATCCGGACGTCCAAGGCATCCAGAGCGACTTTGTCGTCCGCTTTGAGGACGGCACCGAGCACGCCGTCGAGATTAAGAGCAATCCCGGTCGCCACAACATGCTCAACGCCACGGCGGTTCTTACGGTCGCTCATGTTCTGGGGCTCGATATCGACGCTGCCGCAAAGGCGCTTTCGAGCTTTGAGGGCGTCCGCCGGCGCTTTACCCATGTGGGCGATATCAATGGTATTACCGTGGTCGATGACTACGGCCATCACCCCACCGAGGTCAAGGCGACCCTCGCTGCCGCTTCGTCGCTTGGCTACAAGCATGTCGACGTCGTGTTTCAGCCGCACCGCTACTCGCGTCTACAGGCTCTGTGCGATGACTTTGCCGATGCCTTCGCCAATGCCGACAAGCTGCTGCTGATCGACGTGTTCTCTGCCGGCGAGATGCCCATCCCGGGCGTCACGTCCAAGATGCTCGCCGATACCGTGCGCGCCAAGCACCCCGGTAAGGAGGTCGTGTACTGCTCGAGCCGCCTTGAGCTCAACGAGGAGCTCGAGAAGATGGTGGGTGAGGGCGATTTGCTGCTTACCATGGGCGCCGGCGACGTTACGACCGTTGGCCCCGAGTTCATCGAGTATCTGACTGCCAAGAAGGACGCTTAAACCCCATGGGTCTGTTTAACGCCGTCATGGCGCTTTCGGGCATGATCGATACGGACGTAATCGAGGATGAACGCCTCGCGCGCCATACGAGCTATCGTATCGGCGGCAAGGCGGACCTCTTTGTGACGTGCCATAGCTACCATGCCCTGCGTCGCGCCGTGGCGGTGCTTGACCGCGAGCAGGTGCCGTGGGTGATTATCGGCAAGGGGTCCAACCTGTTGGTTGCCGATGCCGGTTATCGCGGCGCCGTTATTTCGCTGGGACGTGAGTTTCAGCGCACGGTTGTTGCCGAGGACGGCTGCACGCTGACCGTTGGTGCGGGCGTGATGTTCGCGCGTTTGGTCAACGACGCTTTGTCGCGCGGGCTTTCGGGCCTTGAGTTCGCGGTCGGTATTCCCGGTTCGGTCGGCGGCGCCGTGTCCATGAACGCCGGCACGCGAACCGAGTGGATTGGCTCGCTGGTCGAAGATGTCGTTACGTTTGACCCGGCCTTAGGCATCAAGCATTATGCGGGCTCGGAGATCGCTTGGGGCTACCGTGAATGCAGCCTGCCGCGTAACGAGATCATTCTGGAATGCGTGCTCAAGCTCAAACCTGCGCCCAAGGCCGATATCCGTGAAGGTATGGAGCGGTACCTGACGCGGCGTAAGCGCACGCAGCCCATGGGCTGTGCATCCTGCGGGTCGGTATTTCGCAACCCGCCCGATGCGAGCGTGGGAAAGCTCATCGAGGATTGTGGATTAAAGGGTTTTTCGGTTGGCGGCGCGGAAGTTTCGCCCGTACACGCTAATTTTATCGTTAATAACGGAACCGCCTCGGCCGATGACGTGGCCGCGGTTATCAGACATGTGCACGGAAAGGTGAGGGAGGCGTATGGCATCGAGCTCAGACCGGAAGTTAAATTCCTCGGCTTCTAGAGCATCGAAACCAACCTTCCGTCGCGCCGGAGGGCGTTCCGGCGCACCATCTCAGCCCCAACGTAAATCCGTTATGCTTTCTAAGCCCGCGGGGTCCGTGCGGCCTGCCAAGCGTCCGACTGCCGGCTCGCAGCTTGGCGGACGCTCCGCGGCCAAAAAGGTTACTCGTCCCGCGGCACGACCCTCGGTGACGCCCAAACCGGCGACGGGTGCCAAGCCTTCTCGTCCCATGGCGTCGGCCAAGTCCTCGTTGGGGGCAAAGGCGACGCGTCCCGGTCGCGCGCTGGGTGCATCTAAGCCACGTATGCTGACGTCGGTGTCGGCCTCCGCAAAACCGCAATCGGGCAAAAAGGGCTCTAATCCGCTGTCATCGATCGGCGCCCTGGCAAATCATGCGGCGGGTGCCGCTTCTGCCGTTAAGGGCAAGGGCAAAATCGTGGGCGGCATCCTTGCCGCTCTGGCAGTGCTTGCAGTCGTTGCTGTCGTCGTCATTAACTCTGGCCTGTTCGCCGCTACCGATATTCAGATCCAGGGCAGCGAGCATGTGACCAAGCACGATGCCCTCCAGCTGATCGATCTGCCCGAGAACACGTCGCTGTTCAATGTGAATCCCGACCAGATCACTGAGGGCCTCAAGCAAAATCCGTGGGTCTCGGGCGTGGATGTCCAGCGTCAATTTCCCCATACGCTCATTATCACGCCGACGGAACGCAAGGTTATCGCAATCGCCTACATTAGCTCCGACGATCTTGCATGGGCGATCGGGGACGATGACACATGGATTGCACCGCTGTCTACCTCGGTCGATGTTGACGACCAGGGCAATGTCACCGCATCGGGGGAGGGTGGCAGCACCCTAGACGGCATCGATGCCGCTCTGGCGCTCGCCAAGCATTACGGTGCCGTGCTGCTGACCGATGTCTCGGCCGATGTCGCACCGGTTTCGGGGCAAGCGGTAAACTCTAAGGCCGTCAAGGCCGGTCTGGATTACGTCCGCGGTTTCTCGAGCGAGTTCCTGGGCCAGGTCAAGGATATTTCCACGCCCTCGGTCGAGGCCATCTCGGCGAACCTCGATAACGGTATCGAGGTGTCGCTCGGCGATTCGGACGACATTGCCAAAAAGGAGCGCATCGTTACCAAGCTGCTTTCGCAGGTGGAGGGCGTGACGTATATCAACGTTCGATCTCCTGGCAACTATACGTTTAGGAACGCGCCGACCTCGTAGCGTCTTCTAGCCTTTGTTGACAGGGTATACCGCGCCGTTTATCTGGTTTGTTTGGTTTTCACCGTCAATTATTTGACTGATACGTTCATAATG
>CAUDCB010000178.1 GCA_958447915.1 uncultured Collinsella sp. | reverse complement strand
AAGTCGGTCGCGGCCTTGCGCACGGCCTCATAGCTCGCGCGGTAGTCGTGCTTAACGACCACGACGTGCTCGATCACGTCGCGCACGTAGCCCATCCGCACGAACTCGGCGAGCGGCACGCGGCCGGCACCCGTCAGCTCAACATAGGAGTCGAGTGCCAAAAAGGCCGAGAGCACGTCAGAGAAGCCAAAGCGGCCGTAGATGCTGCCGCCCACCGTGGCGGTGTTGCGCAACTGAACGCCCACGATGTCGTGGACGGCAAACTCAAAGACATGGTTGACAAGCGCATTGAGCCCGACATGACGCTCGAGCTGGCGCAGGGTGCACATGGCACCGATGCGAAACTCGGTCTCGGTCTCCTCGATCTGATCGAGTCCGCAGGCCGAAAGGTCAATCGCCGTCGCCACACGACGCGAACCCAGGCGCATCCAGATGCCGCCGCCCACAATCTTGTTGTTGCGGTTCTTCTGCAAGAGCTCATAGGCTTCGGCCGCGTTTCCAACACGGACGTAGGTACCGAACTTGAGCACGTTCTCCCCCATCTCTTCACTTGTCCAGTACTTTTAAGTGTACCAAACGAGGGGCCGCCGCCATCGTCACCATAGAAAAAGGCTCCCAGCCGGATAGCTGGGAGCCTCATCATATGCTATATAGAGCGAAGATTTAGCAGACGCCCTGGGCGAGCATGGCGTCGGCGACCTTCAGGAAGCCGGCGATGTTGGCGCCCATGACAAAGTTGCCCTCCTGGCCATACTCCTTGGCGGTGTCGTCCACGTTGTGGAACATGCCGCGCATGAGCTGCTCGAGCTTGCCGTCGACCTCCTCGAAGGTCCAGGA
Organism: uncultured Collinsella sp.; assembly: GCA_958447915.1. Lineage (GTDB taxonomy): Bacteria > Actinomycetota > Coriobacteriia > Coriobacteriales > Coriobacteriaceae > Collinsella. The sequence goes on along the minus strand of CAUDCB010000178.1, from coordinate 3,425 downwards.
AAGGTGCTCAGCGTTCTGGCTCATCTCCAGGCCGGACACGAGCACGCCACCGGCGTTAGCAGCCTTACCGGGCATAAAGGCGACGCCGTTCTCCTGGAAGTAGTTCGTGGCCTCGATGGTCGTGGGCATGTTCGCGCCCTCGCCGACCACCTTGCAGCCGTTGGCGACGAGCGCCTGGGCGTCCTCGAGCAGCAGCGTGTTCTCGCGAGCGCAGGGCAGCGCGATGTCGCAGGGCAGCTGCCACACGCCGCGGCCGTCGCCCTCGTGCCACACGGCGTTGGGCTTCTCGTCAACGTACATGGCGAGCGTGACACCCTTGTCGTGGCCGGAGCGCTTCTTGTTGTAGACATGCTCGAGCACGGTGTAGTCGATGCCGTCGGGATCCTCGACCCAGCCGTGGGTGTCGGAGCAGGCCAGCACCTTGCCGCCGAGCTGGGCGACCTTCTGGACCGCGTAGATGGCGACGTTACCGGAGCCGTGAACGACAACGTTCTTGCCCTCGAAGGACTCGCCGCGGCTCTTGAGGTACTCGTCCACAAAGTAGACCAGGCCGTAGCCGGTAGCCTCGGTGCGAGCGAGCGAGCCGCCAAAGGAGAGGCCCTTGCCGGTAAGGACGCCGGTCCACTCGTTGGTCAGGCGCTTGTACTGACCGAACAGGTAGGCAACCTCTCGGCCGCCAACGCCCAGGTCGCCGGCGGGAACGTCGGTGTTGGGGCCAATGTGGCGATAGAGCTCGGTCATGAAGGACTGGCAGAAGTGCATGATCTCGTTGTTGGACTTGCCCTTGGGGTCAAAGTCGGAGCCGCCCTTGCCGCCGCCCATGGGCAGGGTGGTCAGGCTGTTCTTGAGGATCTGCTCCAGGCCCAGGAACTTGAGCATGCCCAGGGTGACCGTCGGGTTAAAGCGCAGGCCGCCCTTGTAGGGTCCAATGGCAGAGTTGAACTCAACGCGGTAGCCGCGGTTGACCTGAACCTTGCCCTGGTCGTCGACCCAGGGAACACGGAACATGACGATGCGCTCGGGCTCGACGAGGCGCTCCAGCAGGGCGGCCTCCTCGTACTCGGGGTGGGCGTCGAGCGCCGGCTGAATGGTGCCGAGGATCTCGGTCGCGGCCTGGATGAACTCAGGCTGCTCGGGATAGCGGGCCTTGAGCTCTTCGAGAACTTTCTGCGTGTAGCTCATGCTTCCTCCAATTGATGGAAAAGAAAGGTGTCGTTCGCGGCGTCCCATGCGCCGCGAGCTTTATCGACTATGGATAATATCGCACTGTTGCAGCAAAGTTTCGCATAAGCCGACGGGCGGATGTTTCGTTTTGATTACGATGCAGGTAGATGCGTTTTTGAGCACTCGATGTACAAATCGCGTGTTTCGAAGCTGTTTCGTCCACATGTTCCAAACCACCACAAAGGGGACAGGCACCCTTTATTTTGGGGGTGGTGTTGGTGGTTAGAGGACGAGCTGATGGTAGTCGGCGGGGGTTATACGGCCTTCGGTCGCGGCACGGAAGGCGGCAAGGGAATCGCCGGAGAACGGCATGACCCAGCACAGACCGCAACCTGCGGTAATGGAGCCGGGCAAAGGCATAATGCGCCCGGGCACGCCGGCATCCAGGCACAGCTGCTCGCATTCCATCACATCGAAGGTGCTGTCGAACGACACGATGATTTTGCGTTCGTGATCAGGGGCATCGCCGAACGAGGCCTCGCGGTGCGACTCGCGATACGCAGCGGCGGCCGCTTCCTCTTCCGCAGTATGTCCACAGCCACCGCAGCCGCAGGTGCAAGGCTCGGACCCATCGCAAGTGCAAGGTTCCCCGGTATCGGGGCAGATATCGTGAGGCATGGCATCTCCCATCGTCTAGGCGAGCAGCTCGGCTGCCGCAAACTCCTCGGGTGTATTGACGTTTTCGAAGCAGAGCGTGGAGCCGGCAACCTCGACAATCTGGGGCTCATCCAGATAGCCGGCATGGACCTGGTCGATCAAACAGCGGATGCGTTGGCGGTCCTGGTCGAGCAACTCACGGGCAACCGGCGCGCAAGTCTGACGGCGCCACACGGCGCACAGCGGCTCAATCCCCCGCTTCTCGCGCGGGACGCACACATCGAGCGCCTCGGCCTCAACACGATCGGCAAGCGCGCCGATCAATTCTGGTGAGACGAACGGCATATCACAGGCGACGATCGCCGCGAGCGGCAGCCGGGCCGCAGTCAGCGAACTCGCGATGCCGCGCATGGCGCCCGCCGGCCCCTCAAGGTCCGGCACTATTCGCGGCATCAGGCCGCCAAACGCACGCTCCTCAAGATAGGCAAGCTCGCTGGGACGCGACGTCGTCACGACCAACTCGCCGGCAACTGGCGCCAGCCGGCCCAGCACGCGCTCGATGAGCGGCTCGCCGCAAAACGCCATACGTGCCTTATCGCAGCCCATGCGCGACGACAACCCGCCCGCCTGGACGACACAAGAAAGATCGGCCCGTCTTACGGTAGTCATACGGCAAACCACCCCCATCGGCATGCTCAAAACCCGGTGCACGAAGCTAAATACCGCCGCCGAAATAACGGCGCTACGAAAAGCTCGTGCAAAAACAAAACAGCGCCTTTGCGGCACGCAGCAAGACCGCGAGCACAAAAGCGCTGGTAACGTATGGCGGGAACGTATGTGAATCGAACACATCCAAGACGTTTTGCACGCCTCGCAACGGTTTTGAGGACCGCGGAGCCCACCGGAGCCCATCCGTTCCCAAGTGCGCCGGTATTTTACCAAACCAAACAGGCCCCATCCCAAAAAGACGAGCAAGAAGTTGCGGTGGAATAGTTCTTGTTTAGGCTGCAAGACCCCAAAAACAGGAACTATTTCACCGCAACTGATAAGGGTGGCCTAGCGCAGGGAGCGCAGGCCGCCGGCTTCCTTGTCGAGCACCGTAAAGTGCACGGCATCCAGGTGCTCCAAGATGCTGATGGCGCGTTTGCGCGAAACACCAAGGGCCTCGCGCAGAGCGCTCGTGGTGGCAGCACCGCCGGCTGCCTCGATGGCGGCGGCGACGAGCTCACGCGCATGGGCCTCGGCAGCAGCAGACAGGGCAACGTCGCGCTCGACCTTAACGATCGCGCGGTTGAGCGAAAGCTCGCGCAGGGCACGCGTCATGGTGTCGCGATCGAGCTGCAACTGCTCGCCCACCTCGGGCAACGTCGGTGCATCGAGGCCGGCTTCGTCCAGCAAGGAAACGATACGTTCGCAGGCCTCGCGCACCACACGCGCCGCGGCGGCAGCGGAGTGCGGGTCGAACACTTCGGCGCCCTCGGCGGCGCAAACGCCACGCGAGCAGCCCTCGGCAATCAGAGCCGCGGCAACGTCTTCATCAGCAGCAGGCCACGCAGCATGGTCAACGGCGCCTGGGGTAAATCCCGTCTCCTTGGTAGCCGCCG
>CAUDCB010000177.1 GCA_958447915.1 uncultured Collinsella sp. | reverse complement strand
AAGTACAACACCGCGGCGAGCGACGAGGCCGGTACCTGGTCGTGGGACGGCGCCGACGACTTGAAGCTCAACAACTATAACGGCGGCGAGATCCAGGCCGCAGGCAAGCTCAACGTGAATTACTCGGGAACCAACATCGTCACTGCCGAATGGATCGAAAGCATCAACGTTTCTCATGGCACTAACGAGAACGCCGAGCTCAATATCCAAGGCGACGCGGGCAGCACGCTCAGCGTGACATCTACTGAGGACGCTATCCTCTCCACGGGTAATATCAACATCGACGGAGCCGGATCCGTCAACGCCACGAGCACTGGGCTTGATGCCATCAATGCCGGGGGTGATCTCGCTATCAAAGGTTCGGGCAACGTCAACGCCACGGGTGCATCGGATGGCATCAGGGCAAACGGCAATATCACGATTGACGACAGCGGAGCCGTCACCGCCAGGGCTACCGAGGACAAGGGTATTGGAACCGACAAGAACCTCACCATCAAGGGTGGCGGGACGGTCGAGGCAAGCTCCGAGAAAGACGCTGCCGTCGAGGCCAAGGGCAGCCTCGCAGCCACAAACGCCTCCCTCAACGCAAACGGTGTTGAATATGGCGTCTATGCCCACAAGGGCATCACACTCGATCATGCAAACGTGACAGTCCGCGCAAGTAAAGGCAGATACGGTGGCGCCATTGCCCTCTTCACCTACCAAGACGATATCGTCGTCAAGAACGGCTCCACCGTGGACGCGTTTGCGGAAGGCGAGGTTTCGGCTGCATTCTCCACCAGAAACGATCGACCCAACGAGGAGGGTGGCCACATCTACATCAGCGACTCCGTTGTCAAGGCCATAGCCCGCTATGTCGAGAACGGCGACGGCCCCATCCCCTACAGCGAAAACCAAGATGGTGAGACGAGCCCCGAGCCCCAAGGCGAGAACATCGGCATCATCGCCCAGACCAGCGAGGGCGTCACACCCGCAGTCATCTCGATCATCCGCAGCAAGGTAACGGCCGAAGGAGATACAGCGGCAATCTTTGCCCGTGCCATGAGCGCTGACGGCAAGACAATCGGCACCATCAAGATTGAGAACGCCGCCATCCAGACGCCCGAAGGCGGCAAGGTCATTGGCTATCGCAAGCTCCGTGACGACATCTACGAGGCAGGCCAAGCCATCGGCACGGGCGACGCCACGGTCGACTCCCTCTATATCAAAGCAGTCGCCAAGAGCATGGTCATCGCACCTCCCGAGGTAGCCAAGCCGGAAGACCCCAAGCCCGACGAGACCAAGCCCGCAGAAAGCAAGCCCGCGGAGTCCAAGCAGAACCCCAAGCCTGAGGACTCAAAGCCGACCAAGGCCGTTGCGGCTTCAACCACGAAAGCCAAGACTACCGGCGTGCTCGCGGCAACCGGCGACGCCTCGAGCGCAGCCATCGTGGCAGCCGCCTTTGCGGGAACAGCCGCCATCGTCACAGGCGCCGTGCTGAGCCGCAAGCGCTCGTAGACGCCTTTGGCCTTTAACGCACGGGACGGCACCCACAGAAGTGCCAGCCTGCACGCCGTTTAGCAACGCCACCGCCGAGCTCCCCTCCAGCGGTGGCGTTTTCCGTTTGCGTCCGCGCGGCGCGCGCGAATGTTCTTGATGCTGCCCAACTGGTATACGCTGACGTGCGACAATTGGGGCTGCCAATGTCACAACGCCGAGAGAAGCCCGTCATGGAAGCGCATCAAAAGCAGGTAACCGTTTATTCGAATCATACGGAAAGCGCACCTGTCATCTACCTTCCTGTGGTCGTGGGCGACGGCGGCGAGGTGTATGAGTGTTGCCGAGAGCTCGATTGCCCACCCTTCACCCTTATCGCCATTGGCGGCCTCGACTGGAATCGCGAGCTGAGTCCCTGGGCATGCGACGGGACTGTACGCGATTCCGAGCCCTTTGATGGGCAGGCGTCCGGGTTTCTCGATGAGCTGCTGAATCAGATAATCCCCCAGGTCGAGCCGTCGCTTTCTCGGCCGCCCACCTGGCGCGGCGTTGCTGGCTACTCGCTGGCGGGTCTCTTTTCGCTTTGGGCCCTCTGGCAAACCGATGCCTTTGACCGCGCCGCAAGCGCGTCGGGGTCCCTGTGGTTTCCCGAATTTGTCGATCGCGCCAGCACGGCGCCATTTGCCGGCAGCCCGCAAGCCGTCTATCTGTCACTCGGCAAAAAGGAAACCAAGACGCCCAACCGCATGATGCGGCACGTACTCGACGATACGCGCGCGATGGAAGAGCTGTTTATTGAGCGCTACATTCCAACAACGCTGGAGCTCAACCCCGGCAATCACTTTGCCCAAACCGACTTGCGCAGGGCCCGCGGCATACACTGGATACTGACGCATTAAAAATGGTGCCCACGCGCATATGCGCATGGGCACCATATCTTGTTTTAGCTGAACGCAACTGCTACTCAGCAGCCTCCTCGAGTTCGGAGACGTCAAACTCAAAGTCGTTGCCGGGCAGAATGGCATTGAGCACGATGCCCACCAGCGATCCCACGGCAAGACCCGAAAGCGAAATCGTCACGCCGCCCAACTCCAACACGATGGCGCCGGCGGTGCTGTAGGCAATGCCGAGTGAGAGCACAAGCACCAGAGCGGCCACCAGCACGTTGCGGTTGTTCTGGAAATCGACCTGGTTCTCGATGAGGTTGCGTACGCCCACGGCACTGATCATGCCGTAGAGCACGAGCGACACGCCGCCGATAACGCATGCCGGCATGGCGGCGATGACCGCGGCGAACTTGGGGCAGAACGAAAGCACGATGGCGCAGCACGCGGCAATGCGAATCACGCGCGGGTCGAACACACGCGTAAGCGCAAGCACGCCGGTGTTCTCGCCATACGTGGTGTTGGCCGGAGCGCCAAAGAGCGAAGCCAGAATCGTGGCAAGGCCGTCGCCGAGCAGCGTGCGATGCAGACCGGGATCGGCAATATAGTTGCGCTCGCAGGTGGAGCCAATAGCGGAAATATCACCGATATGCTCGATCATGGTCGCGAAAGCCAGCGGCATGATGGTGATGATGGCCGTCGTGGCAAGACCGCTATCGAACTGCGGGCCAAAGAGCGCAAACACGGTGTTGTCCCACACGATGGGCAGACCGACCCACGGAGCGGCGGCAACGCCCGAGAAATCAACCTCGCCGAGCGCAGTCGCAACGGCATAGCTCACCACAACGCCCAGCAAAATCGGCACGATCTTGACCATGCCGCGGCCCCAAATATTGCAGATGACGATCACAGCCACGGCGACAACGGCAACAAGCCAATTGGTCTGGCAGTTGGCAATAGCGGAGCTCGCCAGGATCAGACCGATCGAAATGACGATGGGGCCAGTCACCACCGGTGGGAAGAAGCGCATGACGCGCTTGGCGCCAAACGCGCGGAAGAGTGCCGCCAGCACCGGGTAGAGCAAGCCGGCGCAGGCTACGCCCAGGCAGGCGTAGGGCAAAAGCTCGGCCTCGCCGTTGGGCGCGATGGCGGCATAGCCGGCAATAAAGGCAAACGATGAGCCTAAGAATGCCGGCACCTTACCGCGCGACAGGAAGTGAAAGAGCAGCGTGCCCAAGCCTGCAAACAAAAGCGTTGCCGAAACCGAGAGACCGGTGAGCACAGGCACCAACACCGTGGCGCCAAACATGGCAAACAGATGCTGCAGACCGAGCAGGAACATGCGCGGGCGGCCGAGCGACGATGCGTCGTAGATGGCATCGCTGACGGCGGGCGTCGAGGATTGGGACATGGATGTCCTTTCGAATGGAAGGGCGCTCGGGCATAGCGGATAACCTGCCCGAACGATACGATCCGAACCATTGTACGCGATACGCCACGTCTCGCACGCGCCGCCACCTGCAAACGCTAGCGCTATTTCCAAACGCGCTCGGCAATGCGCCTAACCAGCGCAATCTTTGCCCACTGCTCGTCCTCGGTCAGCTTGTTGCCGATCTCGCAGCTGGCAAAGCCACACTGCGGAGACAGATACAGGTTCTCGAGCGGCACGTACTTTGCCGCCTCGCGGATGCGCTCGACGATGGCATCCCCGTCCTCAAGCTCTGCGGCCTTGGTGGTCACCAGGCCCAACACGACCTTCTTGCCAGGGGCAACATACTTCAGCGGCTCAAAACCGCCGGCGCGCGGCGTATCGAACTCCAGGTAAAATGCGTCGACATCCTCATGTGCAAACAGGTACGGTGCGATGGGGTCATAGCCGCCCTCGAAGGCATAGGTAGAGTGGTAGTTACCACGGCACACGTGCGTGTTAATGACC
>CAUDCB010000176.1 GCA_958447915.1 uncultured Collinsella sp. | reverse complement strand
GTAGATGATCTCGCCGCCGGTCGAGAAGTCGGGCATGGGCATGTACTCGAGCAGGTCGCAGTCGGGATCCTGCAGGTAGTGCATGGTGGCGGTGCAGACCTCGTTGAGGTTGAAACCGCAGATGTCAGAAGCCATGGCGACGCCGATGCCCTTGTTGGCCGAGACAAGGATGTTGGGGAACGTGGTGGGCAGCAGGCGCGGCTCCTTCATGGCGCCGTCGTAGCTGTCGACGAAGTCGACTGGGTCCTTGTCGATGTCCTTGAAGATCTCGGCGCTGATGGGGGAGAGCTTGGCCTCGGTATAACGCGAGGCGGCGTAGCTCAGGTCGCCCGAATAGTACTTGCCAAAGTTGCCCTTCGACTCCACGAAGGGGGCAAGCAGCGCTTCGTTGCCCGTCGCCAGGCGCACCATCGTCTCGTAGATCGCGGCGTCACCGTGCGGGTTGAGCTTCATGGTCTGACCCACGATGTTGGCGCTCTTCTGGCGCTCGCCCTTGAGCAGACCCATCTCGTACATGGTGTACAGCAGCTTGCGGTGCGAGGGCTTAAAGCCGTCGATCTCGGGGAACGCACGCGAGACGTTGACGCTCATGGCGTAGGGCATGTAGTTGACCTCGAGCGTCTGCGTGATCGGCTGATCGGTGACCTCGGAGTGCAGGCCGATGACGTTCTCGGCGTTGACCTGCTTTTTCTTTGGCTGGTTCTTCGTCTTCTTCTTTGCCACGATTTCCTCTTGAACTTCTTATGGGCCGTCGTTATCGATTTGCTGCTACTGCAGGTCCAGCTGGTCCAGGTATTCCTTGCCGTGCTCGGAGATGTGGCGCTTGCGGCCCGCCTCGTCGTTGCCCAGCAACAGGTTGAACATGGTTTCCATCTTGGTGACGTCCTCGGGCTCCACCTTGATCAGACGACGCGTCTCGGGGTTCATGGTGGTGAGCCACATCATGTCCGGGTCGTTCTCACCAAGACCCTTGGAGCGGTTGATGGAGCACTTTTGGTCGCCGATCTCTTTGAGGATGCCGTTCTTCTCGAGCTCGGTGTAGGCAAAGTAGGTCTTTTCTTTGCAGTTGATCTCGTAGAGCGGCGACTCGGCAATATACACGTAGCCTTCGTCGATAAGCGTGGGCACCAGGCGATAGAGCATGGTGAGCACGAGCGTGCGGATGTGATAACCGTCGACGTCGGCGTCCGTACAGATGATGACCTTGTTCCAGTTGAGGTTGTCCAGGTCGAAGGCACCGAGGTTCTTGATGCGCTTGTCCTTGATCTCCACGCCGCAGCCCAGCACGCGCATGAGGTCCATGATGATGTCGGACTTAAAGATGCGCGGGTAGTCCTCTTTCAGGCAGTTGAGGATCTTGCCGCGGACGGGCATAACGCCCTGGAACTCGGCATCGCGCGAGGTGCGAATGGCGCCTGCTGCCGAGTCGCCCTCTACGATGTAGATCTCGCGACGGCTCTTGTCCTTGGAGCGGCAGTCGATGAACTTCTGCACGCGGTTGGCCATGTCGGTCTTCTGCTGCAGGTTGGTCTTGATACTCTGGCGCGTCTTCTCGGCGTTCTCGCGCGAGCGCTTGTTGATGAGCACCTGCTCCATGATCTTATTGGCGGCGTCCTTGTTCTCGATCAAGTAGGTCGAGAGGCGCTCCTTAAAGAAGGCAGTCATGGCTTGCTGGATAAAGCGGTTATTGATGGCCTTCTTAGTCTGGTTTTCGTAGGACGTCTGGGTGGAGAAGCAGTTAGTCACCAGAACCAGGCAGTCCTGGACGTCCTGCCATTTGATGCCGCTCTCGTTTTTGTTGTATTTGCCCTGTTGCTTAATGTAAGCATCGATGGCGCTGGTCAGAGCGCTACGGGCCGCCTTCTCGGGCGAGCCGCCGTTCTCGAGCCATGACGAGTTGTGGTAGTACTCCTGCATCATGAAGGTGCGCGAGAAGCACATGCACGCGGTAATCTTGACGTTGTAGTCGGGCAGGTCCTCGCGATCGCGACCGCGACGGTCGGCCTCGATAAAGAAAGGCTCGGTGAGGTAGTCGGCACCGACCTTCTCGAGCACGTAGTCCTCGATGCCCTTGGGATAGCAGAAGTCCTCTTCGGTAAATTCGCCATCATCGCCCTCGATGCGCAGGCGGAAGGTCACGTTGGCGTTGACCACGGCCTGGCGGCGCATGGTCTCGCGATACCAATCGTGGGGGATGCTGATGGAGGTAAAGACCTCAAGATCGGGGCGCCATTTGATGGTGGTGCCGGTACGGTCCTCGTCGCTGGGCTCAATCTCGAGTGCCTTCTTTTTGGCGCCGACGACCTTGCCCTTCTTAAAGTGCAGGGAGTACTTGTTGCCGTCACGCCAGACGGTGACGTCCATGTACTCGGAAGCGTACTGAGTCGCGCAGGAGCCCAGGCCGTTGGTGCCGAGCGAGAAGTCGTAGTCGCCGCCCTGGTTGTTGTTATACTTGCCGCCGGCGTAGAGTTCGCAGAAGACGAGCTCCCAGTTAAAGCGCTTCTCGGAAGGGTTCCAGTCGAGCGGGCAGCCACGGCCGTTGTCCTCTACCTGAATGGAGCCATCGCGAAAGGCGGTAAGGGTGATGAGCTTGCCGTAGCCCTGGCGCGCCTCGTCAACGGCGTTGGACAGGATCTCGAAGGCAGCGTGTGCACAGCCATCGAGTCCGTCCGAGCCAAAGATGACGGCGGGGCGCAGGCGTACGCGCTCCTCGTCCTTGAGCTGGCGGATACTGTCGTTACCATAATTTGCGGTGTTTTTTGCCATACTCGCTCTCTCGGTGCTCCTTTGCTGCGTTTAAGTCATATAGATAGTCAAGGTAGCATAGCCCAGGCCTTGGGCGATTCCAACCAACACGAATTCCATCGAACAATAGTTCGATTAGATAATGGATGCTTGGGATGCGGGTGGGGTCTGTCCTATTCAAACATCTGCGGCAGGTCGATGAAGACGGTTCGATCGCTTTCGTCAGCTTCGAAGCCCGAACGGGAGAAGAATCCGTAGCGATGGCACTTGAGCCCCGTTGCCTCGACTTGGGTGATTTCCTCGTCGACCATTTTTTGCGTGACGGGGGATTTGCGGAACTTTGCTTCGTAGAATGCGTAGCCCTCGGGGTCTTGCGTTACCACATCGAATTCGCCGCTCGTTTTGTTTGCGGGATCGTCGTACCAGTACTTGCCTATGGCATCGAAAGCCGGTTCGATCTTGCCAGTCCTGTTTTGCCGTACGAGGTATTGACGGCAGATCTCCTCGAACATATGTGGAGTGTAGTTTTCCTCGAAGTCTTGGGAGACGTGACGATCATAGAAGACTTCCGGGTCGAGCAGCTGACGCGCAGAAGCATTGCGGAAGACGTAGCGATAGTAAAAGAGCGAAAGTGGGTCCACCACAAAGTAGCCAGACTTGCGCTTATTCGTAGGGTCGTTGATGGGTGCACGCTTTTGGACGATTTCGAGTGACATGAGCTTGTCGAGTACGTCTGCCATGGCCGGACCGCTCGAGACGTGCGACTGTGCCAGCACGTCCCCCCAACGGGAGTAACCTTGTGCGAGAGCCCCGAAAACTTCGTTGGCGTTGGTCATCTTCGAGATCTCGGCGTTGAGATAGGACGGTACTTCGCTTTCTAAGCGGGCGCCAGGTTCTGTGACGAGCTCGATGATATTGTCGCGTACGCTTTGGGACTGAGCGATGAGGCGATTGTAAAAGGGGATGCCGCCAAAAACGCTATAGAGCCGCACCTTGTCCTCGGGTGAGAACGCGGGATAGAACTTTGCAGCGTCAAAGTAATCCATGGGCTTAAGCTCAAGCGCGAGATCAATTCGCCCGTAGAGGGGGCTTTCATGCTCGATGAGAGATTTCATAATCTCAACATAGGAGCCGCACAGGACAATGTTTAAACGTGAGTCTTCCCTGTGAGCGTCGATTGAGGTCTGGAGAATGCTGTCTAAGCCTTTAACCGCATCTCTCAAGTAGGGGTATTCGTCGAGAACGAGGGTAATGTTCTTGTCTTTGGCTTGGGCAAACAGAAATTCGATGAGCTCGCGGATGCCCGTGAAGGCGAGCGGAGGAAAGCTTAGCGCTTCAGCAGCAAGGGCGGACAGACTCTCGAGGTTGTCTGCCTCGGAGGTTTGGCGGCACTCGTAATAGATCGTTGCGACGTCCGATAAATCGGTTAGCGCCTGCTTGATGAGCTCACTTTTGCCGACGCGACGCCTTCCGTAAATGAGAACATTGCGCTGCTCGGGCGCATTGAGTGTTTTCTTAATACGGGCGAGTTCAAGCTCCCTGCCAATGAAT
>CAUDCB010000175.1 GCA_958447915.1 uncultured Collinsella sp. | reverse complement strand
GGTCCAGGCGGCCCACCGGGAAGAGCCCCGGAAAGCGGTCGCGCGGGACCAGGTCGGCCACGCAGGGGCGCTCCTGCGGATCGCTCATGGTGGTGAGGTAGCCGGTCGGCTTGTAGAGCATTAGGTACACGGCACCCTGGTTAAGCTTGACGGGCATGCCGTCGACCTCGATATGGTCGCGGTCGACGTCGACCTTGGTGCCCAGTTCGGTCGCGACCTGGCCGTTGACGGTCACGCGGCCGGCGGTCATCAGGTCCTCCGAGCCGCGGCGGCTTGCCACGCCCGCGCGCGCCAAAAAGCGCTGCAGGCGCATGGTGTGTGGGTAGACGGGCTGGGCGTCGGTCGCGGCCGGCACCGTGCCCGTGCCGGCCGCGCCGCGCGTCTCCTCTGCTTCGTTAGTCCTCGTCATGCAAATCCTCCGAGGTCTCGTCGACGACCAGGGTCTCCAAGTCCTCGACTGCCTCAACATCTTCAACATCGGTATCGAGCAGTTCGCGCTCTTCGTCCAGGTCCTCGGCCTGCTCCTCGAGCGTGGACTGAATGCTGCGGCCGCTCAAGCGCTCGCGGATAAACTGGCGCGACTGCTCGTCGGGGGCAAATTGTTCCAGATCGGGCAGGTCGCGGGTGGAGCGCAGACCGAACTTTTCCAAGAAGGCGTTGGTCGTGCCGTAGATGATGGCCTGACCGCGCTCGGGGTCGCGACCAAGCTCGCGCACCAGACCCTTGTCCACGAGCGACGCGATGACGCCGTCAGAGTTGACGCCGCGGATGCCCTTGACGACCTCGCGCGTGACGGGCTGGTGGTAGGCGATGACAGCCAGGGTCTCGAGCGCCGCCTGCGACAGTTTTTGCGTGTCCCAGCTCAGCACGTAGGCCTCGACCACATCGTGATAGGCGGGATGAGTAAACAGGCGCCAGCCGCCGGCGACCTCGCGCAGCTGAAAGCCGCGGTTGGCCTCCTCATACTCAACCTTAAGCTCGGCCAACAGCGACGCGCACTCGCCGGGGGCGATATCCAGCGCGCTTGCCAGCGCAGGCGCGCTCACGGGGTCGCTCGACACCAGCAGCAGCGCCTCGAGGGCGCCTTTGAGGCTGTTTGCCTCCAGCGTAGAAAGGGTTGACATAGTTGCCGCTCCTATTCGGTGAGCTCGGGGCCCTCGCCGGGCACGTATGCCTCGGCGCCCTCGACTCGGTTGATGCAGATGGTTCCAAAGATCTCGTCCTGGCTCAGCGTGAGCGAACCGCGCTTGGAGAGCTCGAGCATGGCCAGGAAGGTGACGACGAGCTGCTCGGTGGTGGCGTCGCCGTCCAGCAGCTCGCGAAAGGTGCAGGTTTGGTGCGCCATGGTAAAGCGGTCGACCGAGGCCACCGTCAGGTCGAGCGGCACGCGATGCGGCGCCACGTGCTCGGCCTCCAGCAGGAAGGTCTGGCGCTTGCCGTCCAGGTCGGCGCAGATGACGGCGAGGCCGCGCAGGGTGATGCCGGCCAGGTAGTCGGGCATAAGGCCCAAAAACTCGGGGTCGGGACCGGCAACGCGCGGATGCATGCGGCTCTCGGCCTGCATCCGCGCGCCAAGGGCTGCCGCCGCGCCCTTAAACTGCTTGTAGGCGATCAGGCGCTGGATCAGGACCTCGCGCAGGGCATCGCCGTCGAGGGCACTGAGTTCCTCGAGGTCTTCGTCGTCCTCGTGATCGTCGTCGGTGTTGCGCGGTGCCTCCTGGGGCACCAGCGAGGCGGCCTTGATGTCCAGAAGGGTTGCCGCGACCAGCAAAAAGTCACTCGCAACGTCCAGGTCTAGTGCCTCGATGCGCTCGACCTCGGCAAGGTATTGCTCGGCCACCTCGCTAATGGAGATGGCACCGATATCTACTTTTTGGCGGGTTACCAGCTGCAACAGCAGGTCGAACGGTCCGCTGTAGACCTGCGTCGACACGCGATACGACATCTTCGACCTCCTTTGACGGCGCCTTCGCGGCGCGGTTTGGGTGCATATTGCGACCGTTTTGCACGGTCGACCTGTAAGTTTACCCTAGATGCCGGCGATTGCGAAGTCGAGCAGCCGCTCAGCCAGCGGATACACGGTAACGTCGAAATACCGGCCGATAACGTCGATGCCGGTCCACATGGGTAGCAGGTACAGCACGATGATAAGGATCGGCATGGCGTACTGCTGCAGTCGGTAGTAGTTGGCGAGCGCCTTGCCTTTGAGGAACGGCACGATGATAGACGAGCCGTCGAGCGGCGGGATCGGGATAAGGTTAAAGAACGCGAGCGACAGGTTGACCACGATAAAGGTGGCGCCGAAGTTCATGATCTGGGACGCCACGGCAAAGGACATGCTGGCGTAGAGGTTGCCGTACATTGCGTGCATGAGGGCGGCCGCGAGGCACGCGAGTGCGATGTTCGACGCGGGGCCGGCCGCGCTCACCAGGACCTCGTCGCGCTTGGGGTGCTTGAGGTTGTTGAGGTAGACGGGCACGGGTTTGGCGAAGGCGAACACCGGGCCGTCGGCCGCGAGCATGAGCAGCGGCAGGATGATGGTGCCAAACGGGTCGATATGGTTAAGCGGGTTGAGTGACACGCGGCCGCGTGAACGGGCCGTCTTGTCGCCGAGCGCCCAGGCCGCGGCGGCGTGTGCGCTCTCGTGGATGACAATACCCACGATGACGGCAACGGCGCTGGCGAGCAGGTTCAAGAGGTAGCTGCTGGACATGGCGCTCCCCTAGCGGACGCGGCGCGAGGCGCGCGTGAGCAGGTAATCGGCCACAAACAAAATGACGGCCACGATGGCGTAATCAAGGCGGAACACACCGCCAAAGGGTGACGTGATGACGCCGTAGCCGGCGATGGCGCTCGGCAACGCGCGCGAGAGCTCAACGACAAAGCCCACGATCTGCAGCTTGGCGGTGAGGCCGCTAAAACACAGCAGCACGGTCATCGCGCTCATAAAGATGCCGCAGATGCGACAGGCGATGGCGACGATGCTCATCGCCACGGCAGCGGCCTTACGAGAGTTCACGCGCGGTCTCCTCTTCGATCTGGGTGGAAAGCTCCAGCCATTCGTCCTC
This sequence comes from uncultured Collinsella sp., assembly GCA_958447915.1. GTDB lineage: Bacteria > Actinomycetota > Coriobacteriia > Coriobacteriales > Coriobacteriaceae > Collinsella. The sequence continues at coordinate 1,243 of CAUDCB010000175.1, read as the reverse complement.
GAGCTTGGGCAGCTCTTGCTTAAGGCCGTTATATTCCCCCAGCGCGGCGTTGAACTTGTCCTGATCAGCATAAAGCTCTTCGCTCGCCATCAATTCCATAAGCTCGTCATAGCGGGCGCGCTTTTTGTCAAGCTCGGTCTCGATCTTCTTGAGCTGGTTGCGCACGCCCTTGAGCTTTTTGTTGAGCGCGGCGCGGGCCTGGGCCTCGGCGCGCTTTTGCTCCTTGGTCTTTTTGCCCTCGACAGGTTTAGGCGCCGCGGCGGGGGTGTCGGCCTGGGCAGCGTTTGCTTTGGTGGGCTTGGCCGCGGCAGGCGCGCTCTCCGTGGACGCCTCAGCGGCGGCGCGGGCTGCGAGGTCCTCGCGCTTATAGAGGTAGTAGTCGTAGTCGCCGTCGTAGACCGTGACCTTGCCGTCGCGGATATCGATGACGCGGTTGGCCACGGCGCGCACCAGGTGCTCGTCGTGGCTGATCAGCACGATGGTGCCGGGGAAGTTTTGCAGGGCGTTCTCGAGCATGTCCACCGAGTCGATGTCCAGGTGGTTGGTGGGCTCGTCCAGGCACAGGAGCGCCTCGGGAGCCACGAGCATCTTGGCCAGGGCTAGACGCGCCTTTTCGCCGCCGGAGAGGACGCGCACCTGCTTTTCGATGGAATCGTTGTCGCTAAACAGGAAGGCGCCCAGCAGGCTGCGCTGCTGCGGCACGGTCCACTTGGGCGTGACGGTGTCGATCTCTTGCAGGACGGTGTTGGACTCGGTCATACCCTCGAGCGCGTGCTGGGCATAATAGGCCACACCAACGTTGGTGCCCAGATCGCGGGTGCCGGTGGTGGGCGGCTCAAGGCCGGCGAGGATCTTCATGAGCGTGGACTTGCCGGCGCCGTTGGGGCCGACGAGCGCTACATGCTCGCCGCGGTAGAGCTTGAGGTCGATGTCGCTGTAGATGTGCTTGTCGCCGTAGGACTTGGACACGCCCTCCAGGCCCACGACCATATCGCCAGAGCGCGGCGGGTCGGGGAACTTAAAGTCGATGTGCTTGTGGCCTTCGGGCAGGATGACGAGCTCCTTTTTGATCTGCTCGATCTTGCGGATGCGCTCCTGGGCCTGGGCGGCCTTGGTGGGCTTGTAGCGGAACTTGTCGACGAAGACCTGCATGTGGGCGATATCGCGCTCCTGGGCTGCACGCTTGGCGCGCATCTGCTCCAGGTTGTCCTCGCGCTGCTTGAGGTAGCTGCTGGAGTTGCCG
>CAUDCB010000174.1 GCA_958447915.1 uncultured Collinsella sp. | reverse complement strand
CTTTTTATAGACACCTGTTCATTGTAGTTGAAAGAAAGTATCAAGTGACTCTATACGAGCAGCTCGTTATCGAACTCACCAACCGATCGTTTTCCCATCAGGCCGCCTACCGCGCCGGCGGCACACCATATGAGCTGAGCGACCGCGAACCAGAGCCCTACAACCAGCAAATCGAAACGTTTGCCCGCATGATCGAAGAAGCCGATTGCGTGCTGGTAGGCGGGGCTTCCGGACTCTCCGCGGCAGGCGGCGGCGACTTCTACTACGAGGACAACGCGACCTATCGCAGACATTTCGGCAAATTCGCCGAGCGCTACGGTTTCAGGGGCGCTTTTGAGGGGTCGTCTTACCGCTGGCCCACCGCCGAGTCGCGCTGGGGCTACCTTGCCACCTTCCTCGACACCACGCTCAACGCCCCGCTGCGCGAGCCCTACAAGGACCTCGACGCCATTCTTGCCAAAAAGGACTTCTTCGTGCTCACCACCAACCAGGACACGCAGTTTGTGAAGCTCTACCCCTGGGAGAAGGTGGCCGAGATTCAAGGCGACCACCGCTTCTTCCAGTGCTCCCGCTGCTGCACCGACGAGGTGTGGGACGCAATCGAGCCGGTCTCCCGCATGGTAGAGACCATGGGAGACGGCCTTGAGGTTCCGACAGAGCTCGTGCCGCGCTGCCCGCACTGCGGAGCAGAGGCGTTCCCCTGGGTTCGCGGCTACGGTAACTTCCTGCAGGGCAAGCTCTACGAGAAGCAGTACCGCAAGGTGTCTGACTGGCTCGACGCGCACGCGCGGCAGAGGGTCCTCTTCCTCGAGCTGGGTGTGGGCCGCATGACGCCCGCGTTTATCCAGGAGCCGTTCTGGGCCCTCACGGCGCAGTTGCCGCAGGCTAGCTACATCGCCGTAAACAACAAGACGCAGTTTCTCCCCCGCGCAATCGAGGATCGGGGGCTCGCCGTTCGCGCCGACATCGCCGACGTGCTCGCCGACGTGCGCAAGAAGCTGGGGAGGTAGCGCATGGAGACGGCGAAAGCAGTTCACATAGGCAGGGCACTTTCCGAGGCGGATCTTGTCATCATCGGCGCCAGCAACGGGCTCGACATGGCGGAGGGGCTCAACCTCTTTTGCGCCGACGCTCATTTCCAAGAGACGTACGGGGACCTCGCTCAGGCTGACGGCATCGGCTGCATACTGCAGGGGCTCGCCTCCCCGGATGCAAACGTGCGACGCCGATGGAGCGAGCGGTTCCATCAAAGGGAGTATGTCGAATATGAGCCCAGCCCGCTCATGAACGGGCTGCGGCATCTTACGGAGCACGCTGACACCTTCGTGATCACGTGCAATATCGACGGGCACTTCGCACGTGCAGGGTTCAATGAGGGTCGCGTGCTCGAGACGGAGGGGAGCACGCGCACGTCGATTGACGAGCAGCGTCTCGCCCATCCAGATGCCCTCGCCATGGCACAGCTCGAGGAACTCGAGCGCCTTGTGCAAGCCCATCGCAACGGCAGGGTCGCCATCCTCGAACTTGGCGTGGGGGTGCGCAACGGCGTCATAAAGCGCATGCTCGCTCAGATCGCGAACGCCTGCGAGCACGCAACCTACATCGTGTTCAACTACAGCCAGGCCATGGCGCCCGATGCATCGTGCGAGACGATTCTCGTTGACGGCGATATGACCCCGGCTTTCGAGGAGATTGCCCAATGCCGTCTCTAGAGAAGGAAGCGTATAGGCTTCGAAGCCTTATCGACGATGCCGACGCCATCATCGTCGGCATCGGATCGGGTATGTCGAGCGCCGCGGGGTTCAACCATTACAACCGCGCGAGCATGACGCGTGCCGGGATGGCGGACTGGCAGCAAGCCTTTGGTTTCAAGAGTCTTTTCGACGGCTTCTACCACCTCTACCCCAGCCTCGAGCAGCAATGGGCCTACTATGCGCGATACATCGACTTTATGCTACGCGAGCCGGCCTCGCAGCCCTATCTCGACCTACGGTCCCTCATCGCTCACAAGGACTACTTCATCCTGAGCACCAATGTGGACACCCAGGTCGAAAAGACATTTCCCGCCGAGAGAACCTGTAACTATCAAGGGAGCTTCTCATACCTTCAGTGCAAGCAACCATGCTGCGACGAGCTCTTCGACGCGAGTCCCTACGTCGAGCGCATGCTTGCGGGCATGGCGGGGTTCGAAATCCGAAGCGAGGATGTCCCCCGATGCCCGCACTGCGGCTGGCAGCTTGTGCCGTGGGTGCGCGACGACACGTTTCTGCAGGGCGCGGCATGGCGCGAGAGCCTCGGACGATACGAGCGCTTTGTGTGCGAGCACAGCGATGGCCGCGTGCTGTTGTTGGAGCTCGGCGTGGGTGAGATGACCCCGGGCATCATCACGCTCCCGTTCTGGAGCATGACCGCGAAGCTACCGGATGCGCATCTGTTAAGCGTAAACATCTCGGGCGACTCGGCGCCGCTGCAGCTCGGGAGCAGGGCGGAGGCGATTCTGGCCGATTTGGGCGCCCTGCTCTCGGCGGCGCGAACGGGCGACGGTGCTTAAGCCTCCTTGTTGGTCGCTTTAAGGTATGCATCGTCGCCCACGGGCTCCAGCCACTCGTTGGAAGTCTCCTCGCCCGGAACCTCCAACGCGAGATGCGAGAACCAGCTGTCGGGCGCGGCGCCGTGCCAGTGCTTCACCCCCGGGGCGATGTTGACCACGTCGCCGGGGCGCAGCTCCTGTGCCGGCTTTCCCCACTCCTGGTAAAACCCTCGACCAGCCACGCAGACGAGGATCTGCCCACCGCCGCTTTTGGCGTTATGGACGTGCCAGTTGTTGCGGCAGCCGGGCTCGAACGTCACGTTGTGGACACCGACCTGCTCGGTGGAAAGGGGCGCGAGGTAGCTTTGCCCGATAAAGTACTTCGCGAATGCATCGTTGGGGGCACCGATGGGAAAGGCCATCTCGTTTTGGTGCTCGGCCTTTGCGTCGGTGGCATCGCCATCCGGCCAGACCTCCTTCGCCATGCGGAAGGCCGCCCATGCCTTGGGCCATCCCGCGTAAAACGCTGCCTGCGTAAGGATTTCCGCTATCTCCGCCCTGGTCACGCCGTTGTTCTTCGCGGACGCCAAGTGATATTTGAACGAAGAGTCCGTCAGTCCCTGCGACATCAGGGCCACCACCGTCACCATGCTACGATCGCGCAAGGAGAGCTCGCCCTCTCGGCTCCACACCTCGCCGAACAGCACATCGTCATTGAGCTGTGCGAATTTGGGAGCAAACTCCCCCAGGGCATTTCTGCCCGCCGTCTGCTTAATTACCATGATCAATTTCCTCCTGTCGATGGTTTGGACACTAATCTACTTCCGCGCGGCTAAACGGCCCGCTCAGATTCCCATGCCCATTTGTCGCGCCTGCTCCAGAGCGGGATGGCCGGCGATTTCGCCCACGCCGTCTACGCCGCCGGCGAAAACCGTACCGGCAAGCGTGCAACGGGAGAAACAGTCAACCCATCCCTGCACTGCCTTTTTCGCGCCGTCGAAGGTTGAGCGCCCGTCCTCCACCGCCGTTGCCAATAGATACGCCTCGCTGAATGCATAATCGGAGCCAAATAGTGGGTTGGCGCGGTCGAGCATGGTCTTGAGCTGGCCACAGACGCTGTAGTAGTAGACGGGCGTTGCGAACACCAGAACATCGGCGTCGTGCATCTTGGCGGCAATTTCCACGGCATCGTCTTGGATAACACAGTGACCAAGCTTTAGGCAGGCAAGGCAGCCCCTGCAGAAGCCTATTTGCTTTTCGCGCAGGCGCACGGTCTCAACGCTGTGGTCCGCTTCCCGCGCACCGTTGGCGAAAGCGTCCGCCAACGTCTCGGAATTGCCATGCTTTCGTTGACTTGAAGAAACTATCAAAACCTTTTTGCTCATTACGAAACATCCCTTGCATTCTCTGTTTTATTAACGAGAATGAAGGTAATACCTAAACCTAACTTTAGGTCAAGGAATGAATTTGAGATTTATTCGGAGGAGCCATGTACACAATCGGACAAGTGTCGGAGATGTTCGGGTTGCCCACTTCTACGCTGCGATATTACGACAAACAGGGATTGTTCCCGGGGCTGGAGCGGGCGTCCGGCATTCGTCGGTTCAGCGATACGGAACTCGAGGCGCTTCGGGTCATCGAATGCCTAAAGAAGGCGGGGATGGAGATCAAGGACATCCGGCTGTTCATGGAATGGTGCGCGGAGGGTCCCTCAACATACCCCAAACGCAAGGCCATGTTCGAGGAGCGAAAGGCCCACATGGAGTCGGAGATCGCGAACATGAACCGTGC
>CAUDCB010000173.1 GCA_958447915.1 uncultured Collinsella sp. | reverse complement strand
CCCGGGGCACGCACGGAGCCGTACATGGCGCCACACATGGTCGAGGACGTTCTGAAAACTAAGCCCGGCCCCCGCCGGACAGGTCAACCTACTCGCAGAGCAGCTTGGCGATCTGGACGGCGTTGGTTGCCGCGCCCTTACGGATTTGGTCGCCGCAGCACCAGAAGGTGATGCCGCGCGCAGCCTCGGGGTTCGAGATGTCGCGACGCACACGACCGACCCAGATCAGGTCCTGGTCGGACGTGTCCATCGGCATGGGGAAGCGGTCGTGCGCATCCTCAGCAGCCATATCGTCAACCAGCTTGACGCCGGGAGCGGCAGCCAGCGCAGCACGGGCCTCCTCGACCGTAATATCGCGCTCAAACTCGAGCGTAATGCTCTCGGAGTGCGAGCGCAGCACCGGCACGCGCACGCAGGTGCAATTCACGCGCAGCTCGGGCAGATGCATGATCTTGCGGCCCTCGTTCTGCAGTTTCATCTCCTCGGAGGTAAAGCCCTCCTCCTTGACGCCGCCAATCTGCGGAATCAGGTTGCTCGCGAGCTGGGCGGCAAATGCGCGCGGCTCGGGAATCTCCTCGCCACGGCCCAGGGCGGCCAGCTGAGCCTCAAGCTCGGCCATGCCGGGAGCGCCGGCACCCGAAGCCGCCTGATACGTGGACACGATCATACGCTTCACGCCGGCAAGCTGGTGCAGCGGCCAGGTGGGAACCAGGCCGATGATAGTCGCGCAGTTGGGGTTAGCGATAAGGCCGTGATGCCACTTGATATCGTCGGCATTGATCTCGGGCACGACCAGCGGCACCTCGGGATCCATACGGAAGGCATGGCTGTTGTCGACCACGACGGCGCCGCGCTTGACGGCCTCGGGCAGCAGCTCCTTCGCGATATCGTCACCGGCGGCTCCAAGCACAATGTCGCAGCCCTCAAAGGCCTCGGGGCAAGCCTCTTCAATCACGATCTGCTCGCCGCGGAACTCGACGGTTTTACCCGCGGAGCGTGCACTTGCCAGCAGCTTGAGCTTGCCAACTGGGAACTCCTGCTCGTTGAGGCACTCGAGCATCTGGGTGCCTACAGCTCCCGTCGCGCCCAAAATAGCAACCGTGTACTGTTTCATGCTTCCCCCTTTAAAGGTTGTGGCTTTTGCCCGCACGCCGAGCAGGCCGATTATTGTTGCCAGTGTATACAAGAACAGGGCGGGCACGAAACCCGCCCCGTCGAAACGAAACCGAAACAAACGCCCCGCCGTAGATTTTTGAGACATGACCCAAAAATCTACCGAGCAGTCGCTACTTTTTGAGCGCAGCCAGGGCGGGATCGACCGGCGCGGGGGCCTCCAGGTCAGAGACCTTCACAATGCCGTTCTCATCGGAGAAGGCACGGTAGATGGTCTGAATCGCCAGGTCAAAGTCCTTCTCCTCGACACCGATAATGATATTGATCTCGTCACAGCTCTGCGAAATCATACGCACGCTCACGCCAGCCTGGCCGAGCATGCCAAACAGATGGCCCGAGATACCGGCACGGCCGCGCAGGTTACGACCGACGGTCGCGATAAGCGCCAGACCCTCAACGACCTCGATCTCGAGCGGCTCGACCTCCTGCTGGATGTCGCCCACGAGTGAGTACAGCGAATCGTGCACATCCTGCTCCTGCACCACGGCGCCAAAGCGGTCGACACCGGTGGGCATGTGCTCGACGGAAACGTCATAGCGCTCGAAGACCGAAAGTGCACGGCGCATAAAGCCAACGCGGGGCTTGGTGCGGTCGCGGGCCACGTTGATGGCGACAAAACCGCGCTTGCCGGTCACACCGGTAATGATGGGCTCTGCCTCGCCTTCATCAGCCGTCTCGCTAATGATGGTGCCGGGGTCCTGCGGCGCATTGGTGTTCTTGATGACCAGCGGAATACCCGCCTCGCGCACGGGGAACACGGCCTCCTCGTGCAGGACACTTGCGCCCATGTACGAAAGCTCGCGCAGCTCCTCGTAGGTAACGCGGGCGATGGGCTGAGCCTCGGGAACAATACGCGGATCGGCAGAGTAGAAGCCCGAAACGTCGGTCCAGTTCTCGTAAAGGTCGGCGCCCAGGCACTTGGCCAGAATCGAGCCCGAGATATCGCCGCCGCCACGATCGAGCAGCTTGATCTGGCCCTCACGCGTCGCGCCGTAGAAACCGGGCATAACAAAGCCGCCCTGCTGACCGTACTCCTGCACCAGCTCGGAGGTGCGATTCATACTGAGCGTACCGTCGTGATGGAACGCCACAACCGTCGCGGCGTCCAGGAACGGTAGGCCCAGGTACTCAGCCATCAGGCGCGCGGTAAAGTACTCGCCACGGCTCACAAGCTCCTCAGTGGAGTAGCCACCGGAGCGAGCACGCTCGGCAAAGGCCGCAAACTCTTCGCGGATGGGATAGGTGAGCTCCAACTCGTCAGCGATATCAAAGTAGCGCTGGCCAATGTCCTCGAGCAGCTCCTCGCACGACACGTGGTACTTAACGTGCGCGTTAACCAGGTAGAGCAGGTCGGTCACCTTGGTGTCGCCCTTAAAACGGCGACCGCAGGCAGAAACCACCACAAAACGGCGGGCAGGGTCGGCATCGACGATGGCCTTGATCTTCTTAAAGTGTTCGGCGTCGGCGACCGACGAGCCGCCAAACTTGGCAATCTTAATCATGGGCTGGAGGTTACCTTTCTAAAAAGCCTCTGCGAACCTATTTTGCGCGCTCTGATACCATGGTTTCACCGATTGGGACCAAGGCATCCGAGGAGCAGTGTTATATGGGAACTTATCATAGTACACGAGGACGCACTTTATCGTGCTCAAGTAAGGTGGCAATCCGCACCGGCATCGCTCCCGACGGGGGTTTGTTTGTCTCGGACGAGCTCGGCACCCAGCAGGTCGATATCAGCTCGCTTTCAGATAAATCGTACTTTGAAATCGCTCAAGATGTGTTGGGAATGTTACTGAATGATTACACGGCCGAAGAAATTTCGGCGTGTGTCGACGAGGCATATCGCGGCACGTTCGCGAGTGAAGAGGTTACGCCGCTCGTCAAACTCGACACTGCGCCGGGCGCTGACGCCCCTCAGACCTATGTGATGGAGCTCTTTGGCGGCCCCACGAGCGCCTTTAAGGACGTCGCCCTGCAGATGCTCCCCCGCTTGATGGCCCGTACCTCTGCCAAGGACGGTGGCGCCGAGCGCATCATGATCGTCACCGCCACGTCCGGCGACACCGGCAAGGCCGCACTCGCCGGTTTTGCCGACGCTCCGGGCACGGGTATTACCGTCTTTTATCCCGAAGGCAAAGTCAGCCGCGTGCAGAATCTGCAGATGTCCACACAGGAGGGCGATAACGTCGCCGTCTGCGGCATCCGCGGCAACTTTGACGACGCCCAGAGTGCCGTCAAGCGCATCTTTGCCGATAAAGAGCTTGCCAAGGGCCTGGAGGCCGGCGGCACGGTGCTTTCGAGCGCCAACTCCATCAACGTCGGCCGCCTGGTGCCGCAGGTCGTCTACTACTTTGCCGCCTATGCACAGCTGCTGCGCGCCGGCGCCATCGAGGCAGGCGACGCCGTTGAGTTCTGCGTACCGACCGGCAACTTTGGCGATATCCTGGCCGGCTACTATGCCAAGCGCATGGGTCTGCCCGTCGCCAAGCTCATCGTCGCGAGCGACAAGAACAACGTGCTTGCCGACTTCCTGACCACCGGCGTCTACGACCGCAACCGTCCGTTCTTCACGACCATCTCGCCGTCGATGGACATCCTCATCAGCTCCAACCTGGAGCGCATGCTGTACTTCCTGTCCGACGGCGACTGCGAGCTCGTTGCCGGCCTTATGGAGCAGCTTGCCCAGACCGGCCGCTACGAGGTGCCCGCCGAGCTGCTGGCCAAGATTCAGGGCGTCTTTGGCTGCGGCTGGGCCAGCGAGAACGAGGTTCGCGCCGCCATCAAGAGCTGCTGGGATGCGAACGACTACGTGATCGACCCGCACACCGCCTGCGGCTATCACGTCTTTGAGCAGGTCGCTCCCGCCGAGGGCGCCAAGGCCCGCGTGCTGCTTTCGACCGCCAGCCCCTACAAGTTCCCGCGCGCCTGCTGCGACGCTCTGGGGCTTAACGTTCCCGAGGATGATTTTGAAGCCATGCGCGTGCTCGAGCAGGCAACCAACACGGTCGCCCCGACCCAGCTCGCCGAACTCGAATCCAAACCCGTCCGCTTCGAAGACGTCTGCGACGTCGATGAGATGGCAAGCTACGTCGAATCTGCAGCAAAACGAATGAGCACCAACTAGATTCCTCATTAAGCGCCGGCGAAAGCCGGCGCACCTTCTTTTATCAGATA
>CAUDCB010000172.1 GCA_958447915.1 uncultured Collinsella sp. | reverse complement strand
CCAGTCCGGCAAGTACACCGGTATGCGCGGCGGCAAGCACTCCGAGGGCGAGGCTGCAATCGTTGCCGACCTCGAGGCCATGGGCTGCGGCCGTCGCAAGGTCGAGTTCCGCCTGCGCGACTGGCTCATCAGCCGTCAGCGTTACTGGGGCAACCCCATCCCGGCCATCCACTGCGAGCACTGCGGCATCGTGCCCGTGCCCGAGGACCAGCTGCCGGTGACGCTGCCCGAGAACCTGGACCTGGGTGCCGGCGAGACCCTCGCCGAGTGCAAGGAGTTCTACGAGACCACCTGCCCGGTCTGTGGTCGCCCGGCCAAGCGCGAGACCGATACCATGGACACCTTCACCTGCTCCAGCTGGTATTACCTGCGCTATACCGACCCGCACAACACCGAGCTGCCCTTCTCCCGTGAGGCCGCCGATCGTTGGATGCCCGTCGATAACTACATCGGCGGCATCGAGCACGCCATTTTGCACCTGCTCTACAGTCGCTTCTTTACCAAGGCGCTGCGCGACCTGGGCCTGCTGAGCGTTGACGAACCCTTTACCAACCTGCTGTGCCAGGGCATGGTCAAGGACGAGAACGGCGACACCATGTCCAAGTCCAAGGGCAACGTCGTGCCCCCGAGTTCGGTCATTGAGCCCTACGGTGCCGACACCATGCGTCTGGCGATCCTGTTTATCGCCCCGCCCGAGAAGGACTTCGACTGGGATCCCAAGGCCGTCGAGGGCGCTAACCGCTTCATTAAGCGCGCCTGGCGTATCGTGTGGCAGCTCGTCCAGTCCGGCGACGCCAACGTGGCCTTTGACAAGTCCGCGCTCGACGAGACAGCAATGAAGCTCTACCGCGAGCGCCATCGCACCATCGCCAAGTGCACCGAGGACTTCGACCGCGGCCAGTTCAACACCGCGATCTCGGCCGTCATGGAACTCGTCAATGCCGCGAGCGCCTACCTCAACGCTACTGAGGGCGCTTCCCGTGACAAGGCCCTGTGCTACGGCGTGGCCAAGGATATCGTGAGCGTCCTTGCCCCCATCTGCCCGTTCTGGGCCGATGAGCTGTGGCATGAGGCGCTCGGCTGTGAGGACAACGCCTACACCGCCGCCTGGCCCGAGTTTGACCTGGCCGAGTCCATCGAGGACACGGTGCAGATCGTCGTACAGGTGCTCGGCAAGGTCCGTGGCCGCATCGACGTCGCCCGCGACGCCTCCAACGAGGAGATGCAGGCTGCCGCCGAGGCCGCCGTTGCCAAGTGGCTTGAGGGCAAGACGGTCGTCAAGGCCATCTGCGTGCCCGGCAAGCTGGTTAACCTGGTGGTTAAGTAAGCGCTGCGCGCATAGCTGACATCAAAAAGCGAGGGGCGATTCCGTAGGGAGTCGCCCCTCTTTTTGGTTAAGGACACTTGCGACATCACCCAATTATCCATTTCTTGTGGAGAACCTGTGCTCACGCTGACCTGCGGGTTTGTGTTGTGGTTGCACGTTTGTGCAGGTATTGGTATAGTTTGCTTGCAAATGAAGTTGTAATTGAAAGAAGTGGGGTTTCGGCCCCGCTTCTTTTTTGTATGGATGGAGGTGCCGCAATGGTCAAGACCAAGACCGAGCAGGCGATCATCGACGCGCTCGAGGCCGTTGCTCCCCAGCACGATGTCGACATTGTCGACGTTGAGCTCGTGGGTGCCACTAAGGCCCCCTGCGTGCGCGTGCGTATCGAGGGTGCCGAGGGCCAGAGCCTGTCGCTCAATGACGTCACGGCCAACACCAAATGGGTCGGCGATGTGATTGAGGAGCTCGACCCCATCTCTTCGAGCTATACGCTCGAGGTGTCGAGCCCGGGTATGGCGCGCCCGCTGCGCCGCCCGCGTGACTTTGCCCGCTTTGTGGGCGAGAACTGCGAGCTCACCTCCACCGCCACCGAGGGCCGTCGCAAGTACGCCGGCAAGATTGCCGCCGCCACCGAGACGAACGTGACCCTCGAGCTCGAGGACGGCGAGTCCGTCACCCTCGATTTCTCTGATGTTAAAAAGTGCAAGTTGAAGCCCACCTACGACTTCAAGCCCGCGAAGGAAGGAAAGTAAGATGGCAGCATCCGACATGATGACCGCCCTGATGGAGCTTTGCCAGGAAAGGCACATCGACCAGCTCTACCTGATCGACCGCCTGGAGCAGTCGCTCGCCAAGAGCTATGCCGAGATCCTGCATCTTGAGTGGGGCGCCAAGGTGACCATCGACCGCACCACCGGCAAGATCTACGTCTACCGCCTGGAGCCGATCGACGATTCCATGGACGAGGAAGGCAACTTCACCGAGTTCGAGGAGATCGACGTCACCCCTAAGAACACGAGCCGCATCGCCGCCCAGCACGCCAAGGCCGAGATCAACGCCATCGTGCGCAACTCCGCCCGTGAGCAGATCTACGAGGAGTTCGCCGGCCGTATCGGTGACCTCATTAGCGGTACCGTGCTGCAGTCCACGCCCGACTTCACGATCGTCAAGATCCGCGAGGGCGTCGAGGCCGAGCTTCCGCACTTCGACCAGCGCCGTTACGAGAACGAGCGCAACGAGCGTCCGATGGGCGAGCGCTATCTGCACAATCAGCACATCAAGGCCGTGATCATCGACGTTCGCGACCCCAACTCTAACCTGCAGCCGGTTCGTGGCGAGCACAGCCGTCCGCCGATTGTCATCTCCCGTACCCACCCCGAGCTCATGCGTCGTCTGTTTGAGCAGGAGGTGCCCGAGATCTATGAGGGCACCGTCCAGATCAAGTCGATCGCCCGCGAGCCCGGCCAGCGCTCCAAGGTCGCCGTCCACTCGCTCGACGATCGCCTGGATCCCGTTGGCGCCTGCGTCGGCCCTAAGGGCAGCCGTGTTCGCGCCGTCGTGGGCGAGCTCCGTGGCGAGCGCGTCGACGTCATCCTGTGGGATGCCGATCCGGCCGTCTATGTCGCCAACGCCCTGTCGCCTGCTAAGGTCACCCGCGTCCTTATCGACGAGGAGAAGGCCTACGCCGGCGTTATCGTGCCCGACGACCAGCTGTCCCTCGCCATCGGCAAGGAGGGCCAGAACGCCCGCCTCGCCGCGCGCCTGACCGGTTGGCATATCGACATCAAGTCTGAGACCCTTGCCGCCGACATCCTCAAGAACGTTCCCGTTCACGAGGAGCCCGCCGCCGACCTTATCGGTGACGAGGAGGACGAGGACGTCCGTCGCTGCGAGTTCGTGTCCGAGGACGGCATCCAGTGCCGCAACCAGGCCCGTCCCGGCTCCCGTTTCTGCGGTGTCCACGACACCGACGCCTTCGATGATGCGGAGGACCTGATCTAGCGCGCGGTCGCGCCGGGCAGGTCCCAGCGCATACCCCACGCTCGTTCAGTCTCTAGGCACCCAAGGTGCCAGAAAGGGTAGGTGAAGTCATATGGCAAAAGTCCGTGTGTCCACCCTGGCCAAAGAGTTCGGCATGACCTCCAAGGAACTGATGGGTCATCTCGCCGAAATGAAGATTCCCGCTAAGTCCGCTTCCTCCGCTCTGGAGGACGCCTACGTCGCTATGGTCCGCAAGCAGCTCGCCTCGGTGATCGAGGCCCGCGCCCAGGAAGTCGAGGCCGCCAAGCAGGCCGAGGAGCAGGCCGCTGCCGCCGAGGAGGCAGCACGCGCTGCCGAGGCAGAGCGCGAGCGCATCGCCGCCGAGAAGGCACGCGAGGAGGAGCGCCGCCAGTTCGCCGCCGCCCAGGCTGCCGAGGAGGCCGCCCGCGCCGAGGCCGAGGCCAAGAAGAAGGCCGAGCAGGAGCGCCTTGCCCGCGAGAAGGAGGAGGCTGCCCGCGAGGCCCAGCGCCGCGCCGTTCCCGCTTCCGACTCCGGTTCGCGTTTCCGCTCTCTGCTCGACCAGATCGCCGCACAGGAGACCGTGCTCAAGGAGAAGAAGGACGCCGAGCAGAAGGCCAAGGCCGAGCGCGCTGCCGAGCGCGGCAACCGTCGTGGCGGCAACAACGACCGTCGCGGTGGCCGTCGTAACGATCGCAACGCCTCCGACAACAACTCCGAGCGCAACGCCTCCGAGAACCGCCCGCACAGCCATCGCACCAATGCCAGCAACAACGTCGCTGCCGGTATGGACTTCCCCAACCCCGACAAGCAGGGCAAGGGCAAGAAGCGCAAGGGCGGTCACAACAACGAAGAGGACCACTACAGCCGCATGGCTCGCGAGGCCGAGGAGTACAGCCGTGAGAAGGTGCTCGAGGAGGCTCGTGCCGCCGTCGAGGAGGCCTCTCGCGAGTCCACTGGTCGTCGCAAAAAGCGCAAGGAGAAGCGCGAGCGCGAGGCCGCAAAGGCTCAGGAAGAGCGCAAGATTGAGGAGGCGCTGGCCCAGGGCGTGAAC